>CALKPY010000146.1 GCA_937991435.1 uncultured Acidimicrobiales bacterium
CGGCATTTCGTCCCAACGCGAAAGTGCGCACAGCAGGGCGTTGGCCAGCGGTCCACGCGCTATCGTGGCCGGTCTTGCGGATGTAGCTCAGCTGGTAGAGCATCACCTTGCCAAGGTGAGGGTCGCGGGTTCAAATCTCGTCATCCGCTCAGCAGCAAACGCCCCGGGAAATTTCCCGGGGCGTTTGCGCGTACGGCCCAAAGGCGGTTCCGCTCGGCGCACTCAAATACGCATAAGCTCAGCGACCATGGATCGACTTTCCAAGTTCGAACATCATCGTTACGTGGGCGACAAGCGCACCCAGATCGTGTACGACATCGACGAAGTGACCGATGAGTCAGCGATTGACGAACTCGTTGCCTCTGAGCAGTACACCTCGTTCTCGCCTGACACGTTGGCCGAAGCACGCAATCGCGGCTACCGACCCGCAAAGGGCTGACGTTCGTTGCAGATCGAATGTGATGGGTTGACCCTCGTCAACCACGTCGCCCGTCCGGAGCGGGTCCCCGCCGCTGGTGTTCCAGGACTTGTCATTTGCCACGGTTTCCCGACAGCCGCTATTGGAGCAGAACGATCTGGGCAGTCGTACCACACGCTCGCGGATCGAATCGCCAGGAACAAGGGCTGTGTAGTGGTCGCCATGCACTATCGGGGCTGTGGCGGCAGCCAAGGCAACTTCTCGCTCAAGGGATGGCTAAACGACGTTTGCGCAACGGTGGAGGCGCTTGCGGCCGACCCGTCGGTTGCGTCGGTGTCGGTCATCGGCTTCGGAACTGGTGGCGCACTCGGTATTTGTGCTGCGGCTCGCAGCGACCTGGTGCGGTCGGTGGCCGCCGTTGCGCCACCGGCCGATTTCGGCGACTGGTCTGGGGATCCTGCGCTGCTGCTTGAACATGCCCGCAACGTGGGGGCGGTAACCGATGCGAGCTTCCCTGAAGATTTCAACTCTTGGGCAGAGGAACTGACGCGAATCAAGGCGTCTGATGCGGCTGCCAAAATGAGTGATCGACCGCTATTTATACTTCACGGGGCCGATGACGATTTGGTCCCCGTCTTCGACAGTCGCATCATCGCAGATGCACATGGATCAGCTGAGCTGCGCGTCATGCAAGGTGCAGGCCACCTGCTGCGATATGACCCGAGAGCCGTGGCGATCTTGTTGGGTTGGGTCGATCGGCAACGATATGTCGGGTCGCAATGCTGACGCGCACGCGTCACTGTTGTTTTGATTTGCCAAGTGCTCGTTGTTGCTTTTTCCATGCCTTGACACGATCCATAGACTCGGGCCCGTCGACATCAGCTACCGATCGCGGCTGATCATCGGCAAAGGGTCCTGCGTGCGTCTGCCAGCCACGCGGCGCAACGCCCATTCGTTTGGCGAGTAGCGCAACGAAGATCATCGTCTTTTCATCCCCGAAGCCCGGAAGGCTCCTAATAGACGTTGCGAGATCTTCTGCTGTGTCTGGCTGGGTCCAAACGGCTGCTGCGTCGCCGCCGTGGGTATCGACCACGTGTTGAGCGAGTGCCTGAGCTCGTCGAGCCATCGCTGCGGGGAATCGATGCAATGCCGGCTTCTCGCGAAAGGCGGCAACCAGGTCATCTTCAGGCAATGACGCGACACAAACTGCAGAAACCTGCGAAATGCGTTCGGCGAGACGAGCCGGGCCTCGAAACGCCATTTCGATACTGATCTGCTGATCGAGCTGCATCGCAAGCAAGAGCGCAAACGCGTTGGTGCGAACGAGGTCGTCGGCGGTTGAGTCGCCGGTGACGGCCAACGTGGAGTTTTCCATCACCGGTTGGCGTGCAGAACCGGGCCAGTTTCGAAGTGGAATGGGTTAGCGCGCTCGGTGTCGAGTTGATAGTCGGCAATGGCCTGGCTGACCACGTCTGTCTCGATTAGTCCGTCGGTCGCCAGCGACGACAATACAGCCACCACGATGTGCGGACCGCTGATCTCGAAGTACTCACGCAGTACCTCTCGGGTATCAGAACGACCGAAACCATCGGTACCGAGAGGTGTGAATCGGCGTGGGGCCCAGCGCGAAATCTGGTCGGGAACGATCGTCATGTAGTCAGAGACGGCGACGATGGGGCCTTGAGTGGCTGCGAGCTTGTCGGCCACCTCGACAGTGCGGGGCTCGTTTGGGTGCAACCTGGACCATCGTTCAGCATCAAGCGCCTGTTCCCGAAGGCGCTTGTATGAGGTGGCCGACCAGAGTTCGGCACCGACTCCGAATCGTGCAGCTAATTCGTCCCGCGCCCACGTCGCTGCCAAGTGCGACGGCCCGGAGAACAAAATGGTTGCCGAAAGCTCGGTTCCGGGTGGACGCGTGTCGTACCGGTACAACCCGCTCATGATGTCTTCATCGCTGACGTTGTCGGCCTGGGCCGGTTGTTCATAGTTTTCGTTGTAGATCGTGATGTAGTAGTAGACGTCGTCGCCATCTTGGCTACCGGTCGCGGGGTACATGCGCTCTAGGCCGCACTTGAGAATGGTTGCAAGTTCGTAGGCGAAGGCGGGATCGTAGGCTTCGCAAGTCGGCACGGTCGAAGCAAGGAGCAGGCTGTGGCCGTCTTGGTGTTGCAAGCCTTCGCCTTCGAGCGTGGTGCGGCCTGCGGTTGCTCCCAGTAAGAACCCACGTGCTCGGCTGTCGGCCGCGCTCCACAACAGATCGCCGACGCGCTGGAATCCGAACATGGAATAGAACGTGTACATCGGGACCATTGGTACCCCGAGGTTCGCGTAGCTGGTGGCTGCGGCGATCCACTCAGCGACCGAGCCAGCTTCGGTTATGCCCTCTTCGAGTATCTGGCCGTCTGTCCCTTCGGCGTAGCTCAAAAGCAGGTCATGGTCGACCGGCTCGTAGAGCTGGCCCTCGTGCGCGTAGATTTTGAACTCGCGAAACAGCGAGTCCATACCGAAGGTGCGGGCTTCGTCGGCGACGATGGGAACGATTCGGTCGCCGATGGCTTCGTCTCGTAGCAACGACCGCAACATCGCGGTGAATGCCATCGTTGTCGAGACTTCTCGCCCGTTTGACCCGTCATCGAACTGGGCGAAGAGTTTGGGGTCAGGAAGCTTGAGTTCGCGGCGGTCACGTACGAGTCGCGACGGGACAGGACCATTCATTGCCCGCACTCGCTGATCCATGTACTGACGTTCGGGCGAGTCGGGATCAGGCCGGAAGTACGGCGGCAGACCGTCATCGAGTTCGTCAAGCGGGATTTCATCGACAAGGTCGAGACGCTCGCGCAGGTCCTGCATCTGCTCCACGCTCATCTTCTTGATCTGATGGGTCGCGTTGCGCCCCTCGAACCCTTCGCCGAGGGTCCAGCCCTTGACGGTCTGCGCCAAGATGACTGTCGGCTGGCCGCGATGTTCAACGGCTGCCTTGAACGCCGCGTAGACCTTTTGGTAGTCATGCCCTCCTCGTGGGAGCGAGCGCAACTCTTCGTCGCTCAGATGATCGACGAGCTGACGCAGCCGAGGATCAGGCCCAAAAAAGTGCTCGCGGATATAAGCGCCTGATTCGGTAACAAGACGCTGATACTGGCCGTCAACGGTCGTGTTGAACTTGTCGACCAGCACGTTGTCGACATCGTTGGCGAGTAATTCGTCCCAGCGCGAGCCCCACAGAACCTTGATGACGTTCCAGCCAGCTCCCCGGAACACACCTTCGAGTTCTTCTACGATTCGGCCGTTGCCCCGCACAGGACCGTCGAGGCGTTGCAGGTTGCAGTTAAGGACCCATGTGAGGTTGTCGAGCCCGGCACGTCCGGCGAGTGAAATAGCGCCGAGCGTCTCGGGTTCGTCGCTTTCGCCATCGCCGACAAATGCCCACACCCGTGAGTTCGATGTGTCGTCGAGGCGGCGGTGCTCGAGATACCGGTTGAATCGCGCGTGGTAGATCGAGTTAATGGGGCCCAGACCCATCGACACGGTGGGGTACTCCCAAAAGTCTGGCATGAGTCGTGGATGCGGGTAGCTCGACAAGCCATTGCCGCCGACTTCTTGCCGAAAATTGTCGAGTTGCGCCTCGTTGAGTCGCCCTTCGATAAACGCTCGGCTGTAAACGCCGGGAGCGGCGTGCCCTTGGAAGTAGATGTGATCGCCGGGTTGCCCGTCGCTTTTGCCATGGAAGAAGTGATTGAATCCAACTTCATAGAGAGCCGCAGAACTTGCGTATGTTGACAGGTGGCCGCCGACGCCTGTGTCTTTGTTTGCCCGGACCACCATGGCAGCGGCATTCCACCGGATGAACGCACGGATACGCCGTTCGATGTGTTCGTCGCCGGGGAAGAACGGTTGTGCCTCGGGCGGGATTGTGTTGATGTGTGGCGTCTTTGTGAGCGGCGGCAAACCGAGGTCCATCTCGGCGGCGCGCTCCATGAGACGAGCGATCACGTAGCGGGCTCGTGCATTTCCCTGAACTGCCGCGAGGGCGTCGAGGGAGTCGAGCCATTCGCGAGTTTCCGACGGGTCGATATCTGGAAGGGCACGGGTGTAATGATCCGACATGCCTCCCATCATCGCAGCGAGATGCAAGCTTTGAACGCCAACGCGAACGAAAGTGGTGGTAGGTCATGGGCTTGTCTCTTAGGCCGATCCGCGCTGGTGCCTCAGACACCTGCGACGATCAAGGCGTGCAACCACAACTCGTGTTCTTGTTAGACATCGGTTTCCGCCGGTGACCGAATCGAATCGAACTGTCGTTTACACCGATGGAGCCTGCAGTGGCAACCCTGGCCCGGGGGGCTGGGGGTGGGTCATACCCGATGGCGAATCGGGTTTCGGCGGCGCCCCCCACTCGACGAATCAACGAATGGAGCTGACAGCTGCGCTCGAGGCTGTGCGCGCGATCCCTGGTCCGTTGCTCATCGTCAGCGATTCGACCTATGTCGTGAACTGCTTTCGTGACAGTTGGTGGCGCGGCTGGATCAAACGAGGATGGAAGAACTCGAAGAAGGAGCCGGTCGCGAATCGCGATCTGTGGGAACCGCTGGTTGAGCTCTATCAAGAGCGCGATCTCGAGTTCGAGTGGGTCAAAGGCCACAGCGGTGACCGCTGGAACGATCGGGCGGATGAGCTTGCCGTGCGGGGGGTCACTGCGCAGCAGAACGTCACTGCACAGCAGAACGACACGGCGCAGCAGAACGAGCCAGCCATGTCGAGTCCACCGGCGGTTGGAGCGCCCGGTGATATGGCTGAGTCGCCGGTGACTGTTGATTCTGACGGATCGGTTCGGGTAGCGGTCATTGGCCATCGTCCGCCAGAGTTGGGCGGCTACGACGACAATCCCATAGCAACCCGTGTGCGGGGTCAGCTCACCGAGATCTTCGCGGCGAAGGCACAGCTTCATGGTGCAATCACCGTGCTCACTGGTCTTCAGCTGGGGGCTGAACAGTTGGCCGCAGAAGCCGCGCTCGCTGCCGGGGTGCCATTCATCGCGGTGCTGGCGTTTCCAGATCCAGCGGCACGGTGGCCAAAGGCATCTCAGAATCGTTTCGATGCGTTGTTGGAATCAGCATCTGACGTCGTGGTGCTCGCCTCGAAGGTTCCGGAGTCGACCCAAGCGGCGGCCAAAGCCTTTGGACGACGAGATCGCTGGTTGCAATCTGAAGCGCAGGAGGCTGTCATTGTTTGGGATGGCAAGGACCGTTGGTTGGGTCGTTCAGTAAAGGACTTCGAGCGGGCAATTGGTGACGATGTGTGGCTGGTGAGCCCTGCTGGGGCTTCTGAGATGTGAAACCTGTCTCGCGAGTTGCGCCTGGCCTACTCGTGGGCCAGTATGACCGCCCGGCAGGATCAAGCTTGCTGGGTGAGCGTTCGGTGGAGAATCTGTGTCTGAAGCTTTTGATGCACACGACGAAGTGCTTCATACGGGCTCGATTCTCGACGAGCTTCTCCTTGCCTACGGGCCGGAGAGCATTCCTACTCCTGCTGATGAAGCAGCGGTTCATGATCGGCGCTTGGCCCAGCCGCCACGTGCTGCATTGCGCCGCAAGGCCGTCGCGCGTGCCAAAGAACGTCGAGTTGCGCCAGCTGACCGGCGCCTGATCCAGCGTCGATCACCGATAGCCAACAGCGACGCTCCAGTTCCGACTGCGGTGGCAGCGGCCAGCGTTCGAGTCGTTCCAGCAGCTGTTGCCCCGCTGCCCGAGCCAGTGCCTGCTCAAGTGCACCGCGAAGCTCAGGTGCCTGCACCCGTTGGTTGTCAAACTTCGGCGTTCGTCACCGCGATCGGTCGTGGCCAAGGGGCCGATGCTGATGCAGCACCAGCAGAATCCGCAGACCGCTCCCAGCGTGATCTGCAGGCACTGTTGCCCGCTGAACCATTTGGTGACTATCTCGAAGTCGAGTCCAAGTGGGATGCTTTCGAAGCGGCCACAGGGGAGACGCCTGCGACGTTGGATCCCGCGGATGAAGCTCTTCTTGACGGCGGCTTTAGCTTGCGGCGCCGTCCCCGCCGTCGCTGACAAGACCGTCGAGGCGCCTGAGTGTCTCGTGCATGGCTGGCAGGTGCCGCTTCGGCCAGCCGACGATCTCGATACATATTGGTGCAACAGCCGTTGACCAATCGAATGTCTCGGTGACGAGCGTGCCGCCTTGCGCCGGTTCCAGTTCATAGCGCCATCGATGTCCGCCCATATGCGCCCACGCGATCAGACGGTCCTGTTCAAACTCTTTTACCGTGCTTCGAATGGAATACGGGATCCCGAGTTTCATTCTCATGCCGAACTTGGTGCCCAAGGTCAGCTGGTGCGGGTTAGAACGGGTTGATGAGGTAACCGTTCCGCTGCCGTCGAAATCTGCGTGCGCCGCCGGGTCCGCGAGAACAGCGAAGATTGTGGCAGCGTCGGTTGCGATCGTTCGTTGGACCGAAACACGTTTGTTCGTCATTTGTCGAGCATGGAACGTAGGGCCGGCTCAAGCGACGGGTGCGTGAACTGAAATCCTGACGCGATGAGCGTTTCGGGAATCACCCGTTGGCTGGCGAGCAACAACTCCTCGACGAGTTCGCGGCCGAACAAGAGCCGCGGGCCGGCGAGGGGAACTGGCAGCAGGGTCGGTCGTTTGAGAATGGCGCCCAGGGTCTTGGTGAACTCCAGATTGGTCACCGAGGTAGGGGCGGCGAGGTTCACCGGTCCGGCCAGCGAACCGTCGATCAGATGTTGCAAGGCGCGCACCTGGTCGGTTATTGAGATCCATCCGAGCCATTGGTCGCCGGACCCAAATCGGCCGCCTAGGCCAAGCTTGAACAGCGGAAGCTGCTTCTTGAGCGCTCCACCGCTGGTCGACATCACGATGCCTGTGCGGGCCAGAGCAGTGCGAATACCTGCGTCGACGGTCGGCTGGGCGGCTTGTTCCCAGGCGACGCACAGATCTGCCAAGAAACCTGAACCGGCTGTGCTTGCCTCGGTCAGCTCCTCATCGC
The DNA here is from genome assembly GCA_937991435.1 of uncultured Acidimicrobiales bacterium. Lineage (GTDB taxonomy): Bacteria > Actinomycetota > Acidimicrobiia > Acidimicrobiales > UBA10347 > UBA10347. The sequence goes on from CALKPY010000146.1 coordinate 7,440, forward strand.
CACGAGAGCCATACAAGCCAATCGCCGAGCCCGAGACAAACACGCTCGGAGGTCGTTGTAGACCTGCCAACGTTGTGGCGAGCAGTCTGGTGCCCAACGTTCGACTTTCGAGAATTATGGTCTTGCGCTCGTCGGTCCACTTTTTGTCTCCGATTCCTGCGCCGGCGAGGTGTACTACTGCCCCGATGCCCTCGAGGCTTGCCGCGTCAATCGTGCCGGCTGCCGGGTTCCAGCTGATCTCGTCGTTGGTTCGGGCAGGTCGTCGCACTAGGGCAACCGGTCGATCGCCTCGCTCGCGTAATGAGGTGACTAAGGCCTGGCCGATCAGACCTGAAGCTCCAGTGATTGCTATGTCCATCTGACCATGTTCGCAGCACCGGCGCCTCTTGCGCGAGCCCGACGACTAAATCATGGCTGATAGCCGCGTGTCACCGCTCACAGTCCAAGGCGCACCGAGAGGTCGCTCTGCCATCGCTGGTTCGGGTCGACGGCATGGCGAACTGCCTTCCACTCGGCTAGTCGGGGATAACCAGCTTCGAAGGTCGACCGGGACTGTCGTGCGTCTTTTGCCAAATACAAGCGACCTTCGGCGGCCACGACAAGCTCATCGAGGCGATCGAGCCCTGAGCGAACCGCGGCCGTAGCGGGAAGGTCGACAGCCAGGGTCCAACCGCTACGTGGAAACGACAGCGGGGCTGCGTTACCGGCACCAAAGCGCTTGAGTACGGTGAGACACGAAGGTAACTTCGCGAGCTGCGCGCAGATTTCACGAAAGACACGTTCGTGTTCGTCTGGTATCACGCATTGCCACTGATAGAAGCCGCTCGGTCCGTACAACCGGTTCCAATCGCGAATCGCGTCGAGTGGATGCCAGAACGCGGTTACTGATTCATGGGTGACCGTCAGCTCCGCGGGTGCCCGGCGCCACCAGAGCTCGTTGAAGACCTTCATAAGCGGCATGTGCACGAGTCGCGGTGATGGCACGGGAGGCAACCCAATAGCGGGGCTGGGAGGGCGTTGGTGCGCTCCAGCAACAACGTGCCCAAGTTCGTGTACTTCAGCAAATGAACCTTGCGTGAGCACGCTGCGGCCGTTGCTGATCAGATCGACCCATGCAACGCTGAAGTCGTGTTCGGTGTCGCTGATCAACATTTCGTGCATGAGCTCATCGAGCGTGTCGAGTCGTTGGGTCTCGACACGCACCTGGGTGGTCGGAATCGCCGTCATCGCGATGTCTGCATCGATGACAATGCCGGTCAGGCCCATTCCGCCGACCGTGGCCCAGAAAAGCTCACTGTCGTCGGCTGGTGAGACTTGCACGATGGTGTCGTCGGCAAGTCTCAGCCGCATCGACCGCACGTGGTTTCCGAAACTGCCGTCAACGTGATGGTTCTTGCCATGTACGTCTGCTGCAATCGCTCCGCCGACCGTCACCTGGCGGGTGCCGGGCGAGACGGGTACGAACCACCCGCGTGTGGCATAGCGGTCGATCAGGTCGCCGATCGACGCGCCTGCATCGACGCGCAACAGCCCGGAAGGCTGATCGACCCATTCGGCCATGTTGCACGCGGGCGTCATCAACACTGCGGCGCCATTTCGCTGCGCGGCGTCGCCGTAGCTACGCCCAAGTCCTCTCGCAATGACCCTCGGGGGCAGCGCTGCATGGGCCAGGTCGCTCCGAGACTCGGCGGTCAGCGCATCAACGCTGACGAAGGCAGAGCGGCCCCAGCCGGCAATGGATTCGCTGGTTGTTTTCATTGGGCGTTCCGACTCCGGGTAGGGGGGATTACAGATGCGCGGGAATTACAGGTACAGACCAGTCGCATAGAGCGTGACCCAGACGAACCCGCTCAGCACAACGATTGGGTCTTTGAGCACCAGCATTTCGGGGGTTTCGCCTCGGCCCGTCCATGCCAAAGAAAGAAAGCGCGCGATTGCGATCGTGAACGGAACCGCTGTCAGCTGTAACAACGTTGAACCAATGCCGTCAGCCGCCTGGTTGGTAGCTTCGGTCGCTGCCCAAGCGGCGTAGCTTCCCGCTGATGCCAAGGCAGCAGCGGATGCTAACCACCGCAGCGACCGCGGCGGATAGCTCGCTAGTACTTTGCGGCTACCAGCGTCGGCGCCGATGGTGAGGAGCTCGCCGAGACGTTTGCCCGTTATCAAAAGCAGCGCCCCGGCGGTGACGACGGAGACAAACCACACGCTGATGTCGGTGTCAGCCGCGATGCCACCAGCGAGAGCTCTCAACATGAAACCGGCGGCAACGGCCACCAGTTCAAGCCACGGAATTCGCTTGAGTGTGCGGCTATAGAACAGACTCAGGCCTGCATAGGCCCCGAGTACGCAAGCAAAGGGCCATCCGAGCATCGGTGCTGTAGCGATCGCGATGATCGCAAGAAACACCATGATTCGACGCGCCTCAGCTGGGCTCACCTTGCCACTTGCAAGGGGGCGGTTCTGCTTCTTCGGATGGCGGCGATCGGCTTCGATATCGGTCAAGTCGTTGGCGATATAGCCCAGAGACGAAACAACACAGAACAGGGCAAATGCCGCCACCGTTAGTGCGAATGTGTCGGCTTCGTCAAGCCGGCCAGCAGCCCCGGGTGCCGAGAACACGAGAAGGTTCTTTGTGTACTGGTGAGGGCGAAGCAGCCGAAATGCGGCTCGCAGATTCATTCGGTCACCTCGACCAGTTCTTCGAACGTCACCTCGCCGAAACCCGTCGCCAAACGGGTCCGGGAAGATTCTTCAAGGCCAATCCGACTGTGCCAAGTATTGACGGCGAATGCACGACAGCACGGCGCTTCTTGATGCCCTCGATGATGTCGCCAGCGACAGCCTCCGCGGTCGTGGCAAATGGTGCTTCCTCAAGCCCTTCGGTCATGCGGGTGTGGACAAACCCGGGCCGCACGATGCAGACATCAACTCCGACCTTGCGTGCTGGAGCGGCAATCTCGACGCCAAAAGCGTCGAGGCCAGCTTTGGCCGAACCGTAGATCAGGTTGCCGGCACGAGGGCGTACCGCGGCGATCGATGAGATGATGATGAGTCTGGCGCCGGGCTCGCCCCGCAACTGCGCGATGCTGATCAGGCTGGCGGCCACTGCGCTCGAGTAGTTGAGGTTCGCGAGGTCAACGGCAACGACCGGATCGGCGTCGATTGTGAACGGCTCGCCGAGCTGGCCGAAGGCGACAACGATTGTGTCGAACGGGCCATATTCGCTATTTGCCTTTGCGATAGTGGCGCTCTGTTGGGCGACATCGGCAGCATCGAATTCAACGGTATGAACGGTCAGACCGGTCGTAGCGCTAAGCGTGCTTGCCGCCGTTGCCGTCGACCCGCCAGAGCGCCCGGCGAGCGTGAGGGTCCGCAATCCCAGAGGCGCAAGAGACGTGCACAACGCGACGGCGATATCGCTTCCGCCACCAAGTACCAGCATGTTTCGGGGCATTGGGTTGGTCACTGTTGCGGTCCTTGTGGGGATTCGGTGCCTAGGATCATGTGAATGAGCACTCGCATGCTGATCTTTCTTTCGCTGCTTTGCGGGCTGGCCATTCTTGCGGCATTCGCCCTACAGGTTGCCCTGACTTGAGCTGACTTCAGCGTCGGCATTGACCGACCGCTGCAATCGTTGCTGACCGGCCCGGCAGGCGCGGTGAGCGAATCGGTAGGCTCGTCAGTCATGGGACATCACGATCTTGTCGTCATTGGTGGCGGACCCGCAGGATATGCGGCCGCACTGTACGGAGCGGGGGCAGGTCTCGATGTAGCCCTGGTCGAGCGCCACAAGCTCGGAGGGACCTGTCTCAACGTGGGGTGTATCCCCGCCAAAGAGCTGCTCGAGACCGCCGCGGTCTTCCGCACGATTGGACACGCGGAGCAGTTCGGAATCACGACTTCGACACCGGTTGTGGACTTTGGCGTAAGCCAGCGCCGCAAACAAGCCATCATCGATCAGTTGATTGGCGGCCTCGGAGGGCTTCTCAAGGCTCGAAGCGTGACGGTCTACGACGGCAATGGTTCTATCGCGGGTGGCGGTCAGGTCAAGATTGCTGGCGGCTCGTCGGGCGACGTGCAGATCTCTGGCGACAACGTTCTTATCGCTACCGGAAGCACGCCTCGCACGCTTCCCGGCTTCGACGTAGACGGCTCGCTGGTCATGACTAGCGACGAGTTCCTCTCGATCCCCGCCGTGCCCAAAAGTGCAGCGATCATCGGAGGCGGCGCGATCGGGTGCGAGTTTGCGTCATTGCTGAGCGATCTCGGATGCGAGGTAACGCTGCTCGAGTACATGCCTCGATTGGTCGCTGGCGCTGACCCCGACTGCACCCGAGTACTCGAACGGTCTTTCAAGAAGCGTGGAATTGCGGTGAAGACCGGTGTTGCTGTCTCGCATCATGAACCGCAGCCGGGCGGCGGCACACGAATTCACTTCGGCGAAGGCGAACATGTCGATAGTGACATCGTGGTCATGAGTGTTGGGCGTCGCCCTGTTACTGATGGGCTTGGGCTCGATGGCGTAGCGGTTGCGCTTGATGACCGAGGTTTCATCATTGTCGACGAATCACTGCGAACAAGCGAAGCCAACGTATTTGCCGCCGGCGATGTCATCGACACCGCGCAACTGGCGCACATCGGGTTTGCCGAAGGCATGCAAGTCATCAAGACAATTCTCGGCGAACCTGCGCCGCCGATCGACTACGACCGAGTTCCCTGGTGCATCTACACACATCCTGAAATTGCGTTTGCTGGCCTGACCGAAGAACAAGCAGTCGCTGCCGGCTACGAAATCGTTGTTGACAAACACCGATTCGCAGGCAACGGTCGAGCAATGATCGTCGGTGAAACCGAGGGCCTCGTCAAGGTTGTTGCGCAACGCAATGCTCAAGGCCACGGCGGCCAAATTCTTGGGGTGCATATGGTCGGACCGTGGGTAACCGAACAGCTTGGCCAGGGCTACCTCGCCGTTAACTGGGAAGCAACGGTCGACGAAGTCGCGTCGTTCATTCAACCTCACCCGACGATTGGCGAGACTTTTGGTGAGACTGTGCTGGCCCTTACCGGCCGGGGTCTGCACTGATGAACGAAACCTGCAACCCTTGTAACGATTCTGAACCTTGTTTCTCCACCATTCACGATTACGGAAAGACCACCACTGATGGCTGATGTCACGATGCCCCAACTGGGCGAAACCGTCACCGAAGGAACGATCACCCGCTGGTTCAAGCAGCCCGGCGAGCACGTTGCACTCGACGAAGTGCTGTTCGAGGTTTCAACCGACAAGGTGGACAGCGAAGTCCCATCGCCGGTCGAGGGAACGTTGACTGCAATCGTGGTCGCCGAAGGCGAAACCGTCGACGTGGGTGTCGTTCTGGCCACCATTGGAGATGCCGCAGCGGCACCCGATGCAGCGACCGAATCAGCGCAGGCCCCCGAAGCAGCGGCGCCACCGGCGCCTGCCGCCCCGGTTGCCGACGTTTCACCAGCACCTGCCGCCGCGGCGGCACCTGCTCCACCTGCACCCGTTGCGCCTGTTGCCGCTGCAGCCACGCCAACGCCGCCAGTCGCTGAACCGACTGTGTCTTCTGTCGAGCCCGTTTCTGCTGGCGGTGAATCGACGCCCGAAAGCGGCACCTTCCGCACCGAAGTCGCTGCATCGAGCGCGGGTATGTTGTTGTCGCCTGTTGTGCGGCGCCTGATCACCCGCAACTCGCTTGATGTTGCATCAATTACCGGGACTGGCGTCGGAGGGCGAATCACACGAGCCGATGTCGAAGCCGCAATTTCGCAACAGCGCCAAGGTGCGACTGGCGCTGCCGAAACCACCCACGTAGATGCAGCCGATCCGAACGCAGTTGCACCTGTAGGTGCGGCCGTTGCCACAGGTGTTGCCGCCGCCGGAGTCGCTTCGGTTGCTGTTGGCACTGGCTCTAATGCTGGCTCGGCTGCTGACACATCAGCGGGCGCGCCGCCAGCGAGCGCTCCTGCCGTCGATGCGCCGCCGCAGGCGTCTGCGCCGGTTGCCGATCCTGCGCCGGTTCCCGCTGAACGGGTTACGGGAGCAGCGGAACGTGTTGTTGCGGTCGTCGCCCCGCTTCCTGTGGGCCAACGAGACGAAGTCGTTCCGTTGAACCGCATCAGGCGAATGACGGCTGACTACATGGTTCAGTCCAAGCAGGTCTCGCCTCATGTGCTGACGGCAGTCGAAGTCGATTTTGAAAATGTCGAGCGCAGCCGCAAGGCGCACCGAGCCGAGTTCAAAGAACAAGAAGGCTTCAGTCTGACCTACCTGCCGTTCATCAGCCGGGCGCTCGTCGATGCGCTCCGTGATTTTCCGCACATGAACGCATCGATGGGGGAGCACGAGCTGATTGTGCACGGCGCCGTGAACCTCGCGATCGCAGTAGATCTCAACTTTGAAGGACTGCTGGCCCCGGTCGTCAAGGGTGCCGACGGCAAACGGCTTCGGACTATTGCTCGAGACACCGTTGATTTGGCAGCGCGAGCTCGTGCAAAGCAGCTCACCGCTGACGAAATTACCGGCGGAACATTCACGATCACCAACGCCGGCCAGTACGGCACGATGATGCAGTTCCCGATCATTAACCAACCTCAGGTCGCAATCTTGTCGACCGACGGAATCCGTCGCAAACCCGTGGTGATCACCGACAACTTCGGCAACGAAACCGTCGGTATCCACTCGGTGGGCGTCCTGGCTCTTGCCTGGGACCACCGAGCCTTTGACGGTGCCTACGCCGCAGCGTTTCTTGATCGATTGCGCACCATCATCGAGACCCGCGACTGGGAGGCGGAGCTCGAGTAGTGCCCGTCGCCATTGACCACTCGTTGGCTTCGCTCGTTCCCGAAAGCACATCGACCGACGTTCATTCGCGCCATCTGCATGTGCGATGGATCGGCAAAGTCGGCTACGACGAAGCCTTGACGCTGCAGCGTGGCCTGTTACGTGGCGACCACAACCATCTGCTCCTCGTCGAGCATCCACCGGTGTTCACCGTTGGACGCAGCGGCGATCTCGCGAATATTTTGGTCGAACCCGATGAATTCGGCGCGATCGTGCGCCACGTCGACCGCGGCGGCGACGTTACCTTGCATGCCCCCGGTCAACTGGTTGGCTACCCGATCGTGACTGTTCCCGGCCGCGGCGGCTTGGTCGAGACGGCGAGGTTCGTAGCGTCGATCGAAGATCTCCTTATCGATGTCTTGGCCGACCTCGGGTTGCCGGGTGCACAGCGTCTCGATGGTTCAACGGGTGTCTGGCTCGATGCTGACAATCACAACGCACGAAAGATTGCCGCAATTGGCGTGCGCATCAAGCGCGGCCGGTCAATGCACGGTTTCTCATTGAACGTCGACATTGATCCGGCGTGGTTTGGTCGTCTCGTGCCATGCGGCATCGCGGACAAACCAGTCACGACCTTGCGGTCCGAGGGCGTTGACGCGACGATGCAAGACGTCGTCGATGCAGTCGCGGTGCGCTCAGAGGGTCGCTGGGGAACGCAGTCGGTTCACAGGGCCGACGTGGCATGGAAGCACCGCGTCGAAGATCTGAGCGCCTTCTCGCGAGGGGCGGGTGCAGGTGACCCGGTTCGCGCTTCCGCTTCGGTCATCTCCGACGTCGCCGACGAAGAGCTTGCCAACGAACAATTCGCCGCCGACTCGGTTCTCAAGCCACAAGGCACCCCGGTGCGATTGCTGGGCCGGCTCGCTCAAGCCGGAGTTAGCGACGGACTCGATACCTCTGCCCGTAAACCAGATTGGATGCGCGTCAAAACCAAGATGGGGCCCGAGTACCGGCGTCTCAAATCAGTCATGCGCAAACTCGATCTGGTGACCGTGTGCGAAGAGGCCGGCTGCCCCAACATCTTCGAATGTTGGGCTGACGGCACCGCGACGTTCATGATCAACGGTGAGCGATGCACTCGGGCGTGCGGCTTCTGTCTCGTCGACACCCGTAAACCGCTGCCCGTGGATCTCGACGAACCACGCCGGGTAGCAGAAGCTGTTGCTCAGATGGGCCTCAGCTACGCCGTCATCACGACCGTTGCTCGCGACGATCTGGATGACCACGGGGCTTCAGGTTTCGTGAACACGATCGCGGCGATCCGTGAAACGCTTCCCGATTGTCGAGTTGAGGTGCTGATCAGCGACTGCAAGGGCGATAGCACGGCGCTCGACGCCATCTTCGAGGCCCGCCCAGATGTGCTGAATCACAACATCGAGACGGTTCCGCGATTACAGCGAGCGGTGCGACCGTCTGCGGGTTACGCCAGGTCGCTTGCGGTGTTGGCGAGAGCCCGCACGGCCGGGTTGACGACGAAGTCGTCAATCATTGTGGGCATGGGCGAGAGCCTCGAAGAGGTCGTTGACACAATGGCTGACCTTGCCGGAATTGGTGTGGGCATCGTCACTATCGGTCAGTATCTACGCCCCACAACGAATCATCTTCCGGTGCAGCGTTGGTACACCCCCGATGAGTTCGCTCATCTCAAACAGGTCGGCGAACAGCTGGGGTTGGCTCATGTCGAGTCTTCGCCGCTTACCCGCAGCAGCTATCACGCGCGAGAGGCCGAAGCGGCGGCCCTTACGTAGACGTCGCCAATGCGGCGACTCGCGCATCGAGGGAGCGAATCAGGTCGTTGGGGGACAGGCTCAGTTCAAGGCCTCGTTGACCGGCGCTGACCCAAATCTGGTCGCAGGTAGTGGCTGATTCGTCAATAAAGGTGGGCAACTGCTTCGTCTGACCAAACGGGCTGATGCCGCCAGCGACATAACCCGTTGACCGTTCTGCATCCGAGACCGTGCTCATCGAGGCTCGTTTGGCCCCGGCTTCGTGAGCAAGCGCCTTGAGATTGAGCTGATCGGTGACGGCAACGATGGCGACTGCCAGCGCGTGTGGTGCTGGCCCAAGCCGTACGACCAACGTTTTGAACACGACTGCTGGATCGAGTCCAAGCGCTTCAGCCGCGTCGAGGCCGAACGACGCTGCCGTTGGATCCTGCTCGTAGGGGTGCACCTCGTACCCGATCTCTCGTTGGTCCAACCAGACTGTGGCGCGGGTCTGCATACCGAAAGTCTGCCTGGACCGAGGCACCGCTGGTCGTAGTTCGCTCGCCACTAGATCGGATCCAGCTGGGGACTGTGGGGCGCAGGGCTACCCTCAGCACGCGTGATCGAAGTCCACGGAGCCACTGTCTTACTCATGTGGGCGACAGGTGGACTCGCCTTTTTGTGGGTGACCACCCGACGCCGCGAGGTCGGCCTCGGTTACGGCTGGACTATGCGCATCACGTGGATTGTGGTTGCTGGCCTTGGCGTCGCCACCGGCTTGGCGTCGGGCCCGTATTGGCCGCGGGAAGCAGCGGCAATCGCATCGATCGCAGCGGCAAGCGCGGCGCTGGCCTCGTCGATCGTGCGGCGACGAGCCGGTGTGACTGGCCAACGTCGGGTGATCGAACGACGAACCGAACGCGTGGCGGCAATGACGGGCATCGATCGCGACGAGCAGCGGTTTGATGCAGACGCCGCCGAGTTCGATCCGTCGCTGGATCTTGTTGCTCCACTTTTTGGACTGATCGCAATCGTCGCCGGTGCAATTCATGCAGATGGACCAGCATGGCTCTCGGTTGTGCGAGTCATCGCCGGAGCCGCCTTTCTCGGAGCCGTCAGCGATGCGATGCTGCTCGGACATTGGTATCTCGTCCAACCTGGGCTGGCTCGTTCCCCGATTCTCGAACTTGTCCGATGGACAGGGGCCACGTGGCTGCCGCACGTGGTGGCCTTTTTGTTACCAACTGGCGTGTGGTCGGTCCTCAACGGTTCGATCGAAGATGGTTACGGAGGCATGCTCGGCTGGTTCTGGGCCGCGTCGACGGTGGCTACGATTGTGCTGGTTGGTGTTACGAGAGCAGCGCTTAAGGAGCGCCAATATGCGGCGGTCATGGCAGCTACCGGGCTGCTCTATCTCGCCATCTTGACCGCGTTTGGTCAAGATCTTGTCGCCCGGATTTTGCTCGACAGATGACGGGCACTGGTCGGCGGCCATTGCAGTTTTCCACAGGTCGGTCCATACTGGCTCTGCAGTAGCGGGCGAAGAGGGGCGCTCTGTCGTCCCAAGCGGCTTGCGCCGGTGGGGTGGTGTTGCCTGCCGTCTACGAATCGGGAGCCCCCTATGCCAAGAGCAATCTGGAGCGGAGCGATCAGCTTTGGTCTCGTAACTGTTCCTGTCCGGTTGTACAGCGCTGTCTCGCGTAAATCGGTGCGTTTCAATCAGCTCGATTCTCGTACCGGTGCCCGTATCAAGCGACGTTGGGTTTCTGCACTCGACGGCGAAGAAGTCGACAACGACCACCTGGTTCGTGGCTATGAAATCACCAGCGGCAACTATGTCACCATTTCTGATGATGAGCTTCGGTCGCTTGACCCCGAAGCGTCGCGCCTGATTGACATCGTGGAGTTCGTCGATCTCGCCGACATCGATCCGATCATGTACGACAATGCATACTTCCTCGAACCTGACGAGTTGGCGGCCAAGGCCTACAAAGTGCTGGTCGAGGCTCTCGGTCGGGCCGACAAGGTCGCGATCTGCCGAGTGGTGATGCGAAACAAGGAGTATCTCGGCGCAGTCCGTTCCCACGACGGCGTGTTGGTGATGTCGACGATGGTCTACTCCGATGAGCTCAACGAGGTTGCAGATCTCGACGGTCTTGAGAAGCTCGATGCAATCGAAATCTCTGATGCCGAGATTGCAATGGCCGAACAACTCATTGGAACGCTTAGCGGCGAGTTCGATGCGACGGTCTACACCGATGGGTACCGCGAACGCGTGATGGAGATGATCCAACGCAAAGCCGATGGTGAAGAAGTATTGGTGAGCGAAGAGGCGCCGAGCTCGTCATCGTCTGACGTCGTCGACCTGATGGCGGCACTCGAAGCCAGCGTTGCGGCCGCTAAGCAGGCGCGCGGGCGGCACCCCTCGACCTCAAGCGACGAGAAAAAGGGGTCGGGTAATTCGGCTGCGAAGTCGACCGCAAAAAAGAAGAAGGCGTCGTAGCTCCAGTTGGCCACCAATTCAGAGATTGAGGTTGAGGTCGGAAACCGCCGACTACGCCTGACCAATCTTGACAAGGTTCTGTACCCCGAGACCGGGTTCACCAAAGCGCAAGTCATCGACTATTACGTGCGCATCGCCCCGACAATGTTGCCGCACATTGCTGATCGCGGCATCACAATGCGACGGTTTCCCGACGGCATCGACGGCGAGTCGTTCTTCAATAAGCGTTGCCCGGCTTGGCGTCCTGACTGGGTCGAAGCCGTTCGAGGGCCGGGGGAAAGTTCCGGGCCGATCGACTATTGCCGCATCTCTGAAGTAGCTGGCCTGGCGTGGACCGCAAACCTCGCCTCGCTTGAGATCCATGCTCCAATGGCTCGCTTTGTCGACATCGCTGCGCCGACCATGCTCGTCTATGACCTCGATCCGGGCGACGAGACGTCGATCATCGAGTGTTGTGCCCTCGCGATCAAGTTACGCGAATTGTTGGCCTCGGTCTCGCTCGATGCGTGGGCCAAGACGTCAGGCAACAAGGGCCTGCAGGTGTATGTGCCACTTAATTCACCACACACCCATGAGCATGCGAGCGCGTTTGCGAGAGCAAGTGGGCAACTGCTCGAACGTGCCGAACCCAACCGTGTGACGACCGTGATGCGGCGCTCTGATCGAACCGGCAAGGTCTTTATTGACTGGAGCCAGAACAGCCATCACAAGACGACCATTGCGCCGTACTCGCTACGGGCGCGCTCAGCCCAAACCGTGTCGACCCCGATTACGTGGGACGAAGTCCGTGCGGGGGCAGATGGAGCCTCGCTGGTATTTGACGCCGAAGCTGTCCTCGACCGGGTCGAAGAGATGGGTGACCTGTTCGAACCGACACTCACCTTGGTGCAGACGCTTCCGGGCGGCGGCACTGACGGGTAACGTCACACGTCTGCGACCTCAAGGAGTTTCTGTGTCTACTGCCCCTGTTCTGCGTGTAGCCCGTGCCGCGCCTGCCACATCTGGTTTGCACGGCGTGCCCGTCACCACCGAACAGATCGGCGAAGGTGCGGGAGCGTTTCCTTTCAAGCAACTCGAGGCTCAAGGCTTCGACGGCAAGTTGGGCGAAACAGCGCTCGTTACCGTCGACGATTCCGTGCAGTGTTTGATCGGGCTTGGCGAAAGCGAATCAGTATCGGGGGCAAGTTGGCGTCGCGCAGGTGTCGTATTCGCACGGCTCGCAGGCAAGGTCAAGGCAGCTTCGGTACAAATCGATGGCGACACTGACGTGGCCGCCCTCGCCGAGGGATTGCTTCTTGGCTCATACAGTTACGACGAACTGAAGCCGAGCGCGTCGAAATCAGCACTGAAGACAATCACATTGACCGGTTCGGCTAGCAAGAAGACGACGGCGGCAGTGCAAGCGGGCGTGGCGGTCGCCCAAGCGGTCTGCTTTGCCCGAGACCTCGTGAACGAGCCTGGTGGCTCTCTTACTCCCCAACGTTTTGCGAACGAAGCCAAACGAGTGTCGCGTCAGCCGGGCTTGTCGATCAAGATTCTCGGTCTTGCCGAGATTCGCAAGGCTCGCCTTGGTGGTCTGCTCGGCGTGAACCGAGGTAGCGACCTTCCTCCTCGCCTCGTGGAGATGTCGTGGAAGAGTGGTGTGAAGGGTGCACCCACGATTGCGCTGGTCGGCAAGGGCATCACATTTGACGCCGGTGGTCTGTCGATCAAGTCAGCCGCTGGTATGTCGACGATGAAATGCGATATGGGCGGTGCCGCGGCTGTCGTTGCTGCGATGTCTGCGTTGCCATCGATCAAGCCAAAGGCGAACGTGCGGGCCTGGGTGCCAATGACCGACAACATGCTCGGTGGTGACGCCACCAGAGTCGGCGACGTACTCAAAATTCGCAACGGTAAGACGGTTGAAGTACTCAACACCGATGCCGAGGGTCGACTGGTTCTCGCTGACGCGCTTTCGTTGGCATGCGAATCTAAACCAGCGGCGATCATTGATCTTGCAACCTTGACCGGTGCCGCAATGGTTTCGCTCGGTCGGGACTACGCCGCGCTGATGGCAAACAACGACGAATGGGCCGCTCAGGTAGAGCAGGCCGCCGAGTCCGCGGATGAACTCGTTTGGCGCCTTCCGTTGCCCGCCCGCTATCGCAAGCTGCTCGATTCGCCGATTGCTGACATGAAGAATATCGGTGGCCCTTATGGTGGATCGATCACTGCAGGATTGTTCCTGCAGGAGTTTGTCGACGCAGACATTGCCTGGGCCCATCTCGATATTGCCGGGCCGGCGTTTGCAGAGTCAGCGACCGAGCACGGCCCGCGTGGCGGAACTGGCTATGCGGTGCGCACCTTGTTGAACCTCGTCGACTCGTTTACCCGCCTGGGCTGACGCCGCGAAACGACCTGCGCCGATGAGCCGGGGGCTTCCCGATCCCCGGTTCACCGGCACAGGTAGATCAGTGATAGCCGCCGATGTCGTCGGCTTCGTCGGCTTGCGCCCACTGCACCGCGTGCCACGCAATGCTTGGGTGAAACTGCCATCGATGCAACTGGCGCTCGATTGCTTCTGGTGTTTCGCCGAGTACGTGCAACGTGCGGGCGAGATGCGTTGCGCGCACCAGTTGAACTCGATGCGTTGCATCGTCATCTGCGGCGTCGATGGTCCAGCTGCGGTGTAGTGCCTGCAGCCGTTCGGAGAGGCGTGCGATTTGGCGAGGCGAAACATCGGGCAGCTGACGGCAGACAAACAGCACATCACCACGAAGGTCTGCCAGGTGGAACTTTGTCAACCGGTCAACGGTGCGCACGAACGGAGAGCGTGAATGCAGCCTGGCCCCCAGCCCGATCTCGCGACTGAGGTCGACGCAGTTGATTTCGAAACCGTCAGGTTCGCTATCGAACTCATCGGCCAAACGGCGTAACAACAAGGTAGCGCTCGGCCCAATTACCGGCAGCCAAAATGTCTCGACATACGCTGAGCGAGAGTCATGAAGGGTGATTCCCGGCCGCACCCAGGCATCAGACCAGGCCAGCACACCTAATCGCTCTGAAAAGGTACGTCGCGATGGCGTGGCGCTCGAAGCATCGTCTTGGTCCTGAGCGGGGATTGCAATGGCGGGTCGAGAGCGATCGAGCACTGGCGTGGCAGGTGCCACGGGTGCGGTGGCGACTGCCTTAGCGATTGTCTTGGCGATTGGGGTGGACACGTAGGGCCTCCTGGGCCTTTCTTGTACTCGTGGAAGCTTTCACACCTTCTCATGCTATTTCAGTGTTTGTCAAGCTCAGACTCAACTGAGTGTTCGATTAGGCTGGGCGAATGGTTGAACCCGCCGACAGCGTTTCGAAACTCGTCGCTTCCCCGACGCTCGTCGCGGCTCAGGCGCTCGTCGGTGCGGCCACCTCGGTCGCCGTGTTGACAGGAGCCGGCATCTCCACTGACTCGGGCATTCCAGATTTTCGTGGACCCGAAGGCGTGTGGACCAAAGATCCACAAGCCGAGAAGAAATCGCACATCGACTATTGGATCAACGACGCGGAACATCGAAAGAGTCGATGGAAGCGCATGGCCGACGGGCAGATCTGGGCGCAAGTCGAACCCAATGCAGGTCACCGTGCGCTGGTTGCGCTTGAGCGACGTGGGGTGTTGCACACGCTCGTTACCCAAAATGTCGATGGGCTTCACCAAGATGCCGGAAGCGACCCACACCACGTTGTCGAGGTGCACGGCACCACGCGCCGAGTTGCATGTCTTGACTGTGGTTACGGAGCACCGATGCAGGTTGCCCTCGACCGGGTTCGAGCCGGCGACGACGATCCAACCTGTCGAAGTTGCGGTGGCCTATTGAAATCAGCAACCATTTCGTTCGGTCAGGCCCTTGACGACGATGCGCTTGAGCGCGCCCAGACGGCTGCGCAGCAGTGCGATCTTTTGCTGGCGATCGGCACCAGTCTTGGCGTGTTTCCCATCGCCAACATGGTCCCCATCGCCAAGGCCAACGGGGCCGAGATCGTGATTGTCAACGGCGAGCCGACCGGGTTTGATCACATCGCATCAGTCGTGATCGACGGGTCCATAAGCGAGGTGCTCCCGCTGATCGTTGGCGGTCCCGGGGGCTGATTGTGGCCGCCTGAGTCTTCTGCCCAGATGGCCGCGGTGTCGCGTCGATAGCCTTTTGCTATGACCACGTTTCGCGAGCTTCTCAAGGCCGTCAAGGCCGACATTGTCGAAGTTGACACCGAACAGGGCCAGATCCGCCTCGCTGCGGGAGCGACGCTGCTTGACGTGCGCGAGCCTGACGAACACAGCCAGGGTGCAATTCCAGGATCGGTTCATATTGCCCGGGGGCTCCTTGAGTCAAACGTTGAGTCATATCTGCCGTCGAAGGACAGCGAAGTAGTCGTGATGTGTGCTGGCGGCGCTCGGTCGGCCTTTGCCGCGAAGACGCTGATCGAGCTCGGTTACTCAAACGTGGTTTCGATGGATGGCGGCTTCAACCAATGGAAAGATGAGGGCCGTGAGTGGGTTGTTCCCGCGACGCTCAGCTCGGACCAGCGAAACCGATACCAGCGTCATCTGCTGCTTCCCGAGGTCGGCGAAACAGGTCAGCTGAAATTGCTGGAAGCAAAGGTGCTCTGTCTAGGAGCCGGTGGTCTTGGGTCGCCGGCCGCCCTGTACCTGGCTGCGGCGGGAATAGGAACGTTGGGCATTGTCGATATGGACGTCGTCGACGCTTCGAATCTGCAGCGTCAGATCCTGCACAACATCGACAGAATCGGCGAACGTAAGGTCGAATCAGCTCGGAAAACCCTCACTGCGTTGAATCCCGACGTCACGATTGTCACCCACGATGTGCGCCTCGACGCCTCGAACATCGTCGACATCATCAGTGGCTATGACGTGATTGTCGACGGTGCTGACAACTTCCCGGTTCGCTACATGCTCAATGACGCTTCGGTAAAGCTGGGAATCCCGGTCGTGCACGGTTCGATATTCAGATTCGAGGGCCAGGTCACGGTCTTTGATCCACGCAATGGACCGACCTATCGCGACCTTGTTCCGCAAGCGCCGCCGCCGGAACTTGCTCCGAGTTGCGCTGAAGCTGGGGTTCTCGGCGTGCTTCCGGGCATTGTGGGTTCGATTCAGGCGCTGGAAGCCATCAAGTTGTTGCTGGGCTACGGCGACCCGCTGATCGGGCGCCTGCTCGCGTTCGACGCGACGGAACTGTCGTTTCGCGAGTATCGGCTTCTTCCCGACCCGGCCAACGAAATCACGTGGGCCAATGCAGACCAGATCCAGGTGGTGGAGCTAGACGGTCTGTGTGGGCCGATGCCGCTCGAGCCTCGGTGAGTTCTGGCTCGCGCTTCGTTTCATTGGGCTGTCTGCGGCTGGGTGGTAGTTCGTCGGTGACACTGTTACTCTGATCGAACTCTGGTGGGCGGGGTAGGTGCTTTCGCGGAGAAAGCTATGTCATCACGCCCCCAAATGCCCATACCTGAAACGGTTTCTCGCCGTTTCCACGGCTCGAAGTCTGTGCCGGTACATGTGCTTTTTGCGATTGTGACTGCAGTGCTAGCACTGCTGGCTGCAATCACGCCCACATCAGCTGCATCTGCGCAGGGGGTGTCTTCGTTTGTTTTCGAAGGCCGAGGTTGGGGCCACGGTGTAGGCATGAGCCAAAACGGCGCCCGAAACATGGCGACGCAAGGATTCGACCATGTCGGCATCTTGAACCATTACTACCCGAACACCGTGGTACTGCCCGGGGCCGCATTGGGCGACATCAGGGTTCACATCGGCGATGCCACTGACGTGACGATGACATCAGCGGGGCCGATCAGTTTCGGTCGTGGCGGCACCACGATCAATGCCAGCCAGACCGGATCGATTGCGGTCAGGGCCCACGATGGCGGATTGCAGATCGGCGAAGTGTGGTCGTCTGCATCGGTTTCTGATCCGGTGATTGTGAGCTTCCCCCAGCAGGTCAAGCTCGAGAACAACGGCCACAGCTATCTGTGGGGCAAGCTCCAGCTGACAAACCGCAATGGCAAGGTTCGTGTAGTCGAGGTGCTTCCGATGGAGAAGTACGTCGCCGGAATCAGCGAAATGCCCGCAGCATGGCCAATGGAAGCGTTGATGGCACAAGCGATTGCGGCCCGCACCTATGCCCACGAAGTCACTCTGCACCGTCGCGCCAGCAGCGAGTGGGGTAATGAATACGACATCAGCGCTTCGACTGTTGATCAGAACTACATCGGCTACGACGCACAAGACGGCCAGTTCGACCTGATCTGGGTTGCTGCAGTCAACGCGACGGCGGGGCATGAGATTGTTGACGACAACGGCCCAGTTCGGGCGTATTACTCGGCATCAAACGGCGGATACACCGAAACGGCCGAATATGTGTTCAACAATCCGGTTGGTTACACCGTCGCTGGTCCTGACATCTACGACGAGGGCGGGCACCCGTGGACTGATTGGACACGCACCTACTCGGTCGATCAGATGAGCCGATGGCTGAACGCTGACGATGCGACCGCGGTCGGCGTGCTGCAGCAGATCGAAGTGGGCACAGGCACGGGCGCGTCGGCCCGCCTCGACCGCGCCCAGGTCACCGTGACAGGATCCAATGGATCCAAAGTGATCTCAGGTCGCAAGCTCATGTTGACAATCAACGCCGGTGTTTTTGGTGAAGGCGGCGGCTTGAGCGAGCACCTACCGGGTACGTTCACGACGATCGGCAACGGTGTTGGCGCCGGATTGCCGCAACCCTCGGGAATCGCTGCGCCCTCTGCGATCCCCGTCGAGGCCGACACATCATCGGTCGATGGTGACGACGTCGATACTCCGGATCAGGCCAACGAAGCCGAGCCCGGCGACGCTGGCTATACGCCTCCTGCAGGGTGGACCCCAGAGCCTGGTACCGGTGTCGAGCCTGTCGCTAGTTCACTCGCGGACGACTCAGCCAACGAAGACGGTGCTGACGAAGACGGTGCTGACGACTCATCTGCGGGTGAGGCAAAGGCTGACGACGAAACTGAGGTCGACACTGATCTCGCAGATGAGGCTGAGCCGCTGACCGAGCCGTCAAGCCCTCGTTATGTTCCTCCCGCCGGTTGGACGCCTGAGCCCGGCACGGGTGTGGCCCCAATCAACAGCAGTTCCGATGCATCTGCAGAGCTTGATGCGGCTATTGAGGCTGATGGAGCCACCGACTCAGATGATGAGGTCTCGGATGACGAGGTCTCAGATGATGAGGTCTCAGATGAAGGTGCATCAGATGAAGGCGCATCAGACGACGCTGAAGACGTATCAGACGATGTTGAAGACATACGTCTCGACGTGGCGACTGATACCGCGGTCACGCTGGACCCGGCCTTCAACGCTTCCCACCCAAGTACGGTCGCAGTCATCGCCGATGGAAGCGTGCGTGTCGGAATTGCTTTGCCGAACTCCATGGCCGTTCGCCCGGGGGACCAGACCGAAGACGTGCGCGAACGCATTACCAGCGATGGCAACGCGACGATCGTCGATCTCTTCACCAGCTTTGATCTCGACGCCTACCTCGAAATGGTCGCCCCTCGAACCGTGAACGGGGTATGTGTTGTTGATGCAGACACGACCGTCTGCCTTCCCCTTGGTGTGTACCGGGCGCTGTTCCCGTCTTCGGAACGTGAGCCGGCTGCCAACGTCGACAGCTGACGAAGGTCGTAAAGTCTCGTCCGGGCAGCGATGTGCTGCTCGGACAGGCTTGGCAGGGATATGACGGGGCAACAAGGCGCAGACTCCCGGCGAAACGAGTTGTTGCGGTTGCTGTACCCAGAAGTCGTCGTCGGAGCGGCGTCAACCTGGGCAGACCAGTCCTATGCGACGACGATGCACAAGTCTGAGTTAGAAGGTACGGCCAACTTCGCTCCAGGCCGTTTGGCCGAGTTCGCAACCGGACGAGCCTGCGCCCGTGAAGCAATGCGCCAGATCGGTGTCATTGATGCGGTGCCCCGTCGGTCCGACCGCTCCCCGCAGTGGCCGCCAGCAATCTCCGGTTCGATCACGCATAATCAGCGATTGTGTGCCGCGGTGGTTATGCGCGCAGAGTCGACGTCTGCACGGCGTTACCTAGGCATAGATATAGAGAAGCCCGAGCGCATGACCGAGGCGGTACGCCGTCGAGTTCTCAGTCAGGCAGAGACGGTGCGTGTCGGCGATCTTGCGCCTCGGGAGCGGCAGCGCTACGTAGCGACTGTCTTCAGCGCCAAGGAGGCGTTTTACAAGGCCCAGCATCAATTGTCAGGCGCGTGGCTGGGGTTTGATGCCGTCGAAGTGACAGTAGGGATCGATCACGTAACGATCGTTCTGTCGGAAGCGACCCGATCGCTCCTCGGCGATGCCTCCGTCTCGGCGAACTGGCTGGAACTTGAAGGCCGCGTAGCGGTTGGTGTGACCCTCACAGCACCACAGGTCGAGCTTCGGTAGCCTCACGTGCTGTGACGAAGCTTGTGATAATCGGCGGCGGCCCCGCCGGCAATAGTTGTGCCACCTACGCGGCGCGTTTCGGCGCCGAGGTGGTTGTGATCGAAGACGAGATTGTCGGCGGCGCCGCGCATCTGCTCGACTGCGTGCCATCTAAGGCAATGATCGCCACTGGTGGGGCAATGGCGTTCCTGCGTCGAAGCGAGGGAATGGGGCTCGAAGACGTTGATCCGCGCATCGACCCCGATGCGCTCGGTCAGCGTCTCGCTGGTATCCGAGGGCGTTTGAGTTCTTCGAACATCAGTCTGCTTGAGTCGCAAGGTGTGCGGATCGTGCACGGTCGCGGTGCGCTCGTCGATGCCCACACAGTCGAAGCCACCACGGCAGATGGCACAGAGATCTTCGAAGCCGATGTCATTGTCTTGAGTACCGGAAGCCGACCACGCGTGCCTGACTGGTGCGAAGTCGACGGCGATCGAATTTTGCTGACTCGTGATGCGTATCCGCCTCCTGTTATCCCCGAACATTTAGTGGTCGTTGGGTCGGGCGTTACTGGTGTCGAGTTCGTGCACATGTTCGACTCATTCGGCTCCGATGTTTCGTTGATCGTCAGCCGCCAACAAGTTCTTCCCGGCAAAGACCCCGAGGTGGCGGCAGTTCTCGAAGAAGACTTCCTCGAGCGGGGAGTGCGGTTACTCAAGGGAGCACGCGCCACCTCGATCTCGCGATCAGGTTCAGGCGTCACCGTGAATTGCGATGATGGCCGCATCGTCGAGGGAAGCCACGCGTTGGTTGCAATTGGCTCGGTCCCAAACAGCGACGGCCTCGGGCTCGACAAGGCCGGCGTCGAAACCGACGGCGGTTATGTGGTCGTAGACGCCGATTGTCGATCGTCTGTTCCATCGGTATTTGCAGCAGGCGACCTCAGCGGCAAGTTGCCGTTGTCGTCGGTCGCATCAATGCAAGGCCGCAAGATAGCGGAGACGATCATGGGCCGTGCCACGCACGGCTTGAATCAGGTCGACTATGACAAAGCCGCTTCAGCCATTTTCACTGAGCCCGAGATCGCCGATGTTGGTATGGCCGAAGCCGATGCCTTTGCCGAAGGCCGCAAAATTCGTGTGACGAAGGTGCCGTTCGCGACGTCGGCCAAAGCGCTTATTAACGATGACCCGCGGGGGTTCATCAAGATCCTGTCTGACCCCGCGACCGGTGTCGTGCTTGGTGGATCAATTGTTGGCAGGCACGCAGCCGAGCTGATCGCCGTCGTCTCGATTGCTGTCACCGCAGATCTGACGGTGCGGGACCTCTATGACAGCCTGCTTGTGCATCCGACGCTCGCTGAGCTAATCACCGACGCGGCTGAGTGATCCGTTGGCTGACGAAGGCCTGAGCGCCGACGACGTCGAGAGCGCGGCCAACGCTGGACACGAATTGCTGGCCTCGATTGGGCAGCGCATCGGCGCGCGACTCGCCGATTGGTTTTTGTTGCTCGCGGTCTGGCTTCCGGTCGCCGCATTGACTGCAGACACATCAACTAGTGACACGCCCGACTATCCGTGGTGGGCGCTCGCTGGCTGGGCAGGACTCGTTGCGGTCTACGAAATCTTGTTCATTGCCATGCGGGGTCAGACGCCCGGCAAGATGCTGCTCGGTATCGAGATCGTCTCGATGCGCGCCGGAACAAGGGTGACAGTTCTGCAATCGGTGGCGCGAGTCGTGCCCGTCATCGTCGCCATGGCGGTACTGGTGGTTTTCTTCCCGATCGCGATGGTGTTTATCTACTTCAGCGCTGCATTCATGTCCGACAATCGCGGCGTGTTGGATCGATTGGCAAACACCGCCGTAGTGCAAAAGTCCGCAGGCGGCGTGATCACCAACGCGCTTGGCTGAGGGCCGGCCTTGAGCTGGCTATGCCTCGATGACGATGACGATGTCGCCGCCGCCGACGGAATCGCCGACGGCAACACGAACCTCTGTCACGGTGCCGTCGATGTCTGCGGCGATGTTGTTCTCCATCTTCATTGCTTCGAGTACGAGCACGGTGTCGCCTACAGCGACCGTGTCGCCGACCGCAACTGACAGCTTGACGACGGTTCCCTGCATCGGAACACTGATCTTGCCGTTGCCTGCCCCGCCCGATGATGAAGTCGATGTGCGTCGTCGCGGCGCAGCTGAGGGCCCGGCGGAAGCCGACTCGGGTACCCAGACACTCACGCTGAAACGTCGGCCATCAACTTCGACTGGTACATCTCGGCGCACTCGCGTGTTGCCGTCGTCATCGGAAGATTCAGCCGCGTTTGATGAAACGCCGGTCAGGTCGAGCGTGTCCTCTACCCATTTGGTGGTGTGTGCAATGGCGGCGAAGTCTTCATGTTCGATGATGGCGATATCGGCCGGGATCGTGGTCGCAATACCCTCGACGGTCAACTCGTGCAATGCGCGCACGGTGCGTCCAATGGCGGTAGGGCGATCGTGCCCCCAGCAGACGAGCTTGCCAACAAGGTTGTCGTAGAACTGGCTGATTTCGTCGCCAGATTCGTAGCCGGTGTCGAATCGAGTTCCGAATCCGCCGGGAGCGCTCAATTTCGTGATGGTGCCCGGAGCTGGAAGAAACATGCCCTCGGCCGGATCCTCGGCGTTGATCCGCACCTCGATGGCGTGACCGGTGATTTCGACATCGTCTTGGGTGAACCACAGGGGTTCTCCGGCGGCGATGCGTAACTGAGCTTCGACGAGATCGACGCCGGTCACGAGTTCGGTTACCGGGTGTTCGACCTGCAGTCGGGTATTCATTTCGAGATAGAAGAACTCGCCGTCTTCGTACAGAAATTCAACGGTGCCAGCGTTGACGTAGTCGCAGCCCTTCGCCACCGTGACAGCGGCGTCACCCATCGCTGCAATGACCGCCGGATCGATTCCGGGAGCTGGCGCCTCTTCGATGAGTTTCTGATGGCGTCGCTGAGCTGAGCAGTCTCGTGTGCCCAGATGCACACAATTTCCGTGGGTGTCGGCGAGCACCTGTACTTCGACGTGGCGCGGGCCAGACAGGTACCGCTCGAGGTAGAGCTCCCCGCGGCCGAAGTAGTTTTCGGCTTCGCGCCGAGCGCCGGCAATAGCTGCGTCGATGTCGTCGTCGGCGGTAACGACTTTCATGCCGCGGCCGCCCCCGCCAAATGCGGCTTTGATCGCGATCGGCCAACCGTGCGCCGATGCAAAGGCGGTGACCTGGGATGAGTCGGTTACCGGATCGGCATTGCCCGGAACGCCCTGCACATCGACAGCCTCGGCAGCGGCACGGGCGGACAGCTTGTCTCCCATGATGTCGATTGCATCGGGGCGAGGACCGACAAACGCAACGCCCATCTCAGTGACGGCACGGGCGAAGTCAGCGTTTTCGCTGAAGAAGCCGTAACCGGGGTGCAGAGCGTCGGCGCCGCTGCGGGTCAGTATTTCGAGGATGACCTCGGTGTTGAGGTAGCTCTCGGCTGCGGTCTGTCCCCCGAGGGCGTAGGCCTCGTCAGCCAAGCGAACGTGCAACGAGTCGCGGTCCAGGTCTGAATAGACGGCCACCGTGGCGACGCCGAGATCTCGACACGCCCTGATGACACGAACGGCTATTTCGCCACGGTTGGCAACGAGAACCTTCGAGAACATGCACCTAGCCTGCCACCATGTCGCGGGGAAGCACACATCGTTTCGAGAGCGAATTGCGACGAGCGCTAGTTGGTTCGCGTTTCGGCGACGCACGCTGGGTTACAACAACCGGGTCAACCAACGACGATCTCGTCGAGCTGGCTCGGGCCGGAGAGTCTGAACAGGTACGTATCGCCGACGAGCAGACATCGGGCCGCGGCCGTCGGGGGCGCACCTGGGTGGCGCCGAGCGGTTCCGCGGTTCTGCTGTCGGTCCTGCTTCGCGATGACGTTCCGCCTGACCCTTTTTGGGCAGTCGGAGCGGTCTCGCTGGCGGCTTGTGCGGCCGTCGACGAGGCGATCGGTCGCGGCGCGGCCGCCCTCGAACGCCCGTCGGTTGACGAGATAACCACGGGTACCGAGCTACCGCGTTGCGAAATAAAGTGGCCGAACGATCTGCTGATTGGTCGCCGAAAGCTCGCCGGTGTGCTCGCCCAAGTCGTCGACGGTGGACTGGTCGTGGGCGTTGGTATCAATGTGCACTGGCCGACGGCCATGCCGACCGAAATCGCCGAGCGGGCGACGTCGCTTGACAGACATATCGCCGGGGACGCTCCTGAAAACGCTCGTCTCGGTCTCGTGGTTGATCTGTTAGCGCACCTAGAGCTGCTTCTCGATCGCCCGTGGCCGTCGGTGATGGCGCAATGGGTCGACAGGTGTTGCACCGTCGGGCAGCTCGTACGAGTCGAACGAACCACCACCTTCATGACGGGCACAGCAATCGGGGTCACCGACCGAGGAGCGCTGATTCTTCAGGGTCCTGATGGTGTCACTGAACACGAGGTGGGCGACGTAGTGCACCTGCGGGCTGACACCTAAGTGGGCGCGGTCTCTACGGCAACCGAACCAGATAGCGTAGTCGGCCATGGCTGATGACAATACGTGGTCTGAGAAGAGCAAGCAGAGCTCTCGTGGCAAGCGACCTCCGAAAGACTCGGTTGACGCCGATGGCTTCGTCGATGGCGATGCCGTCTCGACCCCTTCCAAGCGTTCCGATACCGGCAGCAGCGTGGTGCGCACCCGATCTGATGACGGCGCTAAGAAGGTAGCCAAAGCCGCAGCTACGGCTGGGCAACGCGACGTGAGCTTCCAGAGTCGGCTGGGTTTTCCAGCGCTGGTCGGGCTCATCTGTCTTCTCGGTATCGGCGTGGTGTTCTATGCGTGGTCGACACGTGACGGCATCTCTCGGCCAACCCAGGCCGACCATTGGCATGCCGCGTATGGCGTCTATGACTGCACGTCGCCAGACGAGAACAAGTACCTCGCACCGTTCCAGTCGGCCGCAGATGAGACCGGTATTCACTCACACGGTGATGGGCTTATCCACATTCATCCCT
The DNA here is from genome assembly GCA_937991435.1 of uncultured Acidimicrobiales bacterium. GTDB lineage: Bacteria > Actinomycetota > Acidimicrobiia > Acidimicrobiales > UBA10347 > UBA10347. Next base: position 32,010 of record CALKPY010000146.1, read on the forward strand.
TCTTCGAGCTGTCATCGGGTGACCGTGCGCAGATGAACCACTTCTTTAATGAGATGGGTATCGAGGTCACGCCAGAGGCCATCACCCTCGACACTGGCGCTGAGCTCGTTGCCGGCACTGAGTGCGCCGACGGCTCCGGTCCGGCTGAAATCACCATTGCCCACTGGGACTTCGACTTCCAGGCAACGGCTGACGACCCGCCGAAACCCCAGATCTTCACAGACAACTTCCGTGACATCAAGTTTGAAAACGATCGTGAGATTTACATCATCGCGTTTGCCGCTGCTGGCACCGAACTTCCGCAACTGCCTCCCGAACGCTTCGTGCAGCTTGACAACACAAGCGCCCAGCGCGAGTGGAGCGGAACCGATGATGAGGGCAATCTGATTCCCAACGACACCGGCGTAACGGTCGAGGGAGAAACCGAAGATGGTGAACCCATCACAGGTACAGACGCAGTTGACGGTGACGATGCCACCTCGACTGAAGACGACGGCTGATTCGGTATCACTGTTTCGGTATCACTGTTTCGATTGTGACTGTCTCGGCGTCGAGCGCTGAGACAATCATCAATCATTGCCAAGTTTCGCCCGCCCTGAGATGCGGGCCGTGTGCCGTTAGTCGACGCCCATAGCTTCGTTGATACGCGAACTCGAGTCGGCCTTTGCGTTGCCGCCCATGTCGAAGCGCATCTCGATTCCGAAGCGTTCACACGCAACGGTCTCGGGGACTACGGCACCTGACACTCGGTCACCACCGTTGCCGAAGATAATTCTTCTATCGCTGAACCGCTCAGCGATGTCGCTGATGCTGGCGTTTACGCTGCCGTCTTCGTCGATCGAGATCATTGCGTGATCGACAACTTTCAGTGCGTTGACCACCCGCAGCCGATCGGCCTCGTCCATGATGACTTTGCCCTTTTTCATGATTTGCTGGGCGTTGTTATTCACGATCACGAAGAGTTCGTCGCCCGCTGCTGCCCCGGCCTCGAGGTAGTCGAGATGGCCCACATGTAGCGGGCCGAAATAGCCGCTGACGATTACCAGTGTTGATGTGCTCATATGTATTCCTTCGGCAGATTCCGCATTGATGTGAGAATCTGGCTAGAGGTTGGCTATCGGAACAGGTCGTCGGCAGGACTGCGAACAATGTGTTCGGCGACCGATGACGTGCCGAACCACGACGCTGGACCGCCGCGGACGATGCCGACAGGGCAACCTGACGTCTTGCCCATAGCGAGCTCCGCCGCTGCCGCGATTTCGTCGACCAACGCCACTTCGGTTACGTGCATCTCGCGACCAAGGGCGTCGGGAGTGCCTCTGAGGTCGAGAATTGCGTTGAGCCCGGCGCAGCCGATAGCGACATCGGTCACGCCGCGGCGCCAAGGTCGGCCAAATGTGTCGCTGATGATCACGCCGACTTCGATGTCGTGACGTCCGCGGATGGCGTCGCGGATACGTCGAGCAGACCGGTCGCTATCTTCTGGCAGAAGCGCTGCGGTGCCAGCCTTGACATTTGACAAATCGATGCCAGCGTTTGCGCACACGAAGCCGTGTTTGGTTTCGCTGATGATCAGTTCGCCTCGTCGCCGCAAAATACGAACCGACTCGCGTTCGACGAAGGGTTTGTGGCTGAGTGGATCCGCCGAGTCAATTTCGACCATCGCCCCTTCGGCCTTAGAAACAATTTTCTGGGTAACGACAAGCACATCGCGCTCTTGCAGCTCGATGCGTTCGCAGATCATCTCAGCGATGTCGTCGCCTTTGGTGATTTCTGGAATCCCCTCGATGGGAAAAATTTCAAGACGCACGGCAATCTCCAATAGTGATGAGGGGGTAAGCGAGCAGTTGCGTGCGAAGACGAACAGTGCAAGGTGACATGACGTGGCTCACGACCCCGAAGCAGCGAGGTCGAGAGCTGCGTTGGTGACCTGTGCCGCGATCTCAGCAGTATCCATCAAGGTGTTCATTGCGTGCGCTGCCAACCCGACCTGCTGAATGTCGCGAACAAGACCCCGGTCGACCGAATCGATAATCATGTGCCCGGCGACGTCCTGATACAACCGAGCAACGCCGGTGGCGGAGACTTCGTGACCGAGAGTGCGAAGCAGACTGGCGGCGGGGCCTTTCACCGCGTCGCCGCCAATGATGGGTGAAATGGCCACGACATCTTGGCGACGAGATGCGAGTGCGGCTCGCAGGCCCGGAATTGCAAGTAGGGGGCCAATCGACACGATTGGGTTACTCGGTGCAATGACGATGCAATCGGCGGCTGCGATGGCGTCGAGAACCCCTGGTGCAGGAACCGCTTCGGCTGTCCCATGGAACGCAACATGTGAAACCGGGTCGTTGTGGGCTCGTTCGACGAACCAACGCTGGAAATCGAGTACCTCACCGGCCTGAGTAGTGATCACTGACCGAATCTGATCGTCGGTCACAGGCACAATTCGGAAATCGATTCCCCACGCAGCGGTGATTTCAGCGGTGACCTCGCTCAGGCTGGCACCTTCGCTGAGCCGTTGGGTGCGATACAGGTGGGTGCCGAGGTCACGGTCACCCAGACCGAACCAGGTTTGGCCCCCGTATCGGTCAAGTACCGATCGTGCTTGCCAGGTTTCGCCAGCGAGGCCCCAGCCGGTATCGGGGTTGATCTGCTCAGCAACCGTGTATGTACACGTGTCGAGGTCAGGGCTGATCGACAGACCGTGCAAAATCATGTCGTCTGCGGTGTTGACGACAGCGGTCAACTTATGGGCATCGACCGCAGCGGCTGCTCCCCGAAGCAGGCGTGCAGCGCCGACGCCGCCGCAAAGCACGACTACTGACGGTTCACTCACGGGCGGTCAGCCCACACAAGCGGATCGCTTCGGGTCCCAGCCGGGCAATCAGTTCGCCGGTCTCGGTGATCGATTCCCCAATGGCACCGGGGGCTGCCTCGCCAACGAGTTGCACGAGTCCTCCGAGTAGCTCAGACGCTGGGCCGACCGACGCGTCGACCTGATCGAGAGCGAGGTCGATTACCGGTTGAAGTTGCGGGTGTTCTGAAGCCAATCGGCGTCGCACGATGTTCACCTGGCGCAGCCCGAGAATCGTCGCACCGACGCTGACCTCGACGATCTCGGTGAGGACAGCGTCTGCTGGACGGGCTTGAGAGTTGGGCACAACGCCATTCTATGTTGGGGGTACCCATCCGGCGGAAGGTGGGTGGGTAGCCTCGGGCTGGAATGGACAAGGTGCCACTGACGCTCGTCGAATCTGACGACAGCGAAGAACTAGGCGAAGGAGCGATGAAACGCCCTGAAACCACTGGTGGTGCAGTTCCGCGCGTCACGATTGCGATGGTCGCGCACAACCCAGGAGCTTGGTTTGACGAAGCTCTGACCTCGATTCGCACACAGGACTATCCGGCAATCGACGTGGTAGTCATCGATCCGGCGAGTGACATCGCCGTCGCGCCTCGTGTCCACAAGGTGCTTCCCGAAGCCACGATCGTTCCGCTCGTCACAAACCAAGGTTTCGCGAAAACCGCCAACACAATGCTTGAACATTCGAGCGGTCGGTATTTGCTGATCTGTCACGACGATGTAGCGCTGGCTCCCGATTGTGTTCGTCGCCTGGTCGAAGAAGCGGTGCGCTCCAATGCTGGGGTTGTCGGCCCGAAACTGCTCGACTGGAACGACCCAAACCGCATTTTGCATGTCGGATTTACCGCTGACAAGACCGGAGCGGTTTCCGACATCGCCGAGCCAGGAGAGTTCGACCAGGAACAACACGACGCGGTGCGCGATGTGTTTGCCGTTCCCGGTGCAGTGACGCTGCTGCGATCTGACTTGTTCACCGCACTCGGTGGGTTCGACGAAGCCATGATCGCTCATGGCGAGGATCTCGACCTGTGCTGGCGGGCGCATGCGCTCGGTGCCCGTGTACTGATCAATCCTGCGGCGACGGCGAGACATCGCGAAGATTTGAGCAGCCGCGTTGTCGGCCACCAGCGCGATCGGTTCGCTCAACGCCATCGCATTCGGTCGCTGCTCTCGAACTACGGATTGTGGCACACCCTGCGGGTGGTTCCTCAGGCGCTCGCGGTGACCTTCGTGAGCGCGATCATTGCGTTACTGCAAGGCCGCATCGGCGACATCGCGACCATGTTCGGTGCATGGTTGTGGAACTTGAAGTCGGTAGGTTCGATTTTCAAGCGCAGACGTCAATTGTCCAAGACCCGTCAGATTGATGATGGCGAGGTGCGGGCGCTGCAACAGCCGGGTTTTGAAGGGGTCAGCGCGTGGCGGCGATCCCGCGCCGACCGCAGAGAGAGCATTGCGACAACCGGTTCGGTCGTTGCAGCGGTGTCGGCGGCACGAGAACGCAGACGATGGATCCAGGTCTCGGTGTTGGTGTGGATTGGCGTCGCCGCGGTGTTGCTATTTGGAAGTCGCGGACTGATCTTCGATTCGTTGCCGATCGTCAATGAATTCGCTGGATTTCCTGATTCTCCTCGTCCGTTGTTGACCGAGTGGGGTACCACGTGGCGAAGTACAGGACTAGGTAGCGAAGCCCCTTCGTCGCCGCTGCACTTCCTGCTTGGCTTCGCTGGAATCGCGTTGTTTGGACAGATGGGCCTTCTGCGGTTGCTTGTGACCGTCGGCCTGGTGCTGGTCGGCACAATTGGCATGTACCGGTGCCTGGCCCCATTCCGTTCTCCGCAGGCCCAACTCGTCGGGTTGGTGCTCTATGCGGCCGCTCCTGTCCCGTACAACTCGTTCTATGCCGGAAGCTGGTCCGGCCTAGCGGTCTATGCCGCGATGCCCTGGATCGCTCGACGATTGGCCACAGCTGCGTCACTGGCCCCCTTTGGCGACGAGGAGCAGCGGTTAACTCGACGCTTCGGCGACGTAGCGCTGCTGGGTCTCGTGCTGGCCATTACCGCGCTCATCGAACCGCTTGTGGCCGTCGCTCTTGCGATACTCGTCGTGGGCTGGGTGCTTGGGGCTCTGGCGACATCGTGGCCCAGCGGTTTGGGTCGACTGCTCGCCTCGGCGCTCATGGGTGTTGTGATCGCGGCGCTGTTGTCTCTACCCGGCTCGTTAGCCCTCGTGCGAGGTGACCTTGCGTGGTCATCGATCGCGGGGGTGAGCGGCGGCGAGGACCCCACCCTGTTCGAGCTCATGCGGCTGGCTACAGGACCACATGGGCGAGGCGCTTTCGGATGGGCGCTTGCTGTGTTGCCAGCGCTTGCGTTGGTGCTTGCGTTCGGGCACCGTCTTATCTGGGCTGCACGCAGCTGGTTCGCGGCCGTTCTGGCGGTCGCAGCCGCTTGGGCTGCGACATCGAACGGGTTCGATCTTGCGCTGGGCGACCCTGAGGTGCTCCTGGCTCCCGCAGCCTTTAGCCTCGCTTTCGCGGGAGCGATGGGAGCCTTGGCGTTCACCAACGACCTTCGGCGACATCGATTCGGTTGGCGCCAGTTCGTCCCGTTTGTTGCGCTTGGGGCGCTAACGCTCACGACGCTAGGGGGCCTGGCCGGATCCGTGGATGGCCGTTGGCAAATGCCGACCGCTGGCTACGAAAGCGTGTTCGGCTTTTTCGACGACAAGGCCCCGGCCCATTCCCGCATCCTGTGGCTTGGCGATCGAGATGTGCTTCCGGTAGACGGATGGGACTTTGACGGCTCTTTGTCGTGGTCCATCACCCAAGCGCGTCGGCCGACCGTGGTCGATCTGCCATTCGGGAATCCCGACCCTGCGGCTCGTGAAGTTCGAGAAACGGTCGCAGACACGCTCGCTGGCGCGTCGAGCCGGTTGGGCCAGCGACTTGCCCCGGCCGGTATTCGCTATGTCGTCGTGGTCGAAGCGAACGCGCCACGACCATTTGGCACGGTCGAACGCCCGGTTGATGATGCGGTTCTTCGGCGGCTGAGCGAACAGCTCGATCTTGTTCGAGTTGAAGTCCGCGGAGGAGCCACCATCCTTGAGAATCGAGCGTACGTTCCAATGGTTGCCTCGTTCCCTGCTGACATTCTCCTATCTGAACCGCCTCCGACGCTGCGCCAGCTGCTCGGTGTGCCGTTCACGCTGGCGCTTCCCGAGGTGCGGTCGCTGCGCGACTACTCCGGTTCGCTTGACCAAGACGGCGTGTGGCTTGCCGTCAACGATCCGTCGAATTGGCAGGTATCGAGCGGCGGCGAAGTGCTGAGCCCTTCGCCAGTTCTCGGTCCAGGCGTCGGTTACCGGGCACCGCTCGGTTCGGCCCGCCTGGAACATCGCAACGATTCGCGTCTGATGATCGCGGCGATCGTTCAACTCGGTGTCTGGGCCGTTGTCGTGACAGTTCTCGTGCTCGGCCGTCGGAGGAACCCGTGAGCCGGGGCCCAACGATCTTTCTCTTGGTTCTTGTCGTGGCCGGATTATTGTTCGCTGACCGGGTGCGTAGCGACGCAACGCCGGTTGATGTCGCCAACCCCGATTCCGTGGCGGCGACAAGCCAGTCCAACAACGCGACGGGCTCAACCTGGTACTGCCCGGCAGGGCTCACGACACCCGACGCTTCGACTGACCACCTTGTCACGATTACGAACAACACCGATCGGGCTCTCACGGGGTCGCTCACCGCCTTTCCGTCGCTTTTCGACACGCTCGGCGAATCGGTCACGTTTGACCGGGCAGTGCAGACGGTCAGCGTCGAACCACAGGCACAGGTCACGTTGTCGGCTTCGGCCATAGTGGCATTGCTCGATCCGACGCTGAATGGCGATACGGGAGCATTTGTAGGCGCGCTTGTTGAGTTCGACGCTGAAGGTATCGAGGTCGCTCACACGCTTGTGTCTCCATTGGGTACCGACACGGGTCCATGCGCCACGACTGCTGACTCGGGGTGGTGGTTTGCGTCGGGAACCACAACGGTTGGGGTTCGTCACCTGCTGTTCCTTTTGAACCCGTTTCCCGACGATGCAGTCGTCGACGTAACCTTTGTGACCGACGAGGGCGCCCGTAGCCCGGGCTCGTTCGCAGGTCGGCTGCTTCCGGCTCGCACCCTTACCGTGCTCGACGTGTCAGCAACTGTTTCGATCTGGGAACAGGTGGCAGCAACCGTTACGACTCGGTCCGGGCGAGTTGTCGCTGAACGAGTGCAGTTTTTCGCTGACGATGCTGGCCCATACGGAGTATCGATGGCGCTCGGCGCGAACGATCTTGGCGAGCAGTGGTTCTTCCCTCTTGGCGGAGCGGTCAGTGGTGCCGGCGAAAGCTATGTGATCTTCAACCCAGGTGACGATCCGGCCGAGGTTGAGTTCCAGGCAAACCTCGACAGTCTCGATCGTGCTGGTGATGTGGCTCCGGTGTCTCTTGACATCGGTCCTCGTGAGCGCTGGATCGTGAACCTAAGCACGCACGAGAATCACCCGGTCGAATCGTTGGCCGCGGTCGACGCGACTGACCTTCTGGCTCCGGGCGATCGTTTCTCGGTGACGGTGCGAAGCTTTAACGATGTGCCGATCGCGGTTGAACGGCTGACGACGATTTCACCGGTGATCGGGGCAGGGGTGACAACGACGCTGGGTATTCAACAAGGATCCACTGACCAACTAATCGCGTTGCCTCCTGCCGGGTCGGGGGAGGCCCGATCGGGATCTCTTGGCATTTTGAATCCGTCGGGCGACTCGATTTCGAGGGTGCAGATATTTGTTCCCGGCGAGTCCGGCGAAACGCTTCGAGAAGAAGTCGAATTGGCTCCGCGTCGTCGCGCCGTATTTCCGCTTGACTCACTGAGTCTCGGTCAAGCGGGCTGGATCCGCATTACGTCGACGGTTGGAACGATGGCCGAACTCGTCACGCTCGAAAATGCTGGCTTATCGTCAACGGTCTCGGTGCCGGTTGCCGAAACCCTGTCGGTTCCGGATCTGCTCTCGTTCGACTGACCGCGCCTGGCTAGACCGTTTGGCTAGACCGCGCATGGCTAGCCCGTTTGGCTAGACCGTGCACAGAATTTCGCCGTGTACAACGACGAACCAGGCGTCGGGGTCGTTCGCCCAGTCAATCCACGCCTGAGATATTCGTGCGAGCTCGGGTTGCGTCGCGAGACCATACGTCATTGCCTGGTCAGCGAATGACGAGGTGAGTACACGTTCTGACCATGACGTTCCCCACCACGTTGTCTGTGCTGGGGAAGCGAACAGCCAGGTGCTCACTGATGGCTCGACTGACGAGAAGTCGAGCTGGCGAGCCCATCTGAGCAGATGGCGGCCAGCGTCTGGCTCAGCGTCGTTGCGGCGGGCGACCTGTCGGTAGAGGTCAAGCCAGAGCTCGAGACCGGGGAAGTTCGGCGACCAGTGCATGGCGGCGTAGTCAGCGTCTCGGGCAGCGACGATGCCACCGGGTTGGACGACGCGGCGCATCTCCTGCAAGATCGCCACAGGATCGGTGACATGTTGCAGTACCTGGTGCGCATGGGCAATATCGAACGAATTATCGGCGATGTCGAGTTCGTAACTGTTCATCGTCTCAAACTCAACAAGTGCGCCGTTGAAGCGCTCGCGAGCTTCGGTGATGACCGTTTCAGCCAAGTCGACCCCGAGCACGCGAGCCGGAGCGACCAGATCGGCGATCTCCGCGGTGATGGTTCCTGGTCCGCAACCGACGTCGAGTACCGAAGATCCCGGTTTGAGGTAGCTGTTCAGATACGCAGCAGAGTTCGCAACAGTTCGCGTGGCGTGCGCGCTGACCACACTGGTCGAGTGGCCATGGGTGTAGACGTCAGCTGAGGGGTTCACGGGAAGAAATTCTATGTTCGAGATCGTGTCGATCGTTGGGGCTGAGGGGCCCTACCCAGTGCGCGATGACCGTACCGTCGGCCTCGACCAACATCGTCGACGGGACAGAATCGATGCGGTACCGGCGATGAAGATCTGGGGCCTTGGTCACTTCGACGTCTTGTACAGCAACTCGGGACGACTCGTGTCGTTGCATTTCGCGGAGCACCGATTCGCATGATGCACAGGTAGCCGACGTAAAGACTGCAAGAAGCAGAGGGCTTGCCGGCGCCCGAAAATCGGAACGGTCAACCGATGTTGCGAGCTCGCCCGCAGCGAGTGTCGGAGAAGCTGATTGTGCTCGTGCGTGCCACGCAGCAGCGACACCAATGGCGCCCACTGCTGCGACCGCCATGATCAACAACGTGCTCACGGCCTGGCGTTACACCTCGCCCGGCGTTACATCGGTTGGGTCCGTGAGCTGCGCCGCGTTATTTGGTACGGCTTCGGCGGGGGACTGTGCGAGTGCGAGAAGTCGATTGACTTCATCGCCTGCAATCGTTTCGCGCTCAAGTAGGGCTCGTGCGACGAGATCAAGCCCATAGCGATGTTGTGTGAGGACCGATGTGCACCGGTCCTCGGCGTCACGCAAGATGCGAGCAACTTCTTCATCGATGAGATGGGCGGTTTCGTCGCTGTAGTCCTTGGTCGAAACAAGTTCATCGCCGAGGAACATTTCGCCGTTGGCGCCCCATGCCATTGGACCGACTCGATCGCTCATGCCCCATTCACGGACCATCTTGCGAGCGAGTTCGGTGTTACGGACGAGGTCGTCGTTGGCACCGGTTGATATCTGGCCGAAGACGAGTTGTTCAGCTACTCGGCCGCCCATGCGGACTACAAGCGAATCTTCGATGTAGTCCTGGCGGTAGATGTGGCGCTCCGATTCGGGAAGCTGCATTGTGACGCCGAGCGCCATTCCGCTCGGAATGATCGTGACCTTGTGTAGCGGGTCAGCTTGAGGCAGAACTGCGGCGCACACGGCGTGGCCAGCTTCGTGATACGCGATGGCTTCTTTTTCGGTGTCGCTCAGGGCCGTGGATTCGCGCTTTTGGCCCATCAGTACCCGGTCGCGTGCAGACTCGAAGTGCTGCATGCGGATCATGGTGTCGCTGCTTCGCACGGCGAAAAGAGCCGCTTCGTTTACGAGGTTTGCGAGGTCAGCGCCGCTCATGCCTGGAGTTCCTCTAGCGACAAGGCTCAGGTCCACGTCAGGGGCAGTGCGTTTGCCCTTGACGTGCACTCGCAGAATCGACAGGCGATCTTCGAGCTCGGGTAGTGGCACGACAACCTGGCGGTCGAAGCGGCCAGGCCGAAGTAGTGCCGGGTCGAGAATGTCGGGGCGGTTGGTGGCGGCCATCATGACGATGCCCTCGGTGGTTTCAAAGCCGTCCATTTCGGCCAACAGTTGGTTGAGGGTTTGCTCGCGCTCGTCGTTCCCGCCGCCAAGACCGGCTCCGCGTTTGCGGCCGATCGAGTCGATCTCATCGACGAAGATGATGGCGCGCCCCATTTTGCGAGCTGAATCGAACAGGTCGCGCACACGGCTGGCACCGACGCCGACGAACATCTCCATGAAGTCAGAACCACTGACCGACAAGAACGGCACTCCGGCTTCGCCAGCGACGGCTCGGGCTATGAGCGTCTTTCCTGTACCGGGAGGCCCAACCAACAGCATTCCCTTGGGAATTCGGGCACCGATCTCGCTGTACTTCTCTGGTTGTTTCAGGAACTCAACGACCTCGTTGATCTCTTGTTTCACGCCGGCATAGCCAGCGACGTCTTCGAACGTCGTTCCTGGACGCTCGGTGCTGTAGGTCTTGGCCTTTGACCGTCCGATGGACATAATTCCGCCGATTTGCCCTTGGGCTCGACGTTGCATCCACCAGAAGAACCCGATCAGAAGACCGATGGGTAACAGCAACGGAATCAGGTTCGCCCAGAACGACGATTGAGGGGTCTTGTAGGTCAGGTTGAGCCCGTCGGCGTCGTCGAGTACCGCTCGGTCGGTTTCGCTGAGCTCAAGCGGTCCCTTGCTGTTGAACGGCTCGCCTTGGACCGCTTCGGAATCATCAGGTGCCGGGCAGGAGCCGGAATCGGGCAGATACTGGCCCGAAATCTCACCGTTGACGTTGTTGATCTCAGCCTGGCAGACCTCCCCACTGCGCACTTGGTCGATGAATTCGTCGAACGAGATCTCATCACCGTCGTTGTCTGGTGAGAATGCGGGCAGGAAGAAAACGGTGATGATTGCTGCCATAGCAAGCCACAGAAGTAGCCGTGACCATCGCTGGTCGGGCTTTGAGAACCGCGAGTCGCCCTTGTCGCTGCGAGGTGGCGGGGGAGGAGGGGGTGTCACCATGCGTTCAGGGTACGTCTCTCTGCGTGGCCAGCACTGTTCGCGCTGGGGTCGTTCGTTCAACGCGTGATCCCACGAGCCCATTCCCAGGTGTTCTGGCCGCATTCTGTGCGGAACGCACGGGGCGCGAGGCGTAGTGTTGGGGCGTGACGACACCAGATGTACGTGAACAACTTGCCGCGATCGTCAAGGCTTACGACATCCGCGGACTGTTCCCAGACCAATTCAACGCGGATATCGCGAAACGGCTGGGAGCGGCGTTTGCCGACTTCCTGTCAGATGACGACCCAGAGTCCCGCACAGTTCTCGTTGGAAGAGACATGCGGGCCAGCGGGGTCGAGCTTGCTCACGCCTTTTCCGAATCGTTGTTGGCTCACGGCTATGACGTTGTTGATCTTGGACTCATCTCGACAGACGAGTTGTATTACGCGTCGGGAGTTCTCGATGCTCCCGGTGCGGTGTTCACCGCTTCGCATAACCCGGCACAGTACAACGGGATCAAAATGTGTCGACGGGGCGCTGCCCCGATCAGCGGCGAATCAGGACTGCGGCGAATGCAGGCATTCGCCGCAGGTGAGATGACCGAACCCCAGATCGAACCGGGAACACTCACGAGTCGCGATGTGCTCAACGGGTACGTAGCTCATCTGCACAGCTTTGTCGATATCGCCAAGTTGCGACCCCTCAAGGTCGTCACTGACACCGCCAACGGTATGGGCGGACTGGTCGTCCCCGCCGCGTTTTCGCCGCTTGTTCTCGACGTTGACTATTTGTATCTCGAGCTTGACGGCACCTTCCCAAACCATCCGGCTGATCCGATTCAGCCCGAGAACCAAGCCGACCTCATGGCACGCGTTCTCGAAACGGGTGCCGATATCGGGTTGGCTTTTGACGGTGATGCCGACCGGGTATTTATCGTCGACGAGTTGGCGAATCCGTTGTCTGGCTCGATCACCACCGCAATGGTTGCAGCCGCGATCTTGTCCCGGAACCCCGGGGCGACAGTGCTGCACAATTTGATCTGTTCCAAAGCGGTTGCTGAAGTGATTGAAGAAAATGGTGGAACCGCAGGTCGTACTCGCGTCGGGCATTCGTTCATCAAAGAAGAAATGGCAGCGACGAACGCGGTGTTCGCCGGAGAGCACTCGGGGCACTACTACTTCCGTGACAACTTCCGGGCTGATTCGGGACTGATCGCCGCCCTCGTTGTTCTGGAGCTGCTGTCTGTCTCCGATGTTCCTCTGAGCGAGCTACGCAAGCCATTTGACCGCTACGCGGCGTCGGGCGAGATCAACACCACGGTCGCCGACGCTCAGGCCGTGATCGACCACGTCGCTCAGCATTTCGACGCGTTGGGGGCAACCACAGATCGCCTCGATGGCTTGACGGTCGATCTTGGTGACTGGTGGTTCAATCTGCGGCCATCGAACACGGAACCATTGTTGCGATTGAACCTCGAAGCGCCAGACGCTGAGCGTTGTGCAGCGCATGTGGCAGATGTGCAGGCGCTCATGCGGCTCGGCGAAGGCTAGGTTGTCGCTATGGCGCTGTCTGAGGCACACCTTGTCCACTTGGCTTGTCCAGAGGACAAAGGCTCGTTGATTTATCTGGGTGAAGACGAAGGGCTCTACAACCCCCGGCTTCAGCGGCTGTACCGCATCGACACGGGTATTCCGATCATGTTGATCGACGAAGCCGATGCCGTCGATGACATCAAACACGCAGCGATCGTGGCGCGAGCCGAATCGGAAGGGCTGCGTCACACGCTGACGTCGTAGCCCTCCTGCAACGATTCGTGAGACGTAGGGCATCGGGATCACTCGCCACGGTTGGCTTTACTTTCGCGTGACGGGCGCCGATAGATGGGCATGACTGTTGCCGATGCACCGCTGGTTCCGCCAGCGCGCCTTGCCGCCTTGCTTGCAGCCCGCCGTCATGAGATGGGTCTCGGTCACGTCGAACTGGCTCAACGATCGCGTGGCGCGTTCTCACCGTCATACCTCGCGAGCGTCGAGCGCGGAGCGGTTTCGATTGGCGAACATGGGCTCAGCCAACTCGTCGATCTTTACGAAATCGAAGCAGGCCCGCTCATTCCCGACCGAAGCAAGCTGATTCTCGACCTCGAGGCCCAACGCATGTCCGTTGGGCCCACCGCCGTTCCTTTCCAAGGCTCGACGGCCGAGGAGGTCTTCGAGCGTTATGTATCGTTGCTCTATCTTCTGCGCGACGAGCGACCCGGTCGGTTGCTCACCTTGCGCGACGACGACCTCGATGTGCTGGGGTCCGCCTTTGGGCACTCGCGTGACCGACTGCGTGACGAACTCATCGCGGTCATGTCCGCGGCCCAAACAGCAACCACATCTTCGGCACTCGCGAGGCGTCTCTCAATAGGCGCAGCGGGACTGCTGGTCGGATGCACCGCCGCTGGCTCGCTCGTACTCGTGGGATCAGGATCCAGCGGACCGGGCGCGCCGGTCGCAGCAGGCGAGCGACCTGCAGCTGCTCTGATCGGTTTGACCCAGGGCCAGACCAACCCTGCAGCCTCTGGTGACGTCATGCAAGGCACGGTCCGCCCCGATTCGCCAGCGCGGTTGCGAATCGACTCGATCTCGCCATCGGCCTCATTGGCCGGAACTTCATTGCCGGCAGCAGCTGACGGTGGCAGCGTGGCGCTCGTGTCCGCAGTCTCGTCGCTGCAGCCAGCCCTCGACGTCGTGCCAGACGCCCTGACCCGCAACACAGACCCAAATCCCTCGGAACTGACGCAGCTGCAGCGAATCGAGGCTCATCTTGGATTCGATATTGCCTCACTTGCCCCGGGCTGGACCGTCATATTTGACGGGCCGAGCACATCGCACGAAGGCATCACCAGTCGGGTGCAGCGAACGATCACCTTGTTTGTTGATGATGACGCCACGATCGAGCACGTGAGCGAGGTCTTGATGCACGAGGTTGGACACACCATTGATCTGGATCGCTTAACAGACGAGCAGCGCCACGCGTGGATTGCACTACGTGGCATGCCGTCGGTCTGGTGGGCCGGAAACGGGCTGACAGACTTCGCAGTTGGCGCTGGAGACTTCGCCGAGGCTGTGTCCGCTTACACCACTGGTTCGGCATCGCACAGTGTGTATGGCGACTTCACGCCTGAACAGATTGAGTTCGTCGCGGCAATCGTGGGCTGATTCGCCGCTAGCGTTGTTAGCCGCTCGGCTGCGCGGATGCCTGAGGTGTCAGACGACACCAGCCGGAGCGTCAATCCACTTCTAGGAGCCCCGATGACCGCTGAACAAGATTTCCGCGTCGCAGACCTGTCCCTGGCCGAGTTCGGCCGCAAAGAGATCCGCTTGGCTGAGCATGAGATGCCCGGTTTGGTCTCGCTGCGTGCCCGATATGGCGACGAACAACCTCTCGCAGGCGCCCGTATCGCCGGTTCGCTACATATGACCATTCAGACCGCGGTCTTGATCGAGACTCTTGTGGCGCTCGGTGCCGATGTCCGCTGGGTCTCGTGCAACATCTTCTCGACGCAAGACCATGCTGCAGCGGCTGTTGCTGTTGGTCCTGACGGTACGGTCGACGCCCCTTCAGGTACCCCTGTATTCGCTTGGAAGGGCGAGACGCTTGAGGACTACTGGTGGGCGACAGAGCAGCTGTTTCACTGGCCAGACGGGCAAGGCCCGAACTTGATTCTCGACGACGGCGGCGACGCCACAATGATGGTGCACAAGGGCCTTGAGTTCGAAAAAGCCGGAAGCGTACCTGCCGCCGCAGATGACGACAGCGACGAGTGGAAGGTCATTCTGGAACGGCTCCGCGAGATTCAGGGTCGCGATCCACAAATGTGGCATCGCGTCGCACCTGCGATCCGAGGGGTCAGCGAAGAAACGACAACTGGCGTGCACCGCCTGTTCCAAATGGCCGAAGAGGGTTCGTTGTTATTCCCCGCGATCAACGTCAATGACGCGGTCACGAAATCGAAGTTCGACAACCTCTACGGCATTCGCCATTCGCTCGTCGACGGCATTAATCGTGGAACCGATGTAATGCTTGGCGGCAAGGTTGCAGTCATCTGCGGCTATGGCGATGTCGGCAAGGGATCCGCCGCGGCGCTTGCAGGTCAGGGATGTCGCGTCATGGTGACCGAGGTCGATCCGATCTGTGCGCTGCAGGCAGCCATGGAAGGCTTTGAAGTCGTTCGTCTCGAAGACGTCATGGAGACCGCAGACATCTTCATCACGACAACAGGTAACAAGGACATCATTTCCGCAGACCACATGGCCCGCATGAAACATCAGGCAATTGTCGGCAATGTCGGACACTTCGACAACGAGATCGACATGGCGGGCATCGAAAAGATGAGCGACGTGGTTCGGGTGAACATCAAGCCTCAGGTCGACGAATTCGTATTCCCTGACGGTCACTCGGTTCTCGTACTCAGCGAAGGACGCCTACTCAATCTCGGCAACGCGACTGGTCACCCGAGCTTCGTGATGTCGTTCAGCTTCACCAATCAGGTGCTCGCCCAGATCGAGCTTCACAAAAACGCTGAGTCGTACTCAAACACCGACGTTGTGACGTTGCCGAAACAACTCGATGAAGAGGTGGCCCGCTTGCACCTTGACCATCTTGGTGTGCGACTGACGACGTTGAGCCAGGAACAAGCTGACTACATCGGGGTGCCTGTAGAAGGGCCTTACAAGCCTGATCATTACCGCTACTGATCGAGGCGATCGACCTTAGCGATCAGCAGTTGCTGCCCGGTTCAGGCCGCGCAGCAACTGCTGTTTCTACCTGACGCGTCTGCTTTTCGCTGTCGCAGCTCTGCCATAACGTGCAGCCATGTTGTTCGATGCTGGTTGCTGCCGTTGCGAGGGGACTGCAGGCCCCGTATGCGTGGCCTGTTCTAACACCTTTGGTGACGTCGGCGTGGTTGAGCCGACGCAGTTGTCGTGCGGCGGCGCTTCGCTGGCCGCGTGCCGCGCAAGGTTCGTGTTGGATCAACCCATGCTCGAGCTCATGCGCGCCTACAAGTACCGTGGCGAACGCCGACTGGGCGCCTGGTTCGCTTCGCAGATGACGTCGCTGTTCCCGCTCGCAGTCGATCACCTGGCATGGGTCCCGACGACGCCCGAGCGGCTTCGAGCGCGCGGCTATGACCAATCAGAAGTCTTGGCACGCTCTCTTGGTCACAAGACTGGGGTACCGGTCGCTCGGGTGTTGACCCGCGACTCGGGTGACCACCGACAAACCGAGCGCGGTGTGGTCGACCGTGCTGGTGGGCCTCGTCTGAATGTTCGCGATCGGGTCAGAGGCACCGTTGTCATTGTTGACGACGTAATGACGACTGGTGCGTCGTTGCACGTTGCAGCGGAACAGTGCCGCAGAGCCGGAGCAAGTCGGGTCATTGGCCTGGTTGCGGCTGCGACACCGCGGCGGGCGGGCCCTGGCTCGTCTAGAGTCCGTTCATGGAAGTGAGAATCAGCGCACGGCGCACCGAAATCAGCCCTCGTCTTGAGGATTACACGGTTGAGAAGGTAGAGCGACTAGATCGCTTCGTCTCTGGCCTTGACGAGAGCGATGTTCATTTCGTCGAAGAGACCAATCCCCGCATCACCGACAGCGTTCTTTGCGAGGTCACGGTGCAAGGCCATGGTCACCATGTGCGCGCATCGCACACCGGCCCCGATGGTTTCGCGGCGATCGACGGTGCCGTCGACAAGCTTGAACGACAGCTTCGGAAACTGAAGACTCGACTCATTCGTCGTTGGCACGCGAGTGGCGACGAGGCGAAATTGTCTGCAGCCGGCGTTGGTGCCGAAGAAGCCGTCGACGCTGGTGAGCAGCCGCCGGAGCCTGCTCGCATCGTCAAGTCAAAGAAGTTCCACATCGCCGCAATGACGCCCGACGATGCGGTACTTGAACTCGAACTGGTCAATCACGACTTCTACTTCTTCCACAACAGCGAAACCGAGCGAGCGGCGATCGTGTACCGGCGCCGAAATGGCGACTTCGGTCTCATCGACGAGGCCGGCTGATCGAAATGTTAGACACCTGAATATCGCCGGACAAGCACTCTTTGACGGTCCTGCCGATCTTGGCGCCGTGTTCTCAATGTGAGGACTCGAAGCGCGTTTAAGCTTTGCTCGATTTGAGGTCGAGCCGCTAGCTGGTATAAGAATTTCTCCCAAGGTGACCAGCGTCTCGCGCGCCATCGCCCCTGAGTAGCGCCGGTACCCTGAGAGGTTCATGGCCATTTGGAAGAAGCTTCTCCGTTCGGGAGAAGGAAAAAAAGTACGAGCTCTCGAGAGCCTCGTGCCAGAGATCAACGCCCTCGAGCCACAGATGCAGGCGCTCAGCGACGATGCGCTCGCGGCGAAGACCAACGAGTTCAAGCAGCGCCTTGATAACGGTCAGGACCTCAACGACATCCTGCTTGACGGATTCGCCGTCGCTCGCGAAGCAGCAAGCCGCATTATTGGCCAACGCGCCTACGACGTCCAGCTAATGGGTGGTGCCTGTCTGCACTTCGGTTGGGTTGCCGAGATGAAGACCGGCGAAGGCAAGACGCTGACATCGGTCCTTCCGGTGTACCTCAACGGCTTGAGCGGCAAGGGCGTTCACGTCGTGACGGTGAACGACTACCTCGCCACCCGCGACTCTGAGTGGATGGGCGAGGTGCACCGCTTCCTCGGCCTCGATGTCGGCTTGGTCGTTCCTGGAAACAACGACGCAACATTTAAGCGAGCGCAGTACGCGGCAGACATCACCTACGGCACCAACAACGAGTTCGGGTTCGATTACCTGCGCGACAACATGGCGATGACCCGCGAAGCACAAGTGCAACGCGGCCACACCTATTGCATTGTTGATGAGATCGACTCGATTCTGATTGACGAGGCTCGTACCCCGCTGATCATCAGCGGTCGTCTTGCCGACGCCGCGCAGCTCTACTACCGGTTCGCATCGATTGTGCGTGGTCTCAGCCGGGATCTTCACTATGAGGTCGATGAGGAAAAGCGAACCGTTTCACCGACTGAGCAGGGCATCGCGGCGGTTGAAAATGCACTCGACATCGACAACCTGTACGACTCGGTGCGAGGCAATTATGTGCACCAGTTCGGCGTAGCGCTGCGAGCCAAAGAGTTGTTCACCCGCGACGTCGAGTACATCGTTGAAGACGGCGAAGTGAAGATCGTCGACGAATTCACCGGCCGGGTGCTCGATGGGCGCCGTTGGAGCGACGGCCTACACCAGGCGGTCGAGGCCAAAGAGGCCGTCAAGATTAAAGAAGAGAA
Source organism: uncultured Acidimicrobiales bacterium (assembly GCA_937991435.1). Taxonomy (GTDB): domain Bacteria; phylum Actinomycetota; class Acidimicrobiia; order Acidimicrobiales; family UBA10347; genus UBA10347. The sequence continues at coordinate 50,469 of CALKPY010000146.1, forward strand.
CCAGACGCTGGCAACGATTACGTTGCAGAATTACTTCAGGCTTTACCCCAAGCTCGCTGGCATGACCGGTACGGCACAAACCGAAGCTGCTGAGCTGTTCAGCACCTATGACCTTCACGTCGTCCAGATTCCCACGAACCGACCGTTGGCGCGCGTCGACCAGGTAGACCTCGTCTTCAAGTCTGAAGACGCGAAGTACCAAGCGGTGGCCGACGATATTGCAACGCGCTACGAGGTCGGCCAGCCCGTCCTCGTCGGAACCATCTCTGTCGAGAAAAGTGAAAAGCTGGGCAAGTTGCTCGACCGTCGAAATATTCCGCACGAAGTACTCAACGCGAAGCAGCACACTCGTGAAGCCGAGATCGTCACACAGGCCGGAAAGCTGCATTCGGTGACGGTCGCAACCAATATGGCTGGCCGTGGTGTTGACATCATTCTCGGCGGTAATGCCGAGGGCATGGCAGAGCGAGACACCCGCGCCGAGGGTCTCAACCCAGATGACGACGAAGGCATTGCCCGCGTCGCTGAGCTACACGCCAAATACAAACCGGCCTGCGATGCCGAAAGCGAAGTCGTTCGAGAAATGGGTGGCTTGTACGTCGTCGCAACTGAACGCCACGACAGCCGCCGAATCGACAACCAGCTTCGAGGCCGTGCTGGCCGTCAGGGCGACCCGGGCGAAAGTCGCTTCTATTTGTCGCTCGAAGATGATCTCATGCGCATCTTTTCGAGTGGAACCATGGACTGGGTTATGGGCAAAGCCCTACCCGAGGACGTGCCAATCGATTCCAAGATGGTGTCCAAAGCTGTCGAGCGCGCGCAGACCACCGTTGAACAAAAAAACGCGGAATCTCGCAAAAATGTCCTCAAGTACGACGAGGTCATGAACGAACAGCGCAAGGTCATCTATGCGCGTCGCAATCAGATCCTCGATGGCGAAGACCTGCGTGATGAGGCGCTTGAACGCCTCGCTGAAGCAGTCGATGCCGTTGTCTCATCCCATTGCGTAAGCAACGTTCGTGACGAATGGGACCTCGAATCGCTGCACAGCGAAGTGCAGATCATGTGGGAAAACGATATTGAGCTCGGTGATCTGACGGCAGTCAAAGACACCGATCAGCTCTACGCGTTACTTATGGCCGACGGCACCGCGGCGTATGAAACACGAGAGGCTGAAGTCGGCCCACCCGCTATGCGTGAGATCGAGCGGCAGGTCATGTTGCGCATCCTCGACACCAAATGGCGCGAACACCTTTTCGATATGGACCACCTCAAAGAGGGAATCCATTTGCGGGCGATGGGTCAAAAAGACCCTCTCACAGAGTGGCAACGTGAGGGCTTTGAGATGTTCTCTCGCATGCTCGAATCGGCCGCTCGAGACTTCGTGGCCTACATCATGCACATTCAGGTGCAGCCCGAGCCACTGGCTCCTGAAGATTCGATGACGACCGATGTGGTCGCGTCGGGCCCCGAAAGCCCTTCGGTCGGCTCAGCTCTGGCGGCGGCCGCCGCGATGCAAGGTCAGGCTGCCGCAAACGCCACCGGCCTTGATCGGGTCGAAGCCAATGCGACTGGCCCTGTGAAGACTGTGGTGCGTCACGCGGCCGACCGGACTCCGCGCAATGCTCCCTGTCATTGCGAATCAGGCAAGAAATTCAAACACTGTCACGGGCGCTGATGACTCGCCGGGCCGAGTGATTGTTTACTCATGCAAGATTTTTCGACGGCGATCGCAGCGCTGACCAAGCGTCTTAACGACGCTGAGACTTACCTCAATATTGAGGCGCTTCGCGAGCGCAAACCAGAGCTCGAAGATGCAGCGGCGCGCCCTGACCTCTGGGATCGCCCCGACGAAGCTCGCTCTGTGACCGCCGAATTGTCGGCTGTCATCGACGACCTCGACATGTTCGATCGTCTCGGTGAAAAGATCGACGAAGCTGCGACGCTGCAAGAGCTCGGCCAGGAGGCTGGTGACGACTCGGTTGAGTCAGAGGTCAGTGCTCTTGTGAACTCCGCGAGCGCTCAGTTCGATGAGCTTGAGCTTCGTTCGCTGCTCGCTGGCGAATATGACGAACGCGATGTCGTCTGCACGTTGCAGAGCGGCGAAGGCGGCACCGATGCCCAGGACTGGGCTGAGATGTTGTTGCGTATGTATCTCAAATGGGCAGAGCGTCGTGGATTCAAAATCACGGTCGAGTCGGCCCACGAGGGCAGCGAAGCGGGTCTGACGTCGGCAGAAGTCACGATTTCTGGACGCTACGCATACGGCTGGATGCGCTCAGAAAATGGAGTGCATCGCTTGGTGCGAATTTCGCCGTTTAACAAAGAAGGCAAACGCCAAACCGCATTTGCTTCGATGTCGGTGGTGCCGCTGTTCGACGAAGTCAACGATGACATCGAAGTCGACGAGACAGAGCTGCGAATTGACACCTACCGATCTTCGGGTGCTGGCGGCCAGCATGTCAACGTGACCGACTCGGCCGTTCGCATCACGCACCTGCCGACCGGAACAGTGACCTCGTGTCAGAACGAGCGAAGTCAGCATCAGAACAAAGACAGAGCGATGCAGATGCTCAAGGCCAAGCTGCTTGATCTTGAACGTAACAAGCGCGATGCAGAGATTGCTCAGATCGCTGGCGATGTAGCCAACGTCGGATTTGGCAGCCAGATACGAAGCTACGTACTTCAGCCCTACGAGATGGTCAAAGACCTGCGCAGCGAGTATGAAACCGGCGATGTCGCCGGGGTTCTCGCTGGCGGTGTTCAGCCGTTCATGGAGGCCTATCTGCAACATATGCGGGCGACCGGCACCGAATGATCGGCGCGCCAGGGTGCCCACGTTTCGGGCAGCGTGCCGACTATGGTTTGCAGGCTGACCAGGCTCCCCTGTCGCAACAAGGCACCTTCTCATGATCAAGCTTGAAAATGTCTCAAAGATATACAAAGGCGATGTAGCCGCGCTTCGTAATATCACCTGCGAGATCCAAAAGGGCGAATTCGTGTTCTTGGTCGGACCCTCAGGTTCCGGCAAGTCGACGTTCATGCGTCTGCTCAATAAGGAAGAAAATCCTGACAGCGGCATTGTGTATGTCGCGGGCAAAGACATCGGGCGCCTCAGCGGCTGGCGGGTACCGTTCCTGCGCCGCAATATCGGAGCGATATTTCAAGACTTCAAGTTGCTCGATAACCGCACAGTTTCACAGAACGTGGCGTTCGCCCTCGAGGTGATTGGCCGTCCGCGCCACGTCATCTCGACACAGGTTCCAGCGATTCTCGAACTCGTAGGACTTAGCAAAAAGGCAGACAATTATCCCGAAGAGCTTTCAGGTGGCGAACAGCAACGTGTCTCAATCGCGAGGGCGTTCGTAAACCGACCGCTTATCTTGCTGGCCGACGAGCCAACCGGAAACCTGGACCCAGCGACGTCGGTCGGCATCATGAAGCTGTTGGACCGAATCAACAAGACTGGCACGACCGTGGTGATGGCCACCCACGACCGCGGAATTGTTGACCATATGCGCAAGCGCGTTATCGAGCTTGATCACGGACATCTGGCCCGCGATCAGGCCCGCGGCGTTTACGAGTAGATCCGGTAGACAAAATGAACTTCCGCATCGGCAATCTTGGCCGCGAACTCAGCTACAGCATCAGGCGAAGTCCCAGCCTTTTCATCGGCACCCTCGTCACCATTCTCATCTCGTTGACGTTCCTCGGCGGTGGACTCGTCGTGCGCGAGGCGGTGAACCAGGCAACGGAGCGTTGGCAAGATGACGTTGAGTTCATCGTATTCATGAATCCCGAGGCGAGCCCAGCGGAGATCAACGCGATCAGCAGCAAGCTCGATGCCAACCCTGAAATCGAACGTCACAACTACGTCAATAAAGAGGCAGCGTTCGAGGAGTTCCAGAACATCTTTCGGGACTCGGAACAGATCCGCGACATCGTGAGCGCCGAAGAAATGCCGCCGTCATTTCGAATCGTGCCTCAAAATCCCGACTCTGAAGTCGTTGAAGAACTTGCCGATCAGTTTCGCGCCGACCCGGGCGTATTCGAGGTTGTTGCTGCGGTCGACACCATTCGCCAGATCGAAAACGTGACGAACAGTATCAACTGGGTGTTCACAGTTGTTGGCTTGCTGTTGCTGGTCTCCGCCCTTTTGCTCGTGTACAACACGATTCGTACGACGATCTTTGCACGCCGGCGTGAGGTCGAAGTGATGCGGCTCGTCGGTGCGTCAAACTGGTACATACGCGTCCCGTTTATGGCCGAAGGCGTCTTGCAGGGCCTTCTCGGCGGATTGTTGACGCTTCCGTTTCTGTGGCGATGGAACACATTCTTGTCAAGGCTTGGCGGAGACGGCCTGGCCCTGTTTGATAATCTCGAGGCGCCTCGCGCCGACATGATGCTTATTTGGTTGGGAATGACGGCCTTGGGGGTCTTGATCGGCGCGATCGCGTCGACGGTGGCGCTGTCGCGCTTCCTCGACGTCTGAGGTCCTCCGCCATGCGATCCAAACCGGCTGCGATCACCGCGGCTAGCCGCACGCTTTGGGCTGTGTTGCCACTTGCGTTGTTGTTAGCAGGCTTGGCAGCCTCAACGTCTGGGCCAGCTTCGACAGCCAGCGCTCAACAGTCGTGCTCTCCCGGAACCGTGTTCAGCCCTGATGCTGGCGTTTGTGTGTCGATCGTTCCCGACGCTGAGCCGACGCCAGCCGACGACGAACCAATCGTGCCATTTCAGGGGTCTGATGGCATCAGATGTCCAGACGGCTTGACCTTCAACGATGACTTCAGCGAGTGCATCGACCCGACGCCAACGCCAGAGCCTGCACCAACGTGCGACGAGGGCTACTCGCTCGGAGCAGATGACGTCACGTGTGTGGCCGACGTTCCCGATTGCGGTGACGGCAAGATTCTCGGAGATAGCGGCAATTGCGAGCGAAGTTTCAACTGTTCCGAAGGCCTGATCTTGACGAGCGACTTGCTGTCGTGCACAAGTAGCGGCTGCCCGTCAGGTGAGATCGTGTCGGTTGATGGCAAGCGCTGCCTGGCTCCAGACCTGAGGTGCCCCAATGGTTCACTGCGCCCGGTCGGTGGGGCCTGCCTGGTGGTAGAAGCTGACGATGACGACGCTGACGGGTCAGATGGCGTGGCAGTTCGATGTGCGACCGGCGATCAGTTCTGTCAGGCACTTGTCAAGCAGTGCGCCGAAGAACGTGCAGCTGGCAACGGCGACGAGAACTGCGAAGATCCGCGTGGCACATGTCTCGCTGACGACTCTGACTGTGAGCAGGCCAATGACCGGCTCGCGGAGTGCGCGGCCCTGCTCGAGTCTGACGAAGACGTGGGGGCAGCCTGTCGAGATCTGTGCCCGCGGCTGCATGAACTCGATGCGTCAGGACAATGTGTCGAGTATCTCGACCCAACGCATCCGTGCGTTTCTTCCGGCAGCGTGCCGTCGTCGGTGACATCGAACGAACAGCTCGACTTCTATTCGTACCTGGCCGGTACTGGACAGTGCGTTACCCGGGTTGAATTCTTGCGACGGTTGGGCAATTTCGAAGCAGCTGCTGAAGCCGAGGCTGGCGCTTTAGCGGTTCTTCGCGACACCACCTTGAAGTACCTTACGGTGCAAGAGCAACTCGCTGTGCTCGACGAACAGCTTGAAGAAGCTGTGCGTCAGGTCGAGTCTTTGCGTGACGAGGCTGCAGAAGCCGATGAGCTCCGCGCCGAGACCGAAGCCAAACTCGAGGAGACCACGGCGCTTCTCGAGATCGAACGTGAGATCATGCGCCTTGAAGTCTTGGGCTTCTTCGTGAGCGGCGGAGACCAGGCGATTGTGGGTGCGGTGCTTTCGGCATCGAACATTTCTGAGATAGGGCTCGCCGAGAGCTACGGCCGATTGATCCTTCGCAATCAGGCCGAGACGGTAGACCGGTTTCAGACGTTGGAGACCGAAGCAGTCGAACTCGGCGATGAACTCGACCAGGCGATTATCGAGGTAGAGGACGCTCTTAACGAAGCACAGGACACCCAGCTCGATGTCGAGTCGCTGCTTGCGGACACTGCGAAGATTCGCGAGCAACAGCTTGCTCGTCGCGATCTCGAGGCGGAGCTAGTGTCGGACCTCCGTGCCGATAAGGCGGCATACGCCCGAGAGTTGGGCGTGTTCGACCAGGCCTCTCGCGAGATTGCAGACATAATCAGCGAGTCAGAGTTTCTCGTCACCGAGTTCCGTGACTTTGACGGATTGTTTGCGAATCCGGTCATTCCCGCTCGTGCCGGCTCGGGATTTGGCCCGCGCCTTCATCCGATTCTTGGCTATGTGCGCAATCATGATGGTGTCGACTTCGACGCCGACTTCGGCGAGTCGATCTATGCCGTTGCTCCAGGAGTCGTGCAGATCGCGAGCACATTCGGTGGCTACGGGCAAACAGTCGTGCTCGACCACGGCGGTGGCCTGCTCACTCTGTATGCCCACATGAGCGGTTACAACGTCGAACCAGGCGACGAGGTCGAACGCGGCGACGTGCTGGGTTTCATTGGTTCAACAGGTCTGTCGACCGGTCCTCACCTGCACTTTGAGGTCTGGGTTGACAACGGAACAGCGGTCGACCCGGCGCCCTACCTCACTGCTTCGGAGTAGTCTTCTCGAACAGAACCAGGAGGGGCACATGTCACACGAAGTACAGGGCATTGTTGCGAGAGCCGTTGGACAACCGGTCTCGCTGGAGACGATCATCGTGCCGGATCCCGGTCCCGGCGAAGCACTGATCAAGGTGCAGGCGTGCGGCGTCTGCCACACAGACCTGCACTACCGCGAGGGTGGAATTAACGACGAGTTTCCATTCCTGCTCGGTCACGAAGCCTCTGGCATCGTCGAGGCGGTGGGTGACGATGTAACCGAGGTAGCCCCGGGCGACTTTGTGGTGTTGAATTGGCGAGCGGTATGCGGGGACTGTCGAGCTTGTCGCCGCGGCGAGGCTCAATACTGTTTCGCAACCCACAACGCCACACAGAAGATGACTTTGACTGATGGCACTGAGCTGAGCCCCGCACTTGGTATCGGAGCGTTTGCCGAGAAGACCCTCGTCGCCGCGGGGCAGTGCACCAAGGTCGACCCTGCGGCGAGTCCTGCAGCTGCTGGCCTTTTGGGTTGTGGGGTGATGGCTGGCATCGGCGCTGCCATCAACACCGGCGAAGTCGGTCGCGGCGATTCGGTCGCTGTTATTGGTTGTGGCGGAGTCGGAAGCGCAGCAGTTTGCGGCAGCGATCTCGCAGGCGCTGCGACCATCATTGCCGTAGATATCGATGATCAGAAGCTCGCATGGGCACGTGAGTTCGGCGCCACGCACACCATCAACGCCGCGAACGAAGATGTTGTAGAGCGAATTCGCGAGCTGACCAATGGCAACGGCGCCGATGTCGTGATCGAAGCTGTTGGGTTGCCGGCGACCTACGAGCAAGCCTTTTATGCTCGCGACCTTGCTGGCACCGTAGTTCTTGTCGGCGTGCCAACACCTGACATGAAAATCGAGCTTCCACTTATTGATATTTTCGGACGCGGCGGCTCGCTGAAATCGTCGTGGTACGGCGACTGTCTGCCAAGTCGAGACTTTCCGATGCTTATTGACCTGTACATGCAGGGCCGGCTGAACCTCGACGGGTTCGTATCTGAAACGATCGGGCTTGACGGCGTCGAAGAGGCATTTCACAAGATGGAACGCGGCGAAGTCCTACGTTCAGTCGTCGAGATTGGCTGAGCTCATCAGCTCGCGCGCATGGCTCCGCGCTGACCTCGAATCCGACGTATCGTGGCAGCTCGAATGGACGCCTTCGTTGCTCGATGCTCTCAAGACCTGGGCGACAGCCGACATGGTCGCGGCCGTGCAGAACGAACCGACCTCGCTCAACTACTTCGTGGGTTCAGCTCCGGAAAAGCTGATTGAATTCGCACAGGAAATCCGAACCAATCTGATCGATGGCGCCGGTCTCTGTCTGGTCAAGGGCTACTCGCTGTTGACCTCGGTCAACTTCGCTCAGGCTGCCGTCGGGTTTGTTGCTTTTGGTGCCCTTGTCGGCATGCCCCGACGCCAGAATGCAGCTGGGCACCTGTTGGGGCACGTTGTCGACGTCGGCCTTCGCGCTGACGACCCGACGGTACGCATCTACCAAACGAATCAGCGCCAGTCGTTCCACACCGATTCGACCGATGCTGTCGCCCTGTTGTGCGTGCGTCCAGCGCCCCGCGGAGGTCTTTCGCTGGTGGCCAATGCCGAAGCCGCGTACCGGTTGATGGTGCAGCGGGATCCAGCGCTCGCGAAACGCATGTTCGATCCGGTAGCGACCGATCGCCGGGGCGAGCACGCTCCGGACCAGAACCCATGGTTCGAAATTCCGGTGCTCACCTGGTCCGGTGACCGATTGACCTGTATCTATCAGCGGCAATACATCGAGTCAGCAGCGCGTTTTGACGACGCGCCGCGTCTCGACCCCGAACACCGCAGCGCACTCGACTTGTTCGACGAGATCCTCAACGACCCACTCGTGCATGCGCCAATGCAGTTCGAGTCGGGTGACATGCAGTTTGTGCACAACCACTCGCTCTTGCATGATCGGACTGCGTTCGAAGATCACGCCGACCCGGGTCTGCGTCGCCACCTTCTGCGGTTATGGCTTTCGTTGCCCGGAGACCGTGAACTGGCGCCGTCATTCGCGCAACGCTATGGATCAGTCACTGTCGGGGATCGGGGCGGAATCTCGGTTGGCGATGACCTCGCCACGATTTCGTTGGTTCCCTAGAGAGGTCGCAAGCGCTGACCGTCAGAATCCTGCGAACGGCAGCGCTGGGGGCCGTTGCAACCAATTCTCGGCGACCCATTCGGCGTGGCCGTCGACGATGTGCAAGGTAAACGCCTGACGCTGTGCTGGCGAACGGTTGACATCGCTCCAATGCGGTAGAGCTCCATCGAGCACGATGAGAGTGCCAGCGGCGACCTCGAGCGGAACTGCATCGCCGATTGGGTACGGCGTTGGGTCAAAGACATCGGTGGTCGTGCCCATTCCTTCGCGTCGGAACTGCGACTTGACCGGAATTCGATGTCCACCAGGGATCGCCCACATGCAGCCGTTGTCGATCGTGGCGTCGTCTACCGCGACCCACAAGCCCACGACCGATCGTGGGTTCGTCCACAGGAATGTGTGATCGGTGTGCCATGTTACTTCTCCGCCGATGCCGGGATGTTTGAAGATGTACATCGATTGAACAAGTTTCGGTTCGTCGATGCCTAACCCCTGGGCAACGTCGGCGAAACCGAGCTCGCGACAGAACGCGCTGAACACCGGGTCGAGGTCGTGCATTGCATGGCCAAGCTTGTTCAATCGCCCGCCGTTTGCCTCGAAGAAGCCACGTACCTTGTCGCCAGATTCGAGGAACCATGTGTCGTCGCCATGGGCCTGGTCGCCCGTTGAGAAGACCGTGACGTGGTTGGGGTCGGTGATGAACGACGCCTCGAGTTCCGACGCCCGCGCACGCAGCTGATCGAGGCGATCTGTTGGCACAAAGTCAGGCACGACGAGAAAGCCCTCGCGCTCAAAGGTCTCAAGCTGTGCAGTCGTTGGTCGCATTATGCCTCGATCGAACGTTCCGGACTGCCATCGTAGATGCGACAATGGACGCATGGTGAAACTCATTATTGACACCGATACGGGCGCAGACGACGCTATTGGGCTCTTGATGGCGGCGGCACATCCCGGTGCTGAAATCGTTGCCGTGACGACGGTGGCGGGCAACGTTCCTCTCGATCAGGCGACGACAAACGCCGGGTGGTCGCTCCATGTCGCCGGAGTGTCTGACGTTCCCATTTTCATTGGTTGCGACGGGCCGCTCGTTCGACCCCTCGAAACAGCCACCGAGGTGCACGGCGCCGACGGACTGGGTGATACCAACTTTGGGCCGTCACCCATCGGCCCTCAACACGAGCACGCTGCAACGGCCCTCGTTCGCCTGGCGGTTGAACACGACGGCGAAGCGGTACTCATCGCGCTCGGTCCGCTCACCAATCTTGCGGTCGCTTTAGCGATTGATCCGTTGCTCCTCACGCGCTTCTCGCACACGGTGATTATGGGCGGTGCTCCTGACATGGTTGGCAACGTCAGCGATATGGCGGAGTTCAACATCTGGGTGGATCCCGAGGCAGCCGCAAAGGTTTTCGATGCTCCCGGTCGCAAAACCATGGTCGGGTGGAATGTCGCGATGTCTGCCGCTCAGGTGAGCCGGCAAGCCCGCGCTCAAATGGCACAGCTTGGCACTGCGGCGGGGCGCTTCGCTCACGATGTCACCGCGGTCGTTGAGAAGTTCTGTGCCGCGGAACTTGGTCTGGACTTCTTTGCGCTTCCAGACCCGATAGCGGTCGCCATTGCGCTAGATCCGTCCATCGTTACCCGTGACCAGGCGATTGGTATCAAGGTTGGCCTTGGTGACGAAGCACGCGGCGCGACCTTTCCTACGTGGCTCACCCCCGACGCGCGAGCAACCACGATCGTGTGGGAAGCAGATGCAGATGCGTTCAGTGCCCAGATGTTCGCCGCACTTAGACGATTGGACTGAGGGTTAGCTTCCGCCTTTGCGATACGGAAGTCCGAGCGCCTTGGGCATACGCAGGCGTTGCGAGAAGAAGACCAGCACGAGTAGCACCGCGACATAGGGCAAAATGTTGCTCCACCAGTCGGGCACTGTCTCGGTAGCGAAGTACCAGATCAGGGCGAGAACGGCGAGCGTGCCAGCAAGGGCGGCATCGATCATGTTGCGCTTGCGAATTGCCCAGACGGCAACACCCGTAAGGATGATCGTGTTGACGAGCAGCAGGCCGTGGCTAGCGGTTCCGTCGAGGTCCTTGAGATCCAGACCAAACACGTAACCGAACAGCAGAGCACCGCCGAGTACGCCGACCGGTCGCCAGTTACCGAAGATCAGCGCAGCCAGGCCGATAAAGCCGCGCCCGGCGCTGTTGCCGCCTTGAAACAGCCCGGAGAGCTCAGTTGAGATAAACGCACCACCGAGGCCAGCGAGACCACCGGAAATGATTACTGCGATGTACTTGTAGCGAACAATATTGATGCCCTGCGTTTCACCGGCTTGTGGGTACTCGCCGCAAATGCGCAAGCGCAAGCCGAACCGAGTCCGCCAGATCAACCAGGTCGTTAGCGGAACCAGCAAGATCGCGATGATTGCGACCCACGAAGTTCCGCGGAGCAGACCGCGTGATAGGTCGGCAATGTCGCTCAGGAACCAGGTGGGAGCGGCGCCCTCCGCATCGAGACATGCGCGACCGCCGAACACGCCAGAGAATCCGCACTTACCGACATACAGCAGCCAGTCAGGCGTGTCAGAACCAAACACTGTGCCGCCAGCAAGGTAGGGGACATCCCAATCGCCAACGGCGCTCGTGCGCGGCGAAGTAGTTGGGGAGGCCCACAGTTCTTCTGACAGGTATCTGGTCGCCGCGGGCGCGAGCAGGTTGATCGCCACACCAGAGATGATGTGGTCGACATTGAATGTCACGGTGGCGATTGCATGGAGCAGCCCGCCGACCGCGCCGCCAGCGATGCCGATTGCAAGGCCCCACCATGCGCCGTAGGTGATTGAGCCCCAGGCCCCGAACCACATGCCGAGAATGAGCATGCCCTCTAGCCCGATGTTGACAATGCCGGCTCGTTCAGAGAACAACCCCCCAAGACCGGCAAGGAAGATCGGTACGGCCCAGCGAAGCATTTCGCGTGAAGTCGCAACCTGAGCGAGCCGTTCGGTATCGCTGATGCTCTGCACGATGGTCAGTAACAAGATGCCGAGAAGGGCATAGATCGCCCACCGCAACCACGCGGGCGAGTTTTGCAGTCGGGCGATCATGCGGCCACCAACGTGTCTTCAGCGAGTAGCGCCTCTGCAGTGGCCCGTGCCTCGTCGCGTTCGCGGACCCGGCTCATGACCCCGTAGGCGACAACCGCAGTGAGTAGCACGATGCCTTGCATGATGGTGGCGATCTCACGCGATGCGGCCCCGGTTGAATCGAGCACCCCCGACGACACATCGAGAAACGCGAACAGCACCGCAGAAAAGGCCATGCCCGCAGGGTGGTTTCGCCCGAGCAACGCTACTGCGATTCCGGCGAACCCGAGGCCCTGAATGGGGTCGGGTGGGAATTTGCCGACGTCGGCGAGCTGCACCATGCCGATCAGGCCCGCGACGCCGCCTGATAGCAACATGGCGGCAACGACCATGCGTTTCGGAGGAACGCCACCAGCCCTGGCCGCAAAGGGATTGATGCCGCTGGCCCGCAGGTCGAAGCCAAAGCGAGTCCGGTTGAGGAGCACGTGGTAGCCAATGCCGACGAGAACGGCGACCAGCAGCATGCCGGTGAGTTCTTTGCCGAGCCCAATGTCGCGGGTGAAGACCTCGAGAAGGCCGTTGACATTGGGGAGCAGGCCAGAATCGTCGATCGGGTTCGTTCCGAGAGTCGTCGAGGTGAAGTTGTCACCCTGGTCGGCCTGCCAACGCCGCTGGAGCCAAGCCATGAGTCCTGAGACTGCGATGGAGTTCAACATGATGGTCGATACGACTTCGTTCACGCCGCGGGTTGTCTTGAGCACGCCCGCGATTCCTGCGTACAAAGCCCCCACCACCATGGCGACAATCATGATCACCAAAATGTGCAGCACCTGCGGAAGACTGATAAGTCCGCCGATCTGCGCCGCGATCAGGAACGCAAACAAGTACTGGCCTTCGACACCGATATTGAATAGGTTCATGCGGAACCCGATTGCTGCCGCAACTGCAGACAAGTAGAACGGCGTAGCACGATTCAAGATGTCGACCTGCGTCTCGAGTTTGCTCGCATGGCTCACCATGTCGCCATAGGCCTCGAGCGGGTTCGAGCCAAAGGCCCACAATGCAATCGTCGATATTACGACCGTCAACGCAAAGGCCGCGACTGGGGCGGCGAGACTGAAGAGCAGACGGCGCATCAGAGCGCAGCTTCGGTGAGTGTCTGGGTTTGAGCGCCGGTCATGTAGCCACCGAGATCCCGAGGGGTCACGGCGCTTGGTGACAGTCGGGCAACGAGCTTGCCTCGGAACATGACCACGATTGTGTCTGACAGTCCAATCAGTTCGTCAAGGTCAGCGGAGATGAGCAGGGTGGCCAATCCGTTGGATCGGGCTTGGCGAATTTGGTCCCATACCGCGGCTTGCGCGCCGACATCGATACCGCGCGTTGGGTGAGCAGCTATTAGTAGTGAAGGATTCGACGTGAGCTCGCGCCCCACGATGAGCTTCTGCTGATTTCCGCCAGACAATGCATGGGCGGCGACGTCGATGTTCGGAGTGCGCACGTCGAACTGTTCGCGGATCAACTCCGTCTGTTGTCTCGCTCCGTCGCGATTGATGAACCACTTCGAGCCGTAGGGCGCTGTGTTCTGGTGTCCGAGCGCTGCGTTTTCCCACAGAGGAGATGTCAGCAGCAGACCTTCGTGGTGACGGTCTTCGGGCACGTAGCCAACGCCGGCTGTGCGGCGCTCTCGCACCGACCACGATGTGATTTCGTCACCGTGCAGCGAAATCGACCCATCGTTGACTCGCTCCGTGCCGATGATGGCGTCGACCAACTCGCTTTGACCGTTTCCTTCGACTCCCGCGATACCGAGAATCTCGCCTTGGTGAATTTGCAGCGACACATTGTCGACGAGTGGCCGCCGATCTTCGCTCAGTACGGTGACGTTGGTGACCTCAAGGGCAACGACGTTAGTCACAGTTGACTCTGCGGTGTCGGGTGTTGGCAGTTCGCTGCCAACCATCAATTCAGCGAGCTCCGATGCGGTAACGCCTTCATTTGCCAGGGTCGACACCATCTTGCCGTGGCGCAACACGCTGATGGTGTCGGCGATTTCGAGCACCTCATCAAGTTTGTGATCGATGAACAGAATCGTCGCCCCCGACGCTTTGAGCTCGCGCATGTTCTCAAAGAGCGCTTCGACCTCTTGAGGTACAAGCACCGCAGTGGGTTCGTCGAGAATGAGAATCTCTGCCCCTCGATACAGCACCTTGATGATCTCGACACGTTGGCGTTCGCCGACTTCGAGACGCTCGACGACTTCATGCAGGTCAACGTCGAGCCCGTAGTCGGCCGCAACACGTTGCAGATCGGCTTCGGCCGACGCGAAGTCGAGGCGACCGCCAGCCTTGGTGGGTTCGGCGCCGAGAATCAAGTTTTCAAGAACGGTCAGTTGATCGGCCAACATGAAGTGTTGGTGGACCATGCCGATACCAGCATCGATGGCATCGGTTGGAGACGCAAAACTGACCTCGGTGCCATTCACTCGCATGGTGCCCTCGTCAGGCGCCTGCATGCCGTACAAAATTTTCATAAGGGTTGACTTGCCAGCACCGTTTTCGCCGCAGATCGCATGGATCTCACCGGCGGTGACGCGCAGGTCAACAGCATCGTTGGCCACCACGCCCGGAAAGCGTTTGGTGATGCCGACAAGCTCGATGGCAGTGCTCACAGGCCGCCTATTGCTTCGGTATTCATGCGTTGTTGCCCCCTGGCTCGCCCTGCGATGAACGAGACCGGACCTTAGCGGAATCTGCCGTTCGGGCAGAAGGTAAGGTCCGGTCTCGCGTCTCGCTAGATGCCGCTCAACTCAGGTGAGATGCAGGCTGCAGCCTGCCTAGACCCTGCGAAAAGCGTCAAACCCGATAATCAACCACCAACTTGGGTTGGGTCGGTGGGCACGGTGATGTCACCGGCGATGATTTGTGCTTTGAAGGCGTCGAGTTGGTCGGCGATGTCGTCGACGTATCCGCCGGTGGTGGCGTAGCCAACGCCATCGACAGACAGGTCATAGGTGACGGGGCCGGCTGCAAAGTTACCGGCTTGTTGAGCCTTGAGGATCTCGAACACGGCGACATCGACACGCTTGAGCATTGAGGTGAGTACGTATTCCTGCAGGTCAGGATCGACTGCGCCGATGGTGTTGTATTGGTCAGAGTCAACGCCGATGCCCCAGACTTTGGAGCCTTCGTCTTCGGTGAAGTCTTTGGCTGCCTGGAACATGCCGTTGCCGGCGCCGCCAGCGGCGTGGTAGATGATGTCTGCGCCGTCTTCGTACATGGAGGTCGCAATGACCTGTGCGCGGTCGGGCTGGTTGAATCCGTCGAAGTCTGGTGCTTCGGTGATGTACTCGGCGACGACTTCGATGTCAGGGTTGACTGCGATTGCGCCGGCCCGGAAGCCTGCTTCGAATTTTTCGATGAGGCCGAAGCAGCAGACGCCGCCGATGAAGCCGAGCTTGCCGGTTTCTGACTTGAGTGCTGCGGCGGCGCCGACGAGGAATGATCCTTGTTCTTCAGCGAAGATCAGGCCGGCGACGTTGTCGCCGTATGGCGCTGGTGGGTCTTGGCTGAAGTCGAGCATTGATGAGTCGACGACGGCGAAGTTGGTGTCGGGGTTTTCGGTAGCGACCGCTGCTGCGTCGCCTTCGAAGAGGAAGCCAACGCCGATGACGATGTCGTTGCTGTCTGCGGCGAGTTGCAACAGTTCAGCGCGGTTTGAGCCGTCGTTGTTTGGTGATGCTTCGGCGAAACTAATGCCGAGTTCGCTGTCGGCCCGTTCGAGGCCGGCGGCTGCTGAGTCGTTGAATGACAGGTCGCCACGGCCACCAATGTCATACACAAGACCAACAGAGTTCTCGCCGGTTGCTACCGGCGCGTCTACGCCAGCCTGATCTGGAACGCTCGAGTCGTCGGCTCCGCAGGCTGACGCCAGCATTGCAAACGCCGCGAGCAACGCCAGCAGCACATGGATTGGTTTCTTCATTTCTAGCTCCTTTAACCACGAACGACGAACGTCAATCGACGACATCGCGGCTCCCCTCCACGGAAGCCATTTCGCCCGCCAACCTACACGCGTCGAGGCTCGGAGAAATCGTCGGGAGGTGATGTTTGGGGCGTGATCTATGACGTCGTGTCGCCCATGTTGCCGGAGTCGCTCATGTTGGTCATGTCGTCCATTTCCGTTAGCGAATCGGGGCCGTCCAACGGTCTCACGGCAACGGTGGCGTCGATTGATTTGTCCCCAAATTCAAAGCTGAGGTCGAAGCCTTGGCCGCCGATTTCCTCGGCGCCAACATCGATCAACATGACGTGCGGGCCACCAGGCTCAAGAACGAACGTAGAACGAGGATCGATTGTGAATCCTTCGGGTCGAGGTTGCATCGACATCTGCCCGTTTTGCATCATCGATTCGTGCAGTTCAGTGCGATCTGTCAACGCGCTACGCACACCAGTCACCGTGACTTCTTGGTCCGTCTCATTGACAATCGTGGCGTACGCAGCAGTGTTCGGTTGACCCGGCGCTGGTTCGCGAGCCCAAGCATCGGACACGACGATGCCGGTGCTATCTGACCCTGTGCTGGCTGACCCACACGAGGCGAGCGCGGCAAGAGAGGCCAACAGCAGCGCACCCGTCAAGACAGAAGATCGCAATCTCGCATTTTTCGCCATGCTTTGCTAGTCGCCGCGGTGGGGCGAAAAGTTCCACAGTTCAGCGGCGAAATTGGTGGAGCTATTTGGACGCAGCGCGAACCGCTAAGAGGGGAGGGCGTCTCAGATCCAGATAGCCGAGACCAACCAACTGGCAAAGGTCACCGCTGACACGCTCGCAACAAGCAACCGTCGCCGGGCTTGTTTCGCTTCTTTCGAGATCCACGAAATCACGTCAGACCGCGTCGCTGTGCTGGAGATTGGCTCCTCCTTGTCCCGGAGAGGCCGAAAGGCAAGCCCAGTTGTGGCAAGAGAGATGAAAACTGCTATTCCCCCGACTATCGAGCTGAACAGTATTAACAGTGGCCAATCGCCCACTACCGGCAGCTTCGATGGCTGGACAGCAAACCCCAGGGCAAGCGCCGACGACAAGGCCGCCACTAGCAAGAACGAACGCCGTACCCAGGTAGAAATGTACGCAACCAAAGAGGCTCTTCGGAAATGAGCGGGGGTGGTCCACCGGGCGCGTGACAGGGGCGCCCATGATT
>CALKPY010000147.1 GCA_937991435.1 uncultured Acidimicrobiales bacterium
ATGGCCGAGTGCCATGGCACCACCGTTCACGTTGACCTTGGAACGGTCGAGATCGAGATCGCGCTGGAACTTCTCGCTCACCACAGCGAAGGCTTCGTTGACTTCAAACAAGTCGATGTCATCAAGGGTCATGCCAGCACGGGCCAACACTTTGAGTGCAGCCGGCACCGGCGCATTGAGCATGAGTGTTGGATCATCACCCATCGTCGCGGTTGCCACGACTCGAGCGCGCGGCGTGAGTCCATTGGCCTTGGCGTAGTCGCCGCTTGAGATCAACAGGGCCGCAGCGCCGTCAACGACACCCGAGCTGTTGCCAGCGTGGTGCATGTGCTCGATGGTTAGATCTGGGTACTTCATGTTGATGAGCTCACGAAACGTCGGATTGTCTTCGTGGCGGTAGTCAGCAACCTGCGGGAAGCTCGGTGACAGCTTGGCCAATTTCTCCGCGGTCGTGCCCGGACGTGGGAACTCTTCGCGGTCGAGTGCCAACGAGCCATCGCGGTTGTGCACCGGCACAAGGCTCTTGTCGAAGCGACCTTCGGCAATGGCAACTGCAGCTCGACGCTGTGATTCAGCCGCGTGAGCATCGAGAGACTCGCGAGAGATGCCTTCCATCGACGCAATTGCGTCAGCACACACACCTTGGTGCGACTGCGGGTGCAGTTCGCGCAGGTGCATGTTGCCCGAACCCATTGGCATCAGGCCCTTCTTGGGGCTCGACATCATCTCGGTGCCGCCGCCGATCGAGAGATCTTCCATGCCCGCCATCACGCTATGCGCGGCCATGTTGGTGGCGGTGATGCCGGATCCGCAGAATCGGTCAAGGGTTACACCGCTGGCTTTCATGTCATAGCCAGCATCGAGCGCGGCCATACGACCAAGATCGCCGGACTGCTCGCCAACTTGTGCGCTGGTCCCCCACACGATGTCGTCGACGTCGGCGGTGTCGAATCCGTTGCGGTCAACCAGCGCAGCCAGCACCGTCGAGGCCAGATGTTGAGGGTGCAGGTGGGCTAGGGCGCCTTTGCCCTGCTTGCCGATGCCTCGTGGCGTACGACAAGCGTCGATGATGAATGCGTCAGCCATGGGAACTCCTCAGTTGCGGACGCCTCAACCCTAGAAGCTGCCAGTCACCCAGTGTTGATCGACGAAATCAGTGCTACACGGATCCCGTGTTACACTGATACATGGCAAATGTAACGGTGGCGATCGACGAAGACGTATTGCGCCGTGCACGCATACGAGCGCTCGAAGCTGGAACGTCGGTCAACGCGCTGGTGCGCGCCTACCTCGAGTCCTATGTCGGTAGCGCCGCTATGCATGCGCGCCACGCGATCGTTGACCATGCCGATCAGCACGCGACACGGGCGGGCGCTCGCTCGTGGACACGCCAAGATCTGCACGAGCGCTGACTTATGCGTACGTTCGTCGATACCAATGTGCTCGTGTATCTCTATGACGTTGGAGCCAAAAACAAGCGATCCATCGCCCGCGAGCTATTCGTGGGCAACGTGCGTGAACTCATCATTAGCACCCAAGTGCTGAACGAATTCTTCGTCACCGTCACTCGCAAGTTCACAAATCCACTGTCCGTTCGCGACGCAGCCGAGGCTGTTGCAGGTCTCGCCCAACTTGAAGTCGTACCTATCACCCGCAATTTGGTGATCGACGCGATAACGACCGGCAAACGACATCAGCTCAGTCACTGGGATTCCCTGATGGTCGAAGCAGCAGCAAGATCAGGGGCGGTCGAGCTCCTTACCGAAGACCTCGCTGCGGGTTCCAGTCTCGCCGGGGTCAAAATCGTGAATCCGTTCGACGAGGTCACCTGACCACATCGCTGCGTCACCAACGCGATGTATACAGCAACCCGTTGAGACGCTCGCCGAACGCTGCTGGTTCCCGATTTGAAAAGAAAAGATTTGTTTGTCAAATAGCGGAACCGGGGCTCTGGTTAGCGGCGTCACAACGATCATGCATGACACCGAGGTCTTCCAGTTCCAGCCGTCCGCACGTCACCAACGGGTCAGTTCGAGGTTCGTTGTTGTCGCACTCTGCTTGTCGTTATTCGCATCTGCGTGCGGTGGCAATAATCAGCAAACCAACGATGCCCAAAAAGGCGCCGACACCGTCAGCGAAGCGATCACAGACACAGACGATACCGAGACCGACTTCGCGCCTACCGCGCCAGCCACTCGCGGCACCCAAGGCGACGCGGCGATCTCTGAAGAACAAATGTCTGAAGAAATGGCCGAGGAAGAAATGGCTGACGCTGAAGAAATAGCTGACGAAGAAATGGCGCAGGGGGCGCGGTTGGAAGCAGCTGCCGAGTCCGCGCCGATGGCAGCGAGCGAACCGATGGCTGATTCTGACAGCGAATCGACGTTCGCTTCGGAGCAACCGGCACCAGCGGTGCGGTCACCCGACGACGGTGACGCAGAAGGGCTCTTCAGCCAGCCCGCCGATGAGCCAACGCAGCGAATCGAACCGGAACGTTCTCGGCTCGAAGACAATCGATTCACCAACTACGGCTACCGACAGTTCATCGAGTCAGACGACGATCCGCTCTCAACCTTCGCCCTCGATGTCGACACGGGAAGCTGGACCGTCGCTCGACGGTGGCTTCGCGAAGGTGTGCTTCCGCCAGCGGAGAGCGTGCGGGTCGAAGAATTCGTCAACGCGTTTGACTATGACTACGACGTGCCACGACGCGGTCTCGAAGTGAGCGTTGACGGAGGTCCATCGCCGTTTGACAACGACAATCACCTGGTGCGTGTCGGCGTGCAAGCTGAAATCGTCGACGACGGTGACCGGCCGCCAGTGTCGCTGACCTTCCTTGTCGATACATCGGGTTCGATGGATCGAGACGACCGTCTTGGTCTCGTCAAAGAATCGCTGCATACGCTCGTCGATGGGCTCGACGACGATGACACCGTCAGTCTCGTTGTGTACTCAGACGACTCGGGCGTGATTCTCGAACCGACTCGCGTGAGCCAAGACAGATTGATTCACTCGTCGATCGATTCGCTCCGAGCAGGCGGTTCGACGAATCTCGAATCAGGACTGCGTGAGGGGTACCAGCTGGCCGCTGACTCGTTCCGCTCAAATGGCGTGAACCGGGTGATCATCGCCAGTGACGGTGTGGCCAACGCAGGAATCACCGATCAGCGTGTGCTCAGCGACTACATACGGAACTTCGCGGACGAAGGTATTCAGCTCGTCACCGTGGGCTACGGCATGGGCAACTTCAACGACACCATGATGGAACAGCTCGCAGACAACGGCGACGGTTTCTATGCCTACGTCGACACGATCGACGAAGCCGAGCGTCTCTTCGATGAGGAACTCACGTCAACCCTCGTCACCGCCGCAATCGACGCCAAAATCCAGGTGGAGTTCGATGCCGACATCGTCGACGAGTACCGCTTGATCGGATTCGAGAACCGAGGCGTTCGCGACAACGATTTTCGCAACGACTCAGTCGACGCCGGGGAGCTCGGTGCCGGCCATCAAGTGACAGCGATGTATGAGATCCGCCTTCGACGCGGCGTGACCCTGAGCGACCGAGGCGACATTGGCGAGGTGTATCTGCGTTGGCAAGACCCGACGACCGGCGATGTTATGGAAATCGATGAAGACATCGACCTCGGCGATGTCGCCGAAACGTTCCAGGACACCGAACCGGACTTCCAGGTGGCAACGGTTGTGACCGCATTTGCCGAAGTCCTTCGAGACAATCCCTATGCCGACGACGTCGACTTGCGAAACGTGATGAACGAGTCATTTGAGTTGAGTGGCGACATCGACAACGCTGACCGGGCCGAGTTGCAAGACATGTTACTCATCGCCACCGAGCTCACCCGGTGAACCGGTCGGCCTGAGTCGCTCGGCTATTCGTGTCGACCGCTCTGCCATGAGCGGTCGACGCCATGGGCCGATCAGGCGCTAACCGCCAGATCCGCTCGAGCGTTGAGCGTCGCGAGACATGCTTGTGCGACCTCTTGGCCTTTGCCGTTCATATGCGCATGGAAGAAACCGTCGACCGTGCCGTCACCGCGAAACTGGTGGGGCGTTAGCACCGATGAAAAGACCGGCACACCGGTTTCGAGCTGCACCTGCATGAGTCCGTTGACAACGGCGTTGGCCACGAACTCATGGCGGTAGATGCCACCATCGACGACCAAGGCCGCCGCAATCACGCCGTCAAAGCGGCCCGATTGCGCGAGCAGCCGAACGTGTAGCGGCAGCTCAAATGCGCCGGGGACAGAACAGACTTCGTAGGTCGCCGAGTCTTCGACGACAGAGCGGAAGCCGGCAAGTGCCTGCTGCACGATGTCGGCGTGCCATGACGCGTGCACAAAGGCAAGATGAGGCTTTTGTTGATCGATCATGGTCCCGATCCTAAAACTTCAAGTTAAGTTGAAGTCAAGTGGAAGTTGACCTTTTGACAATCGGCGAAACCGCTACGCGAGCCGGCACGACCACGTCTGCGCTTCGCTTCTATGAGTCACAGCAGCTCATCACGTCGACCCGCACCGAGGGCAACCAGCGCCGTTACGCCCGCGACGTGTTGCGTCGAGTGTCGTTCATCGTTGCAGCGCAGCAGGTCGGTCTCTCACTTGCAGAGATTGGCAATGCATTAAGCACGCTTCCGCCAGATCGGGCTCCGACAAAGCGCGAGTGGGAGCGGTTGGCAACCCAGTGGCAGCCTCGCCTTGACGAGCAGATTCGCACCCTCGAAGGCATGCGGGATCGGCTGGCCGAATGCATTGGCTGCGGCTGCCAGAGCCTCGATGCGTGCAGCATCTTCAACCCAAACGACCAGGCTGGCGCCGAGGGACCTGGTGCGAGGTACCTCACAATCCACCATGAATGACGAACCAGCTGCCCGAATCAGCTCCCCATAGCCCAGACAGTTTCTTCGACCAGTTTCGCCATCACCCAATCAGCGCGAATCGATCATGGTGCAGTCGCAACAGCACGTGTGTGCCAAGCGGTTTCGCCGCAGAAGCAAAGCTGGTGAACACGGTTCCTTGGGCATCGGCCGCCTTGATCGCGCAGCGGTCACCTTCAAAGCGGCACTCGATCACGGTGGCACGACAACAATCATCTTGGTCCTCATCAGCGTGCACCAGCTCAACCGCCGCAGCAGGAACAGCCCACCGAGCGCCCTGATAGTCGATGATCGTCTCGTGACCCACGAATCGGGCGACAAACTCAGTCTGGGGATCATTCCAGATTTCAGTCGGCGTCCCGACTCGCACCAAACAACCGGCGTTCATTACCCCTACCTCATCGGCAACTGCAAAGGCCTCGTGCTGATCGTGCGTCACATAAATTGCGGTCTGCCCCAGGGTCCGCAAAAGAGCACCGAGCTCAGCGTTGAGCTCGACTCGACGAGCTCGATCCAACGAAGCGAGGGGTTCATCAAGCAACAACAACGCCGGCGCCGGCGCAACAGCCCTTGCCAACGCGACGCGTTGCGCTTCGCCGCCTGACAGCGACTGAACCTGACGCTTCTCGAAACCGACAAGTCCCACAAGATCGAGCAACTCGCCGACCCGCTGGCGAATCGTCAATCGGTCGTCACCGCGCATGCGCAACCCAAACCCAATGTTTTGGGCGACCGAGCGATGGCTGAACAACGCATGGTTTTGGAACATCAAACCAATATCACGCTGATGTGCCGGCTTGTTCGTGATGTCCGCTCCATTCCAACCGACAGCCCCTTCGTCAGCGATCACCAATCCCGCCACGGCACGAAGCAATGTCGATTTGCCACACCCGCTCGGTCCAACCAAGGCCAACACTGACTTCTCAGCAACTGCCAACGACACCGTATTGACCGCGGGGTGGCCGTCGAAACGAACGGTCAACGAGTCGACCGACAGCCCACTTTGCGCGGGCGTCGGTGTCACAGCACGCCTCCGTCGCCCGGGTGCACGCGGTCACCAACGAGCACGACGGCCGCGGTTACGACCATCAGAATCACCGAAAGGGCCATGGCCTGTCCGCGCAGCAGATCGCCAGGTGTACCGAGCAGCCTCTCGATGGCCAAAGGCACCGTCAGTTGATCGGGCGAGCGACCAACAAACGAGGTAGCACCAAACTCGCCAAGGCTGATCGCGAACGCAAATCCAACACCGGTGACCAGCGCTCGGGTCCCGATACGCAAGTCGATCTCGCGCCGCACCTGGCGCGGCGACGCTCCGAGCACGGCCGCTGCTTCACGCATCGATGGGTCGATTGCGCGCATGACCGGCACCACGGCGCGCACGACAAATGGAATTCCAATAAGTCCCTGGGTGATGGGAATGATCCACCACGAACTGCGCAGATCGAGCCATCCCTTGTCGAGCGTGATCAAAACACCAAACCCGAGTGTCACCGCCGAAGTGCCGAGAGGAAGCAACAACCCGACACTGAGCATGTGGCGGATCGCTCCTGTTCCGTGCACGACAGCGATCGCTCCCATGCCCCCAATCACGAGAGCGATGCCTGCGGCGGCGAGTCCGAAGAGCAGCGAATTGGCGACAGCGTCGAGTGCCGAAACCGGAAGCAAACGCACCCGATCGCCAAGCGATAGGTAATTCTCAAAAGTCAGGTTTCCTCCCAGACGTAGCGACCGCTCGATCAGAACCACCACCGGAACCGCAAGAAACAGACCGGTTCCGCCAACCGCGGCCGCGACCGCAACGCGCTGTCGCCGCCCCTTGGCGGCGATCGCGCGGTCACCGAGCAGAGACGATGTGGCAGCGACCCCACCCTGTAACCACTGATTTAGCGCTACGAGCGCGACGACCGCCGCGATCTGCACAACCGAGAGCGCTGCGGCTGTTGAGATGTCCCCTCGGGTGACAGCCCATCGATAGATCTCGGTTTCGATTGTCGATCGACGGGGTCCCCCGAGCAAGAGCACTACGGCAAATGATGTGAACGTGAACAGGAACACAATCGACAACGACGACCACACCGACGGAGCGAGCCGAGGAATCGTCACTTCGCGAAAGGCTTGCCATGGCGTTGCCCCCAGCGTCTGTGCTGCGAGTTCTTGTTCGCGATCGAGCTGGCTCCAGAACCCACCGACGGTGCGCACGACAACCGCGACATTAAAGAACACGTGGGCGATAAGGATTGCCCAGACGGTGTGCCTTAATCGCAGGCTTCCGTCATTGAGACCGAAGCGGTCCATCACTGCAATGAACGCTCCGCCAACAACCACGGTCGGAAGCACAAACGGCACGGTCACAAGCACCCGAGCCACACGGCGACCGGTGAAACGACGATTAGCGATCGCCCAGGTGAGTGGCGCAGCGATCACCGCCGTGAGCGCGGTCGACGCGCATGCCTGCCACAGTGTGAACCAGATGACTCGTAGGAACCGCTCGCCTGTCAGCACTTCGCCGAGTCGTGAGATGTCGTCGCCGAGCCCTCGCCAGATCAGGTTGGCAACAGGCCACACGAAAAAGACCGCAAGAAATACCATCGGAAGCGCGCTAGCTGCGACGCCCATGAATCGGCGCAACGGCGCGCTCACCAGGTCAGGGCCAGACAGGTCACGACAACACGATTTCGACCCACTGCTCGGTCCATGCTTCGCGGTTGGCTTCGATCTCAGCGGGCGTCATCGTCAGCGGTTCGTCTGCTAATGCGCCGAAGTTTTCAAACGTTTCTGGCAACTGCGCGTCGCTGTTTGCCGGGTACACGAACATGTTCAACGGAATGTCCTGTTGAAAGGTTGTGCCCAACATGAAGTCGATCAGTTGGCCGGCAGCAATCGGATTTTCGGTTCCGGCGAGCACACCGGCGAATTCGATTTGACGGAAGCAGCTATCGAAGAGCACGCCGGTTGGTGGGGCATCGATCGGCGGATCTGCGAAGATCACTTCGGCGGGCGGGCTCGACGCGTAGGACATCACGATTGAGCGGTCACCGCCGCCCGCGATGAACTCGCCGTAATAGGCGTCTTCCCAACCAGCGGTGATCGACACACCGTTGTCGACGAGCGCCTGCCAATAGTCGGGCCAACCGTCGCCGTACCGGGCAATTGTTGCCAACAAGAACGCGAACCCAGGTGACGATGTCTCAGGGTTTTGGGTGACGAACTGGTTGGCGTTGGTCGGGTCGATGAGGTCGTCGAGCGTGGACGGCGCAGCGCCAGGTAATGCGTCGATCCAATAGTTCGCGCACACATCGCCGTAGTCGATCGGCGTCACTCGGTACTCGGGGTCGAGTTGCAATGCTTCGGGAACAGTAGACAACAGCTCTGACTGGTACGGCTGAAACAACTCTGCATCGAGGCCCCGTTGCAGAAATGTGTTGTCGATACCGAACATGACATCGGCCGTTGGATTGTCAACAGTCAACGCCGCGGCGCTCACCATCTGGCCGGCGTCACCCGCCGCTACCTGTTTGACCTTGATGCAGGTATCGGCTGTGAACGTGTCGAACACGCCGTCAGAGACAAAGAACGAGTCGTGAGTGGCGAGCGTCAATGTCGGACAGTTGTCGTTGTCGGTTACTTCGAGGGGAGGCGCGTCGTCTGCGGCCACAACGCTGGGTGATTCGTCGCTGCTGGCGCACGACACGGTGAACACGACAAGTGCACAGATGATCGCAAACAGTCGAAACAGATTTTTCATGGTTTCCCTCCGCTGGCATTACCCAGATCAGGTTTGCGGGTCGACGACCAAATGTCGTCCTCTCAGCCCGCCTTGGCGAGCTCCCCGTTCAGTGTTGTGCGTCAGTCTACGACGGCGGATGACCGGCCAGCGGTCGAATATCTGTTCGCCATACAATGCGCCCATGCTCGACGATTTCGTTACCACATGCCGATCCGCGGCTGTCGGGCCCGATCCTCTTTCGGCGATCAGGTCTGCCGCCGAGCAGCTTGTGGCATCGCCGCTCGGGCTGGCGACTGATCACCCGGCACCGATCGAATGCGCCGCAATCTCGGGACACTCCGACTATCTGTTCGAAGATGACAACCTCACGGTCGTGTTGGTGCACACGCCGCCTGGTGTCTTGCAGCCACCGCACGACCACGCCATGCCCGTGGTGATCGCCGGGTACGCCGGAACCGAACTACATCGGCTGTTCCGTCGTTCCGGCGCTGGTGCAGTATCACTGACCCCTTCTGGCCATAACAATGTTGGCCCTGGCGAGGTGTTCGCGCTCGGTTCCAATGCCGTACACGCGATCGACGCCAGCCCAGGTGGGTGGAGCAGCGCAGTGCACATCTATCTGGGCGATTTGAGCTCGGCGTCTCGCTCGTTGTTTAATCCTGAAACCGGCGCAGGGCGCCCGTTCACAGCTGATCGTTACGACGACTGGTGCCGCCCGATCGCACCAGGCTGAGCGTCAAGCGTCGAGATGCGCAAGTAGTGCGTCGAGGGCCAACCGGTAGCTCGTGGCACCAAAGCCGCACACCATGCCCACACAGACACCAGTGATCAATGATCGCTGTCGGAACTCTTCGCGAGCGTGAATGTTCGACATGTGTGTCTCGACTACGGGAATGCCGGAACCCGAAATAGCGTCGCGGATTGCGACGCTCGTGTGGGTGTAGCCGCCCGGGTTGAACACGATGCCATCGGCCCACGACGCTGCATCTTGCAGGGCGTCGATCAGATGTCCTTCAACGTTGGACTGGTGGTCTCGAAGCGCGGCACCGCGCTCACCGGCGTACGTGCGCAGCTCGGCGATGATGTCATCAAGTGATCGGGTGCCATAGACACCTGGCTCACGCGTGCCAACCATGTTGAGGTTGGGGCCGTTCAACAACCCGATCTTGCGCACGGTGTGGCGCGCTCAGCTGCCGTTGGGCGCAGTTTGAATCGGAATCGAGCCCTCAGTAAAGATGCTGATGAGCACAATCGCGGCAACAATCGCAATAATGAGGATCGCTCCGATCACGTACCACTGCATACGGGCTTTGCGAGCGGCCTCGGCAGCTGCAGCCTTTTTCTCTTTGTGCGTGAGCCGCACTCGTTTCTTGCTTGATGTCGCTGTTTCGCTCATTGCCTCGTCGCACCCGTTCGGAACATGTCTGTACAAGCGCAGGCTAGTCGGCACTCCTACACTGCGGCCATGCAGGGGGCCAAACAGCCAATAAACGCACCACAAGAACACGCTTCGGTGCCAACAAGGGGAGCTGAACAGCCGGCGAATATTGTGCTCACCGGGTTCATGGGCACCGGAAAATCAACGGTTGGTCGCATGCTTGCGCACCGCTTGTCGTTAAAGCACGTCGATACCGATCAGCTCATCGAGCGGCGTCACGGACCAATTCCCCGTATCTTTTCCGAGCTCGGCGAAGACGAGTTCCGCACCATCGAACGCAACATTGCCGTCGAACTTTCTGCCGATGTGGGGTATGTGATCTCGACCGGTGGCAGGTTCATGCTCGATCCACACAATGCCGAGCTGCTTGGTCGCAACAACCGGGTTTTCGCGTTGGTCGCCGATATCGAAGTCATCATGAACAGGGTCATGCGTCGTCGTGCCAGCCGACCTCTACTCGCAGGTGACAATCCGCGCGAAGCTGTGATTCAGCTTCTCGAACAGCGGCGAGCCGGCTACGCCGAGTTTGAGCAAGTAGCGACCGACGATCGGCCACCGACGAGAGTCGTCGAGCAGATCGTTCAACGACTCGCTCTCGCTGACAGCTAAACGACACGCACATGGCCGACAAGGGCATCAGACGCGCCGTATTGGTGAACTCAGTCAACAAGCTGCTCGGCGAAGGTCAGTCAGCTCGCGACGTCGCCATGGTGTGGAATCGTCACCGGTGGTTCGTTCCCTATTGCCTGTTCGCAGGCCTTGCGCTGTTCGCGGTCGCAACCGCCATCGCGATCGAGCCGCCTGTCAACCGAGTGATCATCGGCGCATGCGGTGCCGCAGTGGCCTCTCTCGCCACCACGGAGTGGTGGGTGGTAGCGCAAACCGACGCAGCGATTGTGTTGTGTCGGTCGAGCCGAGTTCGCCAACGCGCCCGCTCGATCGTCACCGAGTGGAAGCACGCTCCCGAGATCTCCATGCGTACCAGCAACGTGATCACCAGCGACTGGCACATCGACGACCGCTCATACACGACGACCAAACGATGGGAGCCCGCCTTGCGACGGATCCAAATTGAGACCGGTCAGCAGCCGCAGCTCGACTAATCAGGCCGCTGGTGGCGCTTTGGTGACCGCCACACCGATCTCCCCGAGCAGTTCGATTCGCTCGGGTATGTGTCCGTTAAACGCGAGGGTGATGGCTAGTCCGTCGACACCGGTGTCCATGACTGTTTGTAGCTTCTCGCCTACCGTGTCTGGATCGCCCAGAATCACAAGATTCTTTGCCATTTCGATAACGGCCTCCTTCCAGCCGAGGGCCACTGCTGTCTCGACCAGTTCTTTCTCGGCCTGCTCAGCCGTTGGTGCAATGACGACATTTTGCATTGAGGTGACCGAGACCTCAGAGCGATCTCGCCCGAGCCGTTCGCAATGACCGACGAGCGCCTCGAGCTTCCGAGGAATTTCTTCGACAGGGGTGCTGGCGAGATTCGACTCATCTGCGTATTGGGCGACCATCCGCAACGTCTTCTTTTCGCCACCGCCGCCGATCATGATGGGCACCTTTGAGAGCGGCGCCGGCGAGTTGATCGCTTTTTCGACGGTGTAGTGCTTGCCGGCGAGGCTGATGGGTTCGCCGCGCAACATGGGCAGGATGATTTGCAACGCTTCTTCGAGTTTTTCGAACCGATCCGTAAACGTGCCGAACTCATAGCCCAGCGCGTTGTGTTCGAGTTCGAACCAGCCAGCACCAATACCCAAGGTTGCCCGACCGTGCGACACATGATCAAGAGCTGTCACCGTCTTCGCGAGCAGCGTTGGATTGCGGTACGTGTTGCCCGTAACGAGAGATGACAGGCGTACATGGCTCGTGTGTTGAGCGAGTGCTGCCAACAGCGTGTAGCACTCAAGCATTGGTTCGCTTGGAGCCCCGATGTTGGGCAGTTGGTAGAAGTGATCCATGACCGTTACCCGATCGAAACCAGACCTATCGGCCGCCTCTGCCTGCTTGATGATGTTCGAAAACACGTCCGCGCTGGCGATACCGGGCAACGTGAAATTCGGGATCTGGTAACCAAGTCTGCTCATCGTTTGCTCCGGAAGTCGAGGTGATGTGGATCGTGGCCTGGCAGGCCACCTGACACTTTATGTAGAAAGTGTCAGAACGTGACTCTGACATGTTTGGCTAATTGTGTCAAGCTTGTGTCGTGAGTGACTCTGAGCAGCAGACCGACAGATCGCCAAAAGCGCAGACGCGGCGGCTCACGATCCGACGCGCGGCGATAGAACAATTCTTTACTCGTGGCTACGCAGCGACATCGATGGCGACCATCGCACAAGCCGCTGGAGTGTCTCGACCAGCCTTGTATCAGTACTTCACTGACAAAGACGACATCTTCGCCGCTGCATTTGCTGGTGTGTTCGAGAGACGGGTCGACAAGGCCATCGCCAGTTTGCAGGCTGATGGCACCTTGCACTTCAGAGTCGATGGCATGTTGCAGCGCTTCGACGGCGACCTTTGGAAACAAACAGCATCACTCATACATCACGACGAACTCATGCAAGCAAAGAGCCCTGCAGTAGCAGCCGCCGTCGCGGTTGAAGTCGACCGGCTTTGGCAAGCCGTAGCTGCATTTCTCAAGACGCAACATCCGGGTCGCAGCAACGCTGACCAAGCGCGTCGCGCTGAGTGGCTTGACCTGCTGCAGTGGTCACCCCGTGGTCTTCGATTCGACGAGCCCGACATTGAGACCTATCGCCAGCGCCTGACCGCACTCGCGCGGTCAGTCTCGTCAGACATTGCCGCTGCGTAGCTCCCACGGCGCGAGGTTCCCCGAGCCCAGTCGGCAAAACCGAGTCGAGGGCCACCCGATTGGGTAGCCCTCGACCTCGTTAGTCACTCGTTGTTGTTCGGGCCGCTGTCAGCAGTGGCCTGAGTTCGTTCGACGGCCTGAGCCGGTTAAAGCGAACCGGCTCGCAGCATTGATGACTCCGCGAGTCCGTGCCATTCCTGGACACCGTCGCGGAATTTGCGCCACGGTTCCAGGATCGACGCGAAGTCAGAGCTTTCGGCCGCGGTGGCGTCGAGCACTGCTTCGGATTCTTCCTTGAATGCGGACATGACGTCTTCGGGGAACTCGCGGATTTCCGCGAACCCCTTGATGGTCTGAAGCGCTTCTGGGTTGAGCGTGTCGTAGGTCGCCATCATCTGCACGTTGGCGTGAGCCGCGGCGTTTTCGATCGCTGCCTGATATTGCTCAGGAAGGTCGTTCCAGAAACTAAGCGGAAGCTCAACTTCAAGTGTCGGGCCTGGCTCCCACCAACCGGGGTGGTAGTAGAAGAGCTGGCTTCCGAGCTCATCGAGACCAAGGATCAGGTCGTCAACTGGCCCTACGAACTCTGCAGCGTCGATCGCGCCGGTCTGGATCGACGGCAAGATGTCGCCGCCAGCCAACGACACCTGTTCGCCACCGAGGTTGTTGAGCACCTGGCCGGCAATGCCCGGTATGCGCATGGTGAGACCTTGGATGTCGCTGATGTCGTTGATCTCTTTGGTGAACCATCCACCCATCTGCACACCGGTGTTACCGGCTGGAAACTGGATAACGCCGAACTCTTGTGCGTAGAAGTCACGCATGATTTCCAGGCCGCCGCCTTGGTACAGCCACGCGTTTTGTTGGCGTGAGGTCAGACCAAAGGGCACGGCCGTGCCGAACTGCGTCGCTGGGTTTTCACCTGTGTAGTAATACGACGCGGTGTGGCCGGCTTGTGCTCCCCCGTCGCGAACGGCGGTAAGGACCTCGAGTCCACCGACAATCTCACCTGCAGGGCGGGCGTTGATCGTGAGTCGCCCGCCGGTCAGGCGCGAAACCTGTTCGGCAAAAGTGGTGGCACCACCAAAGATCGTCACCAGACCGGTAGGCCAGCTAGTGGCCATGTCGATTTCGATCTCGGGCAAGCCTTCGTCTTGGGCGAGTTGAACGGTCTCTTCGTCACCGCTTGACCCATCGGCAACAGTGCCGTCGGTGCTCGGCGCATCATCAGAGGCCGCGTCGCTGGTTGAGCTGTCATCGCCGCCGCACGCGGCAAGCAACGCCGATCCAGCTGCGAACCCGGCGACGCCGATCCCGGCCTTACCAAGGAATGACCGGCGACTGACCGCCGGCATTCCAATTTCGGTTTCATCAATGGTCATTAGGTACCCCTCCTCTGGGTATTCAACGGGAACTCATGTTGAAAAGCCCAACACGAGCAGTGTCGATCTGATGGCGAGCGACGCGAGGCGACATCATGCGCCGCTCGAAACAAACAAGTCATACGAGAAATTGGTGATCTGTGGGAACGCTCCGAGAATCACGAGAGCGATGCACTGAAGCACCATGAACGGCAGCGCTCCTTTGTGAATATCGGCAGTCTTGACCTCTGGCGGCGCAACCGACTGCAGATAGAAGAGTGAGAAGCCCACCGGCGGCGAGATAAAGGCAATGTTCAAGTTGAGCGCCATAAGTACGGCGAACCAGACAAACTCTTTTTCGGTGAACCCGAGCTCGACCATCGCTGGCACAAAGATCGGCACGACGATGAACGTGATCTCGAGAAACTCGAGGTTGATGCCGAGCAGGAACACCGCGATCATCGCCACCACGGTGAACCCGAACTTGCCGCCACCGACAGCTTGCAACCATTCGCTTGTCTTGTCGTTGCCTCCGAGTTCGCGAAACATCACGCTGAAAAAGGTCGACGCAAAGATGAGCGTGAGGACAAGAATGGTGATGTTGGCAGTCGACTGGCCGGCCTCGCGCATCGCTTGCGGTGTCAGACGCCAGCGCACGTCGATGTGATCGCCGCCGTCGGCACTGAGTCTGCGATCGAACCACCAGTTCAAGATGCCGAGCAGAAGCGCGCCGAGTACGCCAATGGCGCCAGCTTCTGATGGCGCAACGATGCCTTGGAAGATCGCGGCGAGCACTCCGAGGATCAACAAGATTGTGGGCACGACACCAACGAGTACTTCGGCGGCGAGCATGGATCCAGTGCGCAGAATCGCAAAGATGCCAACGGCACCAACCACGCCGACGATGAGAGCCCACAGCGGGCTAAACGTCAGTGTCACGAGCAGTAACAATGCGCCAAGCACGACGGCGATAGCTGCGGCGGTGCTGGATGTGATTGTGCCGTTAAGGGTGCGTTCCTCGATCGGCATCGGCGGTCCCTTTTCGGGACTCAACCCAGCGGCCACCAGGCAATAGATGACATACATGGCACTCACCATGAGCCCTGGGATCAATGCGCCTGCAAACAGGCCGATGATGCCGACCCCGTTGCCAAGCTGTTGCGCGAGCAGAATCAGCACAAGACTTGGCGGCAGCATCTGCGCCAACGTTCCCGACGCGGTGATAGCCCCGGTTGCGAGCTTGTGGTCATAGCCGAGCCGAACCATGGCCGGAAGCGACAGCAAGCCCATGACGATCACGGTTGCGGCGACCACACCGGTGGCCGCGGCGAGCAAGGTGCCGACGACGACAACTGCGGCGGCGACTCCGCCGCGCAACGGTCCCATGAGCATGGCCAGCCCGGTCAGCAGACGCCCCGCTATGCCGGACCGTTCCAAGATCGCACCCATCAATACAAACAAGGGCACAGCGAGAAGCGTTTGACCGGATTCTCCGGTCAGGTTCTCGTTCCATTTCTGGGCGAGCAGATTCATGGCGCTCGGGTCAAACACGTCGAACACGTGCCCCAGAAAGGCAAAAGCCACACCGGTCGCCGCGAACGAAAAGGCGACGTTGTAGCCAGTGAGAATCATGACCATGAAGACCAGGAACATGATCATGGCGAAACCTTCGGCGAGGTCCATGCCGAGGAAGCCTCCGATGATGCCAGGACTCATCATGTCGAGTACCAACCCCATCATTCAACCCTCGCTGGAGCGTCGACGATCTTGAGTTCGGCAAGATCTTCTCTGCGAATCAGCACAAAGCCAGCCTTGATAGTTTCGCTCAAGATCTGGGCGAGGAACAAGATGAAACCGAAGAAGATCAGTGCCCGAATAGGGCCGACAGGCAAATTGCCTGCATCGGCGTCTTGGATCCAGGTTTCCCACACGTGCCAGCTGGCGGGCCAGCTTCCGTCGGTCTCACCGCTGAAGTCGGTTTTGAACCCGAGGTTGGTCTTTGCGTACTTATGAAGCACCCGCAGTCCCGCCCACAGGAACGGAATGAACAAGGTGACGTGCAGCACGAAATCGAGCCATGCTTTGCGACGATTCGAGAAGTCTGCCCACCAGAAGTCAATGCGTGGGTTGACACCGGCCTTAACGCCGTAGCCGAGGCCGAGCAAGCCGAGCGCCGCGAACATCTGAAAGCCAAGACTGTTGACTTCGCCGATGATGATGTCGGCTTCGATGAATCGAGCGGTGTAGCGGGTCACGACATAGAAGAAGATGATGACGAAGATGCCGTAGCCCATGATCCACAGTGGCCCGACCGCGAGGGCAGCAATCACCACAGCGGCGCCGAACGCGGCGGTTATCCCTGTCGACCATGTGCTGGCCAGGCCCACGATCGCGAGCGTGATGACAAACGCGGCTACACCGAGCAACGCTCCAGCTCTAACCGAAATTTGAGCGTTATCACCAGTGCCGAACACGCCCGCCAAGGCTCGATAGAGCCCCGCCATCGCTGCTGCGACGACGACGGTTGCGATCACGGTGCGGATCCACCCCGTCGAGGTCGAACTTTCTACGAAAAAATCAGATCCATCGGGTTCTATCGAGACGCCGAAGATCCAGTCCGCGAACGACTGCAACGGCCCAATGCACAACAGGACGAGTGCGGCACATGCCAGCAACACGACAAATGCTGCACGAGGTGACGCAAAACTGTTCGCGCCGTGCTGGAAAAAGTCGGTGACACGGTCGATGAATCTCGAGATCGCTTTGATCGGGCCGGGTCTGAGTGAGACGGCGACGATGGCGGCAAGCCCTGCCCAGTGCCACCACGAGAAGTTCCCGATCAGCCAGTCGGTGTCACGCAGGTGGAAGATGATGGCGGTGGCGATCAATCCAAGCGCAGCCCAGCCGAGTGGGTGTACCTGACCAAGCGGCCCCGCGTCGCGGCCTGAGGTGTCGAGCTCTGCTACTTCGGTGATCTGATGCAGCTCTTCGAGCGTCGCCGCGACATCGACGTTCGTCTTGGTCGTTTCAGGCACCAGTCCCCCCAATCTCCCGCAAGCCCCCCGGCACACGCGGCCTCGTCATCGAGGCTGTCCGGCATCTTAAGTCACCATCGGCGCCCGTGCCGAATGGGAATCAACCATGCCAATCAACCATGCCCATCAACCATGCCGCCACGATCAGGTGCGCAGGTAGTCCGGGCCGAGCGCCGCAACACTGGGGGCACCGATCAGCTTCATGGTTCGTTCGAACTCGTCAGCCAGGAAACCGAGAGCCTTAGCCACCCCGCGTTCACCGCCGGCCCCGAGCCCATAGAGGTAGGACCGGCCACCCATGCATGCGGTTGCTCCCATCGACAAGGCTTTGACGATGTCAGCGCCGCGGCGTACACCCCCATCAACGATCACCTCGGAGCGGTCACCAACCGCGTCAACCACCTCAGGTAGTAGCACGAGTGGTGCGGGCGATGCGTCGAGTTGGCGGCCTCCATGATTTGACAGCGCAATGCCTTCGATGCCCATGTTGGCGGCGATCACCGCGTCGTCGACGTCTTGAATGCCTTTCAACACGATGGGCCCCGACCACAGATCTCTGAAGATTTCGATGTCGGCCCACGACAGCGATGGGTCGAGTTGCTCGTTCAC
>CALKPY010000148.1 GCA_937991435.1 uncultured Acidimicrobiales bacterium
CACCGACGCGACGACGACCTCGCCGTCATCTCACTCGAAGGCGACTCCCCAACCATCGAAGAACTCTGGCGCAACATCGAAACCGAAGAACGACGCCAATACAAACAAGACGGCGGCCGCGACCTCGCCTACACCGCACACCCCCGAACACGAGACCAACGCCTATTCGACGCCGCCACCGCCGTGCTCTCCACCAAAACCAGTGGGGGTGGCGGGCGGGGCGGCAGTGGCGGACGACCACAAGTCGTCATCACCGTGCCCATCAACAAACTCAAACGCCCACAACCCGGGCCTCGCCACGGACCAGCCCCCAACCACGGTGCACGAACAGGACCGCGATCGGCGAGACCACCAACCAGCACCACAACACAACCACCACCCGCCTCAACCAAACCAACACAGCCAACACACCAGCACCCCCATCGCGACCCAACCTCCCCGCCAGCTGGCGCCCAAAACCAATCACGACCACACCAACCACAGGCGGCAGTACCGCCGGTTCCCGACACCACCAACAGCGCACACCACAATCAACACGCAGAACAAACCGGGCTCGGCCCAATCGCGGCCGAGCACACCACCAACAGCGCACACCACAATCAACACGCAGAACAAACCGGGCTCGGCCCAATCGCGACCGAGCACACCACCAACAGCGCACAACACGATCAATGCGCAGAACAAATCGGGCACCGCCCCGCCCCAGTCCCGAACATCGCCGAGGGCGCACAACACGATCAATGCGCCGAACAAATCGGGCTCGGCCCAATCGCGGTCGACGACACCACCGAGGGTGCGCACCACGATCAATGCGCCGGACAAATCGGGCTCGGCCCAATCCCCGACCAAGTCGTCACCAACATCATGCAACGAGCCGGCCTATGGGCCGCAATTGTCGACCCCGCCGGCCAACCCCTATGGCTCGGCCGACTCAAACGCAACGCAACCACCACACAACACCTCGCCCTCGCCATCCGAGACAAAGGCTGCGTGCTCTGCCAGGCCCCATGGCAACACGCCCACGCCCACCACCTCACACCATGGAACTCACCCAACAAAGGCAACACCAACCTGCCCGACATGGCACTGCTCTGCGAACAATGCCACCGCCAACTCCACGACCAAAACCACACACTGCACCAAACCGCCAACCGCCACTGGCACACCAGACCAGCCACCCCCAACGAATCACCACCCAACCGATACCAACCAAACCACAACCAACGCCGAAAGCTCACCTCCGACCGCCACCAACGCCGAAAGCTCACCTTCGACCAAAATCAGCGACAAGAGCGCACGACCAACCGAGAGGGCCGAGCGATCACGCCTGACAAGGTCAAGCAACACAGACACCAGGCGGCGTAACGTTGCCCATGGCCTCACTTGATGAAATCGCCGAAGAACGAGAGCGCATTGCCGACTTCCTGGCGGGCCTCACCGCCGAACAGTGGCAGACACCATCGAGCTGTTCAGGGTGGACAATCCAAACCGTGACCGGGCACATACTCGGCGGTCCCATCAAGGGCGTCAAAGGTGCGCTGCCCGCGATGTTCAAAGCCCGCGGCAACATCGACAAGGCCAACAGCCTCGTTGCCAACGAATTGGCAGCGATGGGGCCAGAACAGCTCGTCGCCAAGCTGCGTGAACATGCTCGACACCCGTTTTGCCCACCGGGTTACGGGCTCGACGCACCGCTCACCGACGTGACACTGCACGGCCAAGATGTATCGCGTCCGTTCGATGTCGACCTCGGGGTTCCGAACGAACGTTGGCGGGCGAGTCTCAGCACCGCCACGTCGCCTCGCTACAGCCTCTTCAGCAGCCGCTCCAAGGTGAAACGACTGCGCTTCGTCGCAACTGATATCGATTTCAGTGCTGGCGACGGGCCAGCGGTCCAAGGCACCGCCCGAGACCTGGCCCACGTCATGTGGGGCCGCCCCGACGCGCTCGGCGACCTCACCGGCCCAGGCGTCGCAACGCTGCGAGAACGTTTCACTCAAGCCTGATTGCCTGCAAAACCGGCGACCTCAACCTGTCGATCAGAGCTAGAGCCCCTTGCGGCGCTTGATCTCGGCGGTGATTGCCGGAACGACCTTGTGCAAGTCAGCAATGACCGCGTAGTCAGCCTTGGCGACCATATTGGCCTCGGCATCGGTATTGATTGCCAGGATCCGCTTGCTGGCCATGGCCCCAACCCAATGCTGGATTGCGCCGCTGATGCCGGTCGCGATGTAGATCTCTGGAGCGATACGTGTGCCGGTCTGACCCACCTGGTCGGTGTGATTGCGCCACCCAAGGTTTGTCACCGCGCGAGAACAGCCAACCCGGCCGCCCAGCAAGCTCGCCAACTCTTCGAGCTGAGCGAACCCTTCGGCAGAGCCGACACCACGGCCGCCAGAAACCACAACCGGCGCAGTCGACAGCGTGACTCCCGCAGTCTGCACATCACGATCCTTGACGATCGTGCGAGCCAACGAAGCGTCGAGGGTTGGCGCGAACTCACGGACCTCTCCAGCGCCCGGAGCTGCCGCCGGCGCGGCGACGACCGCGTGATGTCCGTAGGTAACCAGCTTCGGACCGTCACCCGAGTCGAGCGTGGCATCTTCGAGCAACGAGCCACCCCACTGCACTCGGGTCATCGACCACGAGCCAGCACCGGGTGCGATCGTCATGCAGTTGGCAACAAACGGCAGGTCCATGCGAGCCGCGACCTGAGCCAGAACCTCGTTACCACGGCTGGTGCCGACAGCCATGACCGCAGCCACAGACTCAGCAACCGCCAATTGCACGACGGTCTCGCCACAAGCTTCCGGCCCGAAGTCGGTCAACATGGCATCGTTCGCCACGTGCACGACTGCCGCACCACCAGCGCCAGCTTGGCCAGCGAGGTCGAGCGCACCATCGCCGATCAACACCGCATGAAGCTCAGCACCGTCAGCCATGTCAGCCACGAGTTGACGTGCAGCCGTCAAGGCCTCGTCGTTGGCTTCTGACCATTTGCCGCGGTCATGTTCAAGCACAACCAAAAGAGCACTCATGCCAACACGCCAATCTCTTCAAGAATGTCGACAATGGCCGACGCCGCAGATTCATCAGTGCCCAGAATTTCGGTGTTGCTCGCTTGTTCCGGCGGGCGATGCAGCTTGACCAACGTCTGACCTCCGGCAGCAGCATCGATTTCGGCCGTCTCAAGCACGGCCTTTTTCGAAGCGAGGCGACCCTTCATCGTCGGGTATCGAGGAAGATTGATGCCTTCCTTCACACCCAACACCGCAGGCGTCGGCACTTCATACACCTCGAAGCCACCATCGATTTCACGATTCGCTGTTACCGATCCGTCGCCCGGAACAATGCCCTTAATGGCGTTGACGATCGGGCGCCCGAGCTTGTGAGCCACGCGCACGCCGACTTGGAAACCGCCGCTATCAGCGCTCTCGTTGCCAAACAGAATCAGCTCAAACGCAGAACCATTCGCCGCTTCGGCGGTCTCGATCGCCTGCGTCAAAGCAACTGCGGTGCGCTGCGGATCCCAAGCCGACCCATCGGTCGGAACCAAAATGATCTTGTGCGCGCCGACGCTCGCTGCATAGCGCAGCTGCTCTTCGGCCTCGACCGGACCGAGCGTGAGCACGGTGACTTCGCCACCATCGCGCTCGGCGATCTGCACGGCTTCCTCGAGCGCGCACTCTTCGTGCGGACTCGTGGTGAAACCCAGATGCGCCGCATCGACCGATTGGCCGTCGTCAGTCACATTGATCTTGGCGCCCGGAGCGGGAACCCGCTTGACGCACACAAGAATATTCATCGCGCTTCCTTCAACTTCGGTCGGTCAGCTCTTGAGTCGGGTGTCTTCAGGATCAAAGGCTGATCCTGTCGTTGCCACCACCGTGACGGGGAACAGTTCATTCATGTACATGACCTTGAATGTGTTGCCAATTTCGGCCATGTCTACGGGCAGGTAACCAAGACACAGGTACTTGCCGTAACTGGGCGCGTTGCCGGCGGTGGTGACCACGCTGACTCGGCCGTGGCTGTCGAGAATACGTTCGCCCTCGTTGGTGACGATCGGCGCGTTGCCCGCCTGAATGAAACGCTGACGCCCCTGGCTGTCGGTGTGGTCCTCGACCGCAAAGGTGCACATGACCGCATCGGGGCCAGCTTCGCGAGCGGCCAGGTAGGCCTCGCGACCAATGAATTCGGCAGCTTTGACCTTGGGGCGTGCCAGCCCGGCTTCGACCGGGTTGTATTCGCTTTCGAGCTCAGCGCCCATCAGGCGGTAACCCTTTTCGATACGACCGCCAACGGCGTAGACGCCCGCACCACAAGGACGAAGACCATGATCGGTACCGGCAGCTTCGAGAGCGGTCCACACCGACGGCGCCTGATCCCACGGAACGTAGATTTCCCAGCCGGTGTCGCCGACATAGCTGATGCGGAACAGATCCACCTCAATATCACCATCGCCGGTGGCGAGGGTCACGGTGCGAACCGAGCCGTACGGCGAGCCGGTTTGGCTCAGGTCAGCCTCGGTCAACTTGCCGAGAATCGCCGGCGCATTGGGGCCCCACAGGCCGATCGTCACGAAGTCTTCAGTGCGATTGGCAAAGGTCACCGAACCATCGGTCGGCATGTACTTCATGATCCAGGCTTCGTCACGGCCGCCGTCAAAGGCGCCGGTCATGATCCGAATGTGATCCTCGGCCAGACGCAACATGGTCAGGTCAGAGTGGAAGCCGCCATCTGGCGTGAGCCACGGCGTGTACGTGCTCGTGCCGACCGGCTTGTCGACCTTGTTGACCGACAGGTACTCAGCAAACGCCACCGCACCCGGACCGGTGAGATCGAAGATCTGGAAGGCCGTCAGGTCGACCATGCCCGCGTTCTCACGCAAGTTCAGATGCTCAGCATCGATGATCGGGCTCCACCAACGGTTGTCCCACTCGACCTCGCGCTCACTCAGGCCGTAACGCTCGAGCAAGTCAGCGTTGCTGGTGTACCAATGCGGGCGCTCCCAGACCCGAGCGGTGAAGTACTCAGCGCCAAGACCATCGGTGATGGCTTTGAGGCTGGATTCTTTGAGGCCGCGCCGGGTTTCCCACTGCTCCGACGGATGCACGATGCCATAGGTCTTGTTGAAGTGTTCTTCGGCACGGGCCCAGATGTGCTCGTCGCTCTTCTCGTCGTTGTAGAAGCGTGAGATGTCCGAAGCGTGCGGGTCGATCACTCGCGGGTAGCCATAGGTCATCCATTCGGCAACGACCTGCGCCATGCCCGGGCCTTCTTTGACCCAGACCGCGGCAGCTGACCACAGATTGCGCACGTCAGGAAGCTCGCCGAGACACGGCATAGCGTCGGGCGTGAGCGACAGCAGGCCGTTGATGGCGTATTTGATTTCGGCGTCGCCGAGCATGTCCATCAGCTCGATGGCTTCTTCCATCTGCTGGTCGAAGTCGTCGGGCGTGAACGGCATCTCGGTTGGGCTAAGGGCCGCTTCTTCGTTTGACGGGATCTCGTCGGGGTGGTGCAGAATCGGGCGGTGGGCGTAACTGCCGACTTCCATCGAACCGGCCGACTGGCGCTCGTAACAGAAGGTGTCCATGTCACGAACGATCGGGTAGCCGATCTCGTTGTTCGTTTCGACGAGTACGTCCATGGGGCCGACATCGGCCATCTGGTGCACGGCAGGAACGAGCGGAATGTAGGTGCCGGCCATGTTGGCGATGCGGTTGGACCAGACGCCACACGCAATGACGACGTACTCAGCTTCGATCGTGCCCTTGTCGGTGACGACGCCCTTGATGCGGCGCATGCCCGGTACGGGGTCGTCGTCGACGAGCATTTCGAGCACTTCGGTATTGGCGAAGACCTGTAGGCCAGCGGTTTCCTGAGCCTCTTTACGCATGACAGTGCCGGTTTCGAGCGAGTCGACAACCGAAACACTCGGGCAGTGGAAGCCGCCGAGAATGACCTCGTCATTGATGAACGGCACCAGTTCTTTGACCTGGGCTGGGGTCAGCAGTTCTGCTTCGACACCCCACGCCTTGGCCGACGTCATGCGTCGATTGAGCTCGGCCATGCGCTCTTCGGTACGGGCCACCTCGATGCCGCCAGAATCGACCGACAGGTTCATGTCGCGGTACTGGTTGGCGCTCTGCACACCGAGCAGCGCCATTTCCTTGTTGTGATCAACCGGGAAGATGAAGTTCGACGCGTGACCCGTCGAACCACCGGGATTCGGCAACGGGCCCTTCTCGATCAGCACCATGTCGGTCCAGCCCAGACGAGCGAGATGGCCGACAAGGCAGTTACCGACAATTCCGGCGCCGATGACAACGACCTTGGCCGAGGTCGGGAAGTCACTCATGATGAGCTCCTGGATTCATGCAAGTGGCCGACGCTGCTTGGGGACGACCAGGTTGAGTTGTGATTGCAATATTCGTGATACACAGGTGATATATCACTCGTGTATCACATCAGCTTAGAATGCTCCCCGCAGTCGGGCAACCCCAACTTCGCATTGTCACGGGCCAGGAATTGCCCAGGCCAGAGAGAACGCTTACGCATATGAACAGCTCGCTCAGCCAACAGGCCTACGAACAGCTTCGCCGTCGCATCGTCGAGCTCGAGTTCGCACCCGGCGCAGTCTTACGCGAAGACGAGCTACGCGAGCTCCTGGGCATCGGCCGCACCCCAATCCGCGAAGCTCTCCAGCGGCTCGACCGCGAACACTTCGTCAGCGTGGTTCCGCGTCAAGGCATCTTCGTCGCCGGAATCGAAGTCGGCGAACTCGCGATGCTGTTCGAAACCCGCGCCGTGCTCGAACCCTACGCCGCCCGACTCGCCGCAGTGCGAGGATCAGCCGAACACTGGGACACGATGGAAGCCGTTCTCGCCACAACTGACCCCGCCGCGGCAGCCGCCGACGGCAACGCGCTTTTGGCGATCGACCGACATTGTCACGAGTTGATGTGGCAAGCCGCAGACAACCGGTTCCTACTCGACACGCTCGACATGCTCTATGCCCAAAGCGACCGACTCTGGCACCTCTACCTCGCCGACGTCGCCGATCCTGCCCACGCCGTTGGTGAACACCAGGCGATTCTCGAAGCGCTTCGAAGCGGTGACGCCGACGCTGCAGGCGATCTCGTCGAAGCCCACGTTGCATCGTTCGACGCCGAGGTTCGCCAAGCAGTCACCGCTCGCCTCGAATCGCCGCTTGCAGGCTGAAGACGCGAGTTCGGGACACGCCGTTAGCGACGTGCCCCGAACTTCTCGGCAGTGATTTACCGGCAGTGATTTACCGACAGTGATTTACCGACAATGACTTCTCGACAATGACTAGGTCATTGACTAGGTCATTGACTAGTTGACGTACACCATGCCGAGAGCCAAGACGTACTCGACTCCGTTGATCGTCAGGACATAGTCGCCCTCGGGGAAGCTTCCAAGGAAGATCGTTTCGGTTCGTTGCTCGACCACCTGCGGGCACACGTCATCAGACGGCACCGCAACGAGCGACCATGACAACACGCTGAGCTCGGTGAACGTGTGCACGTGGCACGGGGTACCCACGGTAAAGGTCACCTCAGCACCCACGGGGATCGTTTCGTCGATCTGGGGCCAGTCATAGACGAATCGCACACCATTAACCGCAAGCCCAACAGGGTCGCCCGGATCAACACCAGGGTCTACCACCGGCGGGATCACCCCAGCCGGGTCAGTCGTATACGCACCAATTGCTGGGGTAACGCCGTCAGGATCGAAGCCGGTAATGTTGGCGGTGCTGGTTTGCGGTGACGCATCGGTTGTGTGCACGAACCCATCGACTGCAGTCTGACCAGGAACCAGCGTGCCAAATGGCAACGTTGGGCCCGCAACCCCAGAATCAAACGAGTTAGCAACAACGACGTTCAACGCATCGGCCGTGCCCGCGTTGGTTGCCCAGACGCAATAGAGAACATCGGTTCCGACCGCAGCCGGGATCACATCGTTGACAAGACCAGCAACCGGTACCTGTGCCGGGCAGTCGGTCACGGCACCAGCTGGGAACACCGACGTGATCACCGAAATAACCGGTGCGCCTTGAACGACAACAACATCGTCGACAACAAAGCTGTACTCAACACCGTTGATCGTGATCGTGTGCTCACCAGGGCCGTATTCACCAAGGTCGATGATTTCGGTGCGTTCTTGAAGTACCTGTGGGCAGATTGCATCGCTGAGGTACCCGGTCAAGGTGAACGCGCTGGCGCCCACCTGCACCAACTCGTGATCAACACAAGGGGTGCCGACCCAAAAGGTCACTGCTGCACTGACCGTTACTGCGCCATCTATGCCTGTTAGTTCGTATGCAAATTCGACACTCTCGGGGTTGATCTCGTAGCCCGCCGAAGCCACCGATACATCGCCAATGGCAAGATCTACCGCAGAGCTCTGGCACCAAACACCGCTGCCGTAGCGTTTGAGCACTTCACCGGTTACTGAAATCTGGTCGACGCCGTCAGGGATCGAGATCGACTGATCGACCGGATAGACCGCTTTGCTTGTGTCAATCAGCACGGCAGTTCCGTCGAGCGGGTACGTGGTCGAACCTTCTGCATCGACAACCGTAATCTGAACCGCCGGCCCAAAAAGACGGCCGTAGCGAGTGAACTCGCCAATGATCTTGTGTTCGCCCGAGACCGCATCGACAGTGAGCTCGACGTCTAACTCAGCGTCGGTACAACCAACACCGATCCACACCGCAGACGGCCCCATTGGAATGATCCTCTGGCGCGCTTTCGCGGAAGGCGCCGGAGCCGCTACTTCAGCAGCGCCAGCGCTTTGCGACGATTGGCTGACGACAAAACTCGATCCCACGAGTAATACCGCCAACAAGGCGAGACGTAGTGCTTTCATTTTGAATCCTCTTCAGTACGGGTGCCAAGGAGTTCCCTGACTAAAGGAGAGACGACTCACCAACAAGATTCTTTCCCTACACCGCTCTTTCTTTACACCGGTCTTTCCCTGCACCGCTTGTTCGTGCCAGCGATTGCTGTGAGGTTGCAGTTGGTAGCTTGCTTCCATAGTTTAGTCATTCGTTAATTAACCAACTCGTACAGCAAGAAAGGGATACGTGAATTCGACCACGCAGGTACGACGCCAACAAGCAGCTGATTCCGACGGCCGACTCGACGAAACGTTTGCTGCCCTCGCCAACGCAACTCGACGGGCAATTTTGGCGCAGCTGAGCCAGGGAGAGGCCAGCGTCAACGACTTAGCCGCGCCGTTCGACATGACGCTGCCCGCGATCTCGCGTCACCTCAAAGTGCTCGAACATGCCGGCCTGATCACGCGCACCCGACGGGCCCAGTTCCGGCCCTGCACGATCAACGCAGCCCCACTTGCCGAGGTCGCCGACTGGACAGCGCAATATCGCCACATCTGGGAAGACCGCTTCGACCGCATGACCGACTACGTGCAAAACCTTCAAGACGCCGCGCCCGACCCATCAGCCTGACCCAGGTGGCACACACTCGCCTACCAAACAACCCACACCCGCACCAACAGCCCACACAACAGAACCGAAACAACAAAAACCGAAACAACAGAAACCGAAACAACAGAAACCGAAACAACGAGGAACATCATGACTGAAACCAAAGACGTCCAGATCGAGCGCACCTTCGATGCTCCGATCGACTTGATCTGGGCCATGTGGACCGAAGCTG
Organism: uncultured Acidimicrobiales bacterium; assembly: GCA_937991435.1. Classification (GTDB taxonomy): domain Bacteria; phylum Actinomycetota; class Acidimicrobiia; order Acidimicrobiales; family UBA10347; genus UBA10347. The sequence goes on from CALKPY010000148.1 coordinate 9,711, forward strand.
AACACTTCGCCAACTGGTACGGCCCGATGGGAGCCAAAATCCCAAAGGCTGACATGGATGTGCGCGTCGGTGGGCGCCGCCACATCGGCATGGAAATCGAGACTCCCAACGGCCAAATGCAGATGTTCTTTATCGGCGAGTACCGCGAAATCGATCCCAAAACCCGGCTGGTGTACACCGAAGCGATGGCCGATGCCGAGGGAACTCCCATGACCGCCGAACAGATGGGTATGCCTTCCGGCGCTGCGATGGAGACGACCATCATCGTTGAACTCGAGGATCTTGCCGGAAGCACCAGAATGCGCATGACCCATGTTGGAGTGCCCGCCGATTCGCCGGGCGGCCAGGGCTGGGCGATGGCCATCGACAAGATGACGACCCGAGTGGCAGAGCTAACCGGCTGAAACAACCCACCCGGCGGCACAAACACCGTTTTTGCGTCGGGGGTGTAGTCACGATCAGGTTGCCTTTCGTCTCTGGGTCCCGCTCGCTGCTCGGTTTGCTGGCTCACTAAGGGCTGATCGGCACTGGGGCTGATCGGCACTGGGGCTGATCGGCACTGGGGCTGATCGGCACTGGGGCTGATCGGCACTGAGGGCTGATCGGCACTGAGGGCTGATCGGCAGTTGGGTCAGTGCGAAGTGTCACATCGCTTTACGCGTCGGGCTAGCGGTGTCACCGAATACTGTCGACACAGACCCCTACGGCGCTTAGGTGCCGATGCCTCGGGAGGCACACGATGCTGAGTCGATTCGTCGAGTTTTTTGCGCGGCGTTCACGAATGACACTCGTGCTATGGATCGTCGTATTCGCGTTTGGTGCCGTCTCCTATCTCGGACTCTTACCTCGCGAAGGGTTCCCGAGCGTCGACATCCCCATCTCGATCGGTAATGGCGTGTGGTTCGTCGAAGACGACGAGCAGGTCGACGCCCTCATTGCTCCGCTCACCGAGGATCTCCTGACACAACCGGGCGTCACCAGCGTGACGACGGTCGCGCGCGACAACGTGTTCACCGTGGTGGCCGAATTCGACGAAGGAATACCGTCAGCCGACGGAGCTGCGCTGGTCGAAGCACGAGCCGAAGCACTCGGATTCCCGCCAGAAGTCGACTTCTCTGCGTCAGCTGTAAACGCGTCAAAGTTCTTCGAAGAGTTTGACCTGCTTGTCGGTGTGTACTCCGAAAACGCGACCGACGCGGCAACGCTCGAGGCGACCGCGCAGTCAATCATCGGGTCATTTGACCACGCAGATATCGACCGAGCCGAGGTGATCGAGCTCACCGATCGGGGTATCGACCCCGCCACTGGACAAGAGGTCTCCCGCGTCGAGCGTTTCAACCAGCTGGCAGTCGGCGAACGCGGCGATCTTCGCCTCGTGCCGAGCGTGGCCATCGGCGTGGTCGCTGCTGACGGTGTCGACTCGATCGGAATTCGTGACGCCACCGACGATGTGTTGGCCGATGTGACGGCCGCTGGCACGCTTCCTGACGGATTCGACACCAAAGTCGCGATCGATCAGGCCACCCAAATTCGACAACAGGTCAGCTCGCTTGAATCCAATGTTCTCACCGGTGTCATCGCTGTCGCGCTCATCGCGTTGGTGCTCATTTCGTGGCGAGCATCGATCATTACTGCGTTGTTCCTCGTCACCGTCATTGCTGTGACCATGGCGGTGTTCTGGGTCGTGGGCATCACCTTGAGCACCATCTCGCTTATTGGTGTGATCCTTGCACTCGGTCTGTTCGTTGACGACTCGATCGTTATCACCGAAGCGCTCGACGCGTTCAGAGACGACGGCGACGGACCAGTTGAAATCATCGGCAACGCGATCAGACGCGTCGGCAGCGCATCGGTATCAGGCACCGTCACCACGTTGTTGGTCTTCGCACCAATGCTTGCGATCAGTGGCGTGCTCGGCAGCTTCATCCGCGTTCTGCCGATCTCAGTCATCATCGCGTTGACGTCATCGCTCATTTTGTCTTTGATCGTGATCCCGATGGCCGCTCGTTACCTGATCCTGCCTGCGCCTCGAAGCGCCGGACCGGTCGCGCGCGTTCAAGACCGTGTGGCCGATGTTGTGGCCTCATTACCTGGCCGTGGCGGCAAGGCTGGTATCGCAATCGGTCTCGCGGGTTTTGCGTTCAGCATCATGATGACCGTCGTCGGCCTTTTCGTCTTTGCTCCACGAGTCGGCTTCAATATCTTCCCACCGCAAAAAGACAGCAACTTCGTCGCGGCCGCGATCACTTTCGAACCCGGAACCACTGTTGAACAGGCCCGCACTATCACCACGAATGTGAATCAGCAGGTCCTCGACGCTCTGGGCGATGACCTCGAAGACATCTACCAGTATTTTGGCAACACCCGAGGCGCCGAGGTCCAGTTCGAGCTGGTCAAGATGGGCGACCGCGCCGTCGCCCCCGACATTGTCGATGACATTCTTCAGCCAATCGGCGACCGGACCGACGGCGCATCAGTCGTCTTTAGCCAATTGTCGGCCGGGCCGCCAGAAGCCCTGTTCCCGTTTCAGCTCCAGTTGTTCGGCACCGACGATGCCGCTCTGCTCGCCGGGGCCGAGACGATCGCTGCGGAGCTTAACGGCGCGAAGATCGAGCGCCCGAACGGCACCACATTTACTGTGGTCGAGACCGACATTGCACTGACAGACACGATCACTCGTCTCGATGGCCGACGCTATGTCGAGGTGCTCGCCCGATTCGACGGCGACGACGTGACCACGACCACGGCGGAGACCGAAAACTTCGTCAAGGAGCAGTTCGACGAGACTGCGCTCGCGGCGTTGGGTTTGCCCGCCGACGCCCTCGGGTTTGACTTCGGCCAAGAAAGCGAAAATCAAGAGTCTTTCGCTTCGATGCCGCGAGCCTTCCTGATCGCCCTCGGTCTCATGATGCTGCTGCTGATCGTGCAGTTCCGTTCATCGATCCAATGGCTACTGGTGTTCCTCGCCATTCCGTTCAGCTTCTTTGGCGTGTTCGGTGGCCTGTTGATTACCGACAACCAGATCAGCTTCTTCGTCATGCTCGGTCTGCTCGGCCTGATCGGCATTGCGGTCAACAACACCATCTTGCTGACCGACTTCGCGAATCAGGAGCGTGAAGGCGGCGCCACGCGCCAAGAAGCAATTCGCAATGCCATGCGCAATCGATTCAGGCCGCTGGTTGCCACAACGCTTACGACGGTTGCAGGTGTGCTTCCGCTCGCGTTGTCGGATCCGTTCTGGGAAGCCCTCGGTTTCACGATCATCTTCGGGCTGTTGTCGAGCACGGTGCTCGTCATCGTGTCATTCCCGTATTACTACCTCGCCTTTGAGTGGCTCCGCGACAAAGTCCGCACGCCCTGGCGTCGGGGATCAGGGCGTCGGGGATCAGGGCGCCGAGGATCGAGCAAGACCGAGGTCGCTGCGCTCAGCACAAGCGCCTGAGGAGACCACGAAACTCTTCAGCCCCAGTTAGCCGGGCGAAATAAGCTCGCGCCGTGAACCCGGCAACACCTGACCAAGCACGCGACGTGTTCAAACGATTCGTCAACGGTCAACTGGCCCACGACGAATGGACCCACGAAGCGCATCTCGTCACATGTTGGGTCGCACTTCAGGATCGTTCCCCCGCTCGTGCGTTGTCCTTTCTCAGAGACGCGATCCAAACCCATAATTGCGGACTGGGCATCGACAACACCGACACCTCGGGCTATCACGAGACATTGACCGTCTATTTCGTGACTGCTGTTCACCAGGTCCAGGCCGCAACGCCCGAAGCGCTCTTTGACCATCCGCAGTGCAACCGCGTCGCGGCAGGCATCTGGTGGTCCAAGGAACTGCTGTTCTCCCCCGAAGCCCGCAAGAGTTGGGTGGCCCCCGACTTGCGTCCGCTGCCCTGGCCGGTCGACTCCACACTGTCTAGTCTTTAACGTATGGATACCTGCCCCTGCGGAAGCGGCTCGGTCTACGAGAAGTGCTGCGGGCTGATACACGATCGCGGCGCCGGTCTGGGAACAACCGCCGAGCAACTCATGCGGGCGCGATACAGCGCATATGTCATGCAGAACGAATCGTTTGTCCTCAGCAGCTGGCATGCCGACACCAGGCCGCCTGCAATGAAGCCCGCCGACAACGTCGCGTGGAAAAGCCTCGAGGTTGTCGACACGACGGGTGGCACCGCGTTTGACAACCACGGAACTGTCGAGTTCATAGCCAGGTTCATCCGTGACGGGTTACCGCTCGAACTCGAAGAACGCAGTCGATTCGTGCGCGTTGACGGAACCTGGTTCTACGTCGACGGCGAGTAAACGCCCACTAATCGCAGGATCAACCAACCGCTAACCAGCGACGACAGCGTGGCCCTACAGTCTCACGGTGCCTGCCCCCGCGACGCCGACGGCCAAGTTGGCGCAGCGCTTCCCGATGCAGCTGGTCGCCCTCGGCGTAGTGCTCTACGCAACCGGTCCAGTACTCGCCCGATCGTCAGACACAAGTGGCGTATTGCTGTCGTTTTGGCGACTGTGGTTTGGCGTCGGCGTTTTCGGGTTGGCGTCGCTCGTCATGCGACTCACCGGTCGCACACTTGGCTCTCGGCGCGGTGTTGCACTTGGCGCACTCGCTGGGGCGATGTTCTCGCTCAACCAAGTGCTGTTCTTCACAGCAATCAAACGAACGAGTGTGATCGATGCCAGCCTGATGAGCACTCTCGCCCCTATCGTCGTCGCGCTGGCTGCAGTCCCCCTGTTCGGCGAGCGGCCAGGCGCTCGGTTCCGGTTGTTCTCGTTGGTCGCGATCGCCGGCGCCGCATTTCTCATCACCGCAGCATCATCAGGGCCCGAAGGCGACCCGGTCGGCATGTTGATGGCTCTTGTGTCAATGATCTTGTTTGCCGGGTTCTTTGTGGTTTCCAAGCTGTCACGATCTGAGATTTCAGTCGTCGGTTTCTTGACGACTGCCATCTGCACCGCAGCCGTCTTCGTAACCGGATACACGGCCGCACTCGGGCTCGACCCCAGCACGGTCGAAGCGCCAGATCTGTGGCGAGCGCTTTTTATGGCAACGGTTCCCGGCGCACTCGGACACGTCGTCATGACCATGCCGCTCAACTATCTGCCCGCGAACGTTCCGCCTCTGTTCCGCTTGGCCGGACCCTTTTTGTCAGGGCTCTTCGCTTGGGTCACCCTCGGCGATCAATTCACCTGGGTGCACGTCATCGGCGGAGCTGTCATCGTTGCAGGTCAGGCTGGCGCAATCATGTCTAAAGCCGGACAAGATCTCATCGAACAGGCTCGGATCAGTCAAGTACTCACAGCCAAGCCGTAGACCAAGTACTCACAGCCAAGCCGTAGACCTGGTACCAGCGCTTGAAGTCAACGACCTTGGGCCCGCAATCGGCGGTCGAGCACAAAGGCCGCGGCTGCAAGCCCGATGACCGCCACAGCGCCCAGGCCGCCGATCCACCAAGCCAACGCTGAGCCGCCGCTGCTACTGCTCCCGTTCGCGACAACCCGCCCATCGCCGAGCACAGGCGGTAGAACCTCGACCGGCACTCGATCACGAATCACGACGTCGGGAGCCTCGAGGGCAGGAACTTCACCGGCCGGAAACGGCGGCGGCGGTGTCGGGAACGGCTGCGGTGGAACCGGGATGGGAATCGCACGAGGCGCTCCATTGGTTATCGACAGACCCTCGGACGCGATACCCACAGCTTCTGCCCAGTCGCCTGGAGACAACCCACCACCAATCGGATACGGATCATCAGGAACTCGAACTTCGCCAGCGTCTCGCAAGGCAACAAATTCGGCCACCGTCTCAGGATCCAGCACCGAACAGCTACCCGTGGTCACGGCCCCGAACGAATCCGGATTCAAGGTCAGGCCGACTGCAACGCCAAGCGGCAACTCAACCGAGCAACTGTCATCGGGCACCCCGACGTAGACCTCGTCGTCGACGTTGTCGAATGCGTCGAGTTCAACCGAGACGGTATAGACCGTGAGTTGCTGACCCGAATTTGGTTCGCCGACAAAGGTCTCGGCTTCGACGACCCCGACCACCGCCCCGGCGCTTAACTCGATCGTCTCAATTCCGGGCGCCACGCAAGAGCACGCGTGTGCCGGTGCGGCTTGGAGCACAGCCAACATCGTCGCGACAACCAAAACAGGAAGCACCGCGAAGCCGAGGCGTACAGCTTGGGCGGTCTTTTTCGGGCGATTCATAGTTCTAAGACGTACCAGACTCAACGCTGGTTCCCGCCGCGGTCACGTCGTCACCCTCAGCCAAGCGCAAGTTTCTCGCAAAGCACCAAGCCGCGTTCGAGGTCATCGGGGTTCTGATACCGAGCCCAGTTCAGCCACAGACCGTTTGCCAGGCTGACGACGTCGACCGCCCGCCGGCGATGCTCATCGGCTCGCAGTTCCGGTCTCGCAGTTGCGATGAGAGCGGAAAGCTCCCGTGAGTAGCGCTCGAAATAATGGGCGTCGAGCGCGGCGACCTCATCGTCGGTCATCGCCACCGACCACAACGAGATACGCAGCTGTAAATGGTCACTGTCAAGGAAGTCATCGCTGAACGATCCGCGCACAAACGCGACAACCTTGTCTTCTGGAGACGACACCTCTGCCGCAGATTGCTTCGAAGCGTTAAAGAGTCGGGTCGCGGCCCGTGTAAACGCGGCGACAAGCAGCGATTCTTTGCCGTCAAAGTGGTAGCTCAGGAGCCCGAGTGAAACATCGGCCTCTTCGGCGAACTGGCGCATCGATGCACCGCCGAGGCCTTCGCGAACAATCACCAGCTCTACTGCGTCGAGAATCTGATGTTGGGTGTCGGTCAGGGTCATGACGCCTCGACCGTACTTGACGAATGCACAACTCATAGCTGCGCGAGCTTCCATCGTGATCCGCGATCAGCGACGACGCCACAGGGGGTTACACGATTTCGCAACCGCCCACTGATCCCGTCACTGGTAGCCGCACGTCGCCGCCGCGCCGGGAATCACCACATCTATCTGCTCAGAGGGCGACACCAGTGGCTCCTCGTCGGTGCTCATGAATCCCTCGGTGTACCACCGACGCAGCAGGTCGTCGGACAGTTCAGACCGCATACATGCCCGTACGTTGGCGTCTTGAAGTCGCGGGTCGAATCCGAAGAGCACATCAAGCGGATCAGCACACGGGATCAGAAGCTTCGTAAGGCTTAGGGCCGTCACGGTGTCGAGTTCATAGGCCCCGATCGTTTCGCCCCGTATCACCGAATCAGCGGTCAGCCCGTAGCGCGATTCGATCCCGTCGGCTCCACCCAAGCCTGCGACCAAACCGTCTGCATAGCAATCCCCATCGAAGTCAGATTCAGGCGGCACGCGAGCTACAAAGAAGTCTCATCGTCGGGATCAGAGCGGTTTTCTTCGTCAGACCCGTCAACACCCGGCTCACCAAGACCAGTCTCAACGGCGGTAGCGACCGAACTGGCAACCGCGGAACTGCTGTCGATGCTGCTCGAAGTACACGCCGACAGCACCGCCACCGCCACAAAAGCCAGCATCACCACTCTCACGGCCACAAATCTGGCGGTGGTTGAGCGTTGAGGTTCCGAATACAGCGTCGTCACCGGCCGAGACTAACCCGGGGCAATCAAACCTTCGACACCGTGCGAGACTGGCGCGATGAGCGAACTCGATATGACTCCGTACGACGCGATCATCTCCAAACGTGATGTGCGGCACTACATCGACTCCCCGATCGCCGATGATGTTATGGCGCGCATTCTGCAGGCCGGTCGTATGGCTGGAAGCGCCAAGAATGTCGAGGCCAATCGTCTACTCGTCATCACTGACAAGACCGTGCAAGAGGCACTCACCCACGCTGGCGATTTCTCCCAGTGGATCAATACCGCCGCCGCAATTGTTGGGTTTGCGTCTCCTGCCAGCGAACTCAGGTTGTTCGACGTTGGTCGCCAGGCCCAAAACATGATGGTTGCTGCCCATGGCGAAGGTGTGGCCAGCTGCCCGGTCACGCTTCACCACGCCGAAATCGGCCGAGCCGCAGTTGGGTTGCCCGACGACTGGGAAATGCCGATGGTCATCACCCTCGGCTGGCCAGTCGATGATGTTCCTGACAGCCCTCTCAAGCGCACACGCGTCGCACTCAACGACCTGGTGCGCTACGACCGCTGGAGCTAAAACCTTCGCTTCGACACTGCTGACTAGGTCGCGGATGGTGCAGCTGGTGGCGGGACGTGACAGCGGAAAAGCGTGCCGGTGCCCTCGGCATGCCAGTGCTTGTCCGAGCCGTTGACCCACACAGGAAACCCGGGTTGTAGGTCAATAGTGGTGCCATCTGCCGCTGACAACGCGACGTATCCGTCGGTCGCAATCAACACTTCCGGGCCAGTCACGGTGGAATCGACCGGCGCACCAAGCACCGCCCTGCTGAGTGCAAACTCGGCCGTTGGGCAGTCATAGGTGTGCCTGTCTGCGGTCGGGCGTTGAATCCGCGGCTCGCTCGGCTTTGTGCTGACCACCCGACTGAGCTCGTGCACATCAACGTTCTTTGGCGTCAGTCCCCCACGAATTACGTTGTCGCTGTTGGCCATCAATTCAAGGCCCGCTCCATGCATATATGCATGAAGCTGTCCCGCTTCGAGAAACAACGCTTCGCCTGGTTGCAGGATTACATGATTGAGGAGTAACGCCACGACCACCCCCGGATCACCGCGGTACAGCTTGTCAAGCATCGCTGTCCACGCGAACTCAAGTACCCAAGGACCCGAGGGTGGTGCTGCAGCCGCTGCGTCAACAACCGCGGCCACCAGCGAGGAAGCTGCTTCGGCTTCCATCGTCAACAACCAAGACAGCACCTCAGAAAGAACGGCCTCGCCATCGCCCGGGCCGTCTAGGCGATCACGTAGCGGTTCGACACCTGGGTAATCCAACGAGTTGAACAGTTCTCGGGTCGCTTCAAGAGGCCGGAAGCCGCACTTGCCGACGAATGGGGTCAGGGCGCAAATCAATTCGGGTTTGTGATTCGCGTCGCGGTAGGTGCGCAGCGGGCTGTCACGAGGAATCCCCGCATCATTCTCCCGCTTCCAACCTTCGGCCGCCTGCATCGCATTCGGGTGCGTTTGGATAGAGAGCGGTTGCGCCGCCGCGAGGACTTTGGCCAAATACGGAAGCTCGCCAAATCGGCTAGCTACATCTTCGCCCAACATGGCTGCTGGCGCCGCGGTAATCGCGACGTCGAGGGGCAATCCGCTAGCCAGCAGACCTGGGGCCTTTGGGTGAGCGCCCATCCAGAGCTCAGCTTCGGGTTGGCCTGATTCGTCGCGGCGTTGCATGTTGGCAATGAACGACGGATCGCCCCATGCGTAGTTTTGGATCTGCGCTTCGAGAAGTTCCACCTACCCAGAGTAGGACCGCCCCGCAGCATCTCGGATTTGGCATCAAGAACAACCTTCCAGCCGCGGCATGCGGGCCGATCGACCCGACCATGACTACGTTGCCTAGGATCGTGAGGTGTCTGCTGATCGCCCAAGCCGTCTCGGCTCTTCGACACCCCCAATGTCCGCCAAGTCACTGGCGAATAGCAGCCCATATCGCTTGAGGCTCGTCGCCGGCCTGATCTCGAGCACCTCAGCACTCACGTTGCTCGGCTGCGGGCAGGGCACCCCTACCGTGCCGACTATCGCGACGAGCGAGTTCGCCGCCATCGTGCTCGATGATGCTGACGGCAACGGCTCACGATCTGACGGCGACCGCGCTCTCGGCGATGTCGACCTGCTGTTTCACGACAACTATGAAACGTTGGCTGAACGGGTCACGACCGGCGACGACGGAGTAGCGGTCGTCGCGCCAACAGTCACCGCGCCCGCTCAGGTCACGATCGAGTCATCGCACGTAACTGCCCCAGCCGCTGGGTCCGACATTGCTGTTCCCATCACTCGGTCTGCAGTTGGTTTGCCCGGAATCGTCGCGACCGTCGCGACAACCATCTCGCCTTGTGACCAAGTCGGCACATGCGACGAACTGCTGCTTCCCGACCTGGTGCCGATCATCGAGCTTCCAGAATGGTTCACAATCGACGAGGAAGCCCGTACTGACTATCCAGACCCGTCGGCGTGGTACATCGACCGAGAGACTGTTCCTGGGCGCCGCCTGTTGCGTATCTCAAGCATCACCGCCAACCTCGGCGACGGTCCTCTTGTCGTAACCCGAGGCGCCGTTGCCACTGACCTGGCGAGCGCAACGGTGTTCCAGCGACTGTTCACCGAGACGGGTGCCTGGCGAGATATCGAGAGTGGCAGCTTCATCCATCACGACGAGCATGATCACGTACATCTCGAGGCGTTCGAAAGTCTCACGCTCACCGACCTCGCGGGCCGACCTGTTGCGACAACGCACAAGCTGTCGTTTTGCCTCACCGATGTTGTGCGCATAAGCGAGACTCCCACTCCGGCACCCGTTCGAGTCGACTTGGAAGCCTGGGCTTGTTCAGCTACTGAGCAAGGCATCAACCCTGGTTGGGCGGATTACTACGGCCCCGCGTTGGCCGATCAATGGATCGACATCACCGACGTTCTCGCGGGCGACTACCTGGTCGAGTTCGTCGCCGATCCTGATGATGTGCTGACCGAGTCCGATGAAACCAACAACACCATCACAATGCCATTGACGCTCACCGAGAGCGATGTTGCTGATTAGCGGCTGATCTCATTTCGGCTATTCTGAGGGGGACCCGATAGTTGGTCCAGGGGTAGGCGCCGGTCGCACACGGCGTCGGCCCGAGCCGTTACCGCTTGGTGCGGT
>CALKPY010000149.1 GCA_937991435.1 uncultured Acidimicrobiales bacterium
AGGTGAACAGAGCCTCGAGTGCCGAGTAGTCAGCGATTGTGAGTGTTGCATCGAGGTCAACAGTGACGGTGTTTGAGAACACGGTTTCGACGCTGCCGCCGATGCTGAATGCTGCGATCTCGACCGGCGAGCGTTGCTCGATTCGCCGCACGACCTGGGCGAAATGCTCGGCCAAGTAGAGCGGATCGCCATTGGCCATCGAGGTGCCCGATTCGGCAGGGGCGCCATCGGAGACCACGATCAAGATCTTGCGAGGTTCGGTTCGCTCGAGCAGGCGTTGGTGTGCCCAGATAACTGCTTCTCCATCGATGCTTTCGCGGAAGTGCCGGGTCACCACCATGGCCGCCAGCGACGAGCGCGCTCGACGCCACGAGGTATCGGCGTCTTTGTAGATAATGCGGGCTAGGTCGGCCACGCGGCCGGGTTGTTCTGGCTTGGCGGCCGTCTTCCAATCGTCGAACGACAAGCCTCCGGTCCACGAGTTCGTCGTATGGCCAAGGATCTCGTTGGTCACTCCCGCGAGATCGAGGGCGCGGCTGAGCGTGTCGGCCAGTACCGCCATGGTCTCGAACCGGTGGGCCTTCATCGATCCCGAGTTGTCGAGCAAAATGGTGACGGCGGTGGTGTTCGTGCGTGTTGGTCGTGGCCTTCGGAACAGGGTTTGAGGGTCGACGGTGCTGATGAGTTGCGCCAAGCGGCGGCTATCGATGTGGCCGTGCGGCTGGCCGAAGTCCCAACTGGTTTCGGTAAACGTCGAAAAAAGGTGCCGTAGACGAAGCGCCAGTCGTTGGGTGCTGATCGATTGTGCGGCGATGGTTTCGTCGAGCCCAACTCTTGCCTCGCGCAAGATGTCGTGGTGGTAGAGCTCGCTTCCGGAAAGGGTCACGTCGTGCTCGGTCGTGAAGATCTGGTAGCCGCCCAGGCTGTCAAGGCTCGCCATGTCATCGACTTCGGCGAGGAACCCAGCCGGTATGCCATCGGCGGCGACATCGCCGTCGTCGTCAAGCCAGTCTGGCGGCACCAACATGCGATAGCGGGCCGGATCGTCGGTGGCGTTTGCTGCTTCGGTGGTATCGGCGGCCATTTCCGCGATGAGACGAGCGATCTCAAGCGATGGCGCAGCAAACGCCGTCTGATCGGTCGAGGTGTGGCCAAGCTGTTTAAGGGCATGACCCACCAGCCGGCCGAGCCGGCCCCGCATGCCCTCGATGATTGCATCGACTTCTTCGTCGGGGAAGCCGAGTCCGAGCCGAGCTCGGGCCATGTGCGCAAGGGTGTAGATCGACAGGCCAACTCCGCTCTCGGCCACGCCCTGGGCTCTCGCGTTTTGGCACCACGCGTTGATCACCGCGGTCAGGTTGAAGCGAACCCCTGGCAGGTCAGGTGCGAGCGACTGGCAGCGGAACTGTTCGAGCAGATCGAAGATGACTCGCTCGACCGGTGGTTCAGGATGTAACCGTCGATGCAGGACCGGATCGTTGTGGCGCAACAACAAGGCGAGAGCGTCGGCCAGACCGCGGCTGGTGATCTGGTCGTCGCGCCCGACCAGAGTCAGATAGGGCGAGCTAACGGCCGAAGCACCAGCTCTACTGCGTAATTGAGCGCCGCGTAGTTCTGCAGTTGGGTCGCCGCTAACAGCCCGGAGCGCAGCAGAACGCTTGCGCTCATGACCCCGATTCATTGCGATGCGGTTGGTTCGGTGTCAAGCTCGGTGGCGAAGACTCGCTGCCAATATTCACCAAAGATCGAACGCTCAGATTCGTCGGTCTTGTTGAGGAACGACAGCTCAAAGGCCTGTTTGATGTCACCAAAGATCTCAACAGCGTCGGCCCATCCAATCACGGTGCGCGGTGACATCACGGTTGAGACATCGCCGGCGGCGAATCCTGCCCGGGTCATTGCGGCCACGGCAATCATTTGATCGACGAGTGTTCGATCGGCGCTCGGTACTCGGGCTGTAACAATGGCAGCCTCAAAGTCAGCTGTCAGGTAGTCGAGCCGGGTGACGATATTCCAGCGGTCAACCTGCGCCTGATTCAACACATTGGTGCCGTGGTAGAGCCCGGTCAGATCGCCGAGCCCAACGGTGTTCGCGGTCGCAAAGATACGAAAGTTGGGGTGCGGCGTGAGCACGCGGTTTTGGTCGAGGAGCGTGAACTTGCCTTCGCGCTCCAGAATGCGTTGAATGACGAACAACACGTCAGGGCGTGCGGCGTCGAGCTCATCGAAGACGAGTGCAACACCGTTCTCGATCGCCCACGGAAGCACACCCTGTTGGAACTCGGTGACCTGCATGCCATCGCGGACCACGACCGCGTCGCGGCCGACCAGGTCCATGCGCGTGATGTGACCGTCGAGGTTCACGCGGACCATGGGCCAGTTGAGACGAGCGGCTACCTGTTCGAGATGGGTTGACTTGCCGGTGCCGTGCGCGCCTTGAACTAACACGCGCCGGTCGTGAGTGAACCCGGCCAGGATCGCCGCGGTGACGTCGGGGTCAAACCGGTAGACGTCGTCTACGGCTGGTACGTGTTCGTCGAGTGCGCCGCCAGCAGGCAGCATCTGTGCTGCTACTGGCGACGCGAACCCGAACAGTTGGTGTGTTGACGTCATAGTTGTGATTCTCGCAGTCTCGCCGTCGCACCGGTCGACCGACCGATTGCGAGAAGCACCGTTATACGCAGTCCCTTATACGAAGTCCCGTATACGAAGTCGCTTAGACGAAATCCCCTATACGAAATCTTTGTACTGCGGCAGGTGACGCACGGGAGTGCTCAGTGCATCTTTGCGGAACGGATCACCGAGTTCTTGGGTGCACATGACTTCGATGACGGTGGTCTTGCCGTCGTTCATCTGCGCCGCGATGGCGTCGGTCAGTGCTGCGCCAACATTGTCGATCTTGTCGACACGAATTCCTTCGGCGCCCATGGCCTTGGCGATCTCCGCGTAGTTTTCGTCACCGTCAAGTTCGCCGGCAACGAAGCGTCGGCCGTAGAAATCAACCTGGTTCTTCTTTTCGGCACCCCACTGGCGGTTGTGGAAGACCACACACGTCACGGGAATGTTGTGGCGAACCGCAGTCATGACTTCGGTCATGCTCATGGCCCAGGCACCGTCACCGGCATAGGAAACCGCGGGGCGTTCTGGAGCGGCCTTTTTGGCACCGATGATGGTTGGCAGCGCATAGCCGCAGTTGCCCCAGCTCATGGCGGCGAAGAAGCTGCGTGGTTCTTCGAACCGCAGGTAGCTGTTCGCCACTGAGTTGATGTTGCCGATGTCAGTTGACACCATGACGCGCGCTGGCATGGCCTTTTCGAGTTCACGAAGCACCTGGCGAGGGTGCAACCAGTCGCCCGGCCAGTCATTGGCGGCGGTATCGATTGCTTCGATCGACCACTCATCGGTTTCGTGGATCCAAGCGTCGAGCTCGTCTTCCCAGAGCTTCTTCGCTGCTGCGGTCTTTTCGGCGCGCTCCGCGGTGGTGCCGTCGCACACGAGTTCGCGGTCGGCAAGGCGCTCGAGCAGGGCAACGGCGGCTTCGCCAGCGTCACCGTGGATACCGACCGAGATGGGCTTGACGAGGCCAAGCATCTTATTGTCGGCGTCGATCTGAATGATCTTGGCGTCGGCTGGCCAGTAGTCCATGTCGTGCTGGGGGAGCGTGCCGAATGGGCCGAGACGGGTGCCGAGGGCGATGACGACATCGGCTTCGCTGATCAGGCGCATTGCAGCCTTGGATCCTTGGTAGCCGAGCGGGCCGGTCCACTGGGGGTGCGATGCGGGGAATGAGTCGTTGTGCAGGTAGCTGTTGACGACCGGGCAACCCAGACGTTCGGCGAGTGCGACGCACTCGGCCATGGCATCGCCCTGCACGACGCCGCCGCCCGAGAGCAACACTGGGTTGGTGGCGTTGGCGATGAGATCCGCTGCTTCGTCGAGTGCTGCCGCGCTGCCGGCCCCACGGCCGAACTGGGCAGGCTTTGGGATTTCGACGTCGATATCGCCGTAGAAGCGGTCGCGTGGAATGTTGAGTTGGGTTGGGCCCATCTCGCTGAGTGCCCGGTCAAAGCAGCGGCTGGTCAGCTCGGCCATGCGGCGCTCGTTGTTGACGTGGCCCTGGTACTTCGTGAATTCTTCGAACATCGGAAGCTGATTTGCTTCCTGGAACCCGCCGAGGCCGATACCCATCGTGCCCGTCTGCGGTGTGATGATGACGACAGGGGAGTGCGCCCAAAAGGCGGCAGCGATTGCGGTCACGCAGTTGGAGATGCCGGGGCCGTTTTGGCCAATGACGACGCCTTGGCGACCACTCACTCGGGCGTACCCGTCTGCCATGTGCGCAGCACCCTGCTCGTGCACGACAGGCACAAGTTCGATTCCGGCAGGGGCGAAGATGTCCATGGCATCCATGAAGGCAGAACCCATGATGCCGAAGGCCGTGGTCACACCGTGAGCTACCAGCGTTTCGACGAAAGCTTCGCTGGGCGTCATTCTGGTCATTGATTTTCTCCTCGTACGAGTTGATTGGAGCGGATTGGAAACGGCAAACTTCTGGAGGTTGCAGCGACCGAAGCCACGCTCTTACCAGTGTGTCACGAGATTCCACAATGTGGAACCTATATTTCAAAGAGTCGCGTGGTTGGTTGATTCTGTCAATTTGAACCTAACGTGCAACTATCGATCATATGACTGTCTCCAGGGCGTCGCGATGACGCCGAATCCATCAGAATCGGGCCGACTCAACTCAAAGTCGGTAAACGCCGCCACGCGCAGCCGGCCGAGTCAGGGGACTCAGGCCATTGATCGAGCGCTCGAAGTGTTGTCGAGCTTTGTTGTTGAGCCCGAGCAGGGGATTACCGAGATTGCGGTTCGCACCGGGTTGAGTCCGAGCACGGTGCACCGCATCGTTGGGGCGTTGTGTGCGAACGGGTACTTGGCGCAGAGTCCTGACGATCGCTATTGCTATGGCCCCGCAACTCTGGTGTTGGGTCAGAGTGCTCGTGAGGCTCTTGGGTTCAGCTTGGCGTTGCCAGTGCTCGAGCAACTTGGCGGCGAAACCGGCGAATCGGTGAACATGGGGGTTCGAGATGGTTCTGGCGTCGTAGTGGTACTGCGCGTTGAATCTGTGCAGCCGCTGCGATTTGATCAGCCTGTCGGTTCGCGCATTGCGATGCACGGCTCGTCGATGGGTAAGGCGCTTTTGGCCTTTGGGAACGGCGACGTGTCTGGTCTGTCACTCGATGCCATTACCGAGAATACGATTACCGGGCGAAAGGCATTTGTCGCTGAGCTCGCAGAAGCTCGTGAGCGCGGGTTCACGCTCGATAGCGAAGAGAGCATCGTTGGGGTGAGCTGCGTGGGTGCCCCTGTGCTCGATGCCTCGGGCCTGGCAGTCGCGGCCATCGCTGTGCAAGGCCCAACTGTTCGTATGACCCCCGAACGTCAGCTGCATATTGGTCGTCGTCTGACCGAAGCGTGTGTTCGTATCGCTGAAGCGTTGCACCTATCTGCTCCGTAGCGGCGTCTTTGAACTGGGGGAGGGGCTGCAGGGCGATTTGTTCGCCCTGCAGCCGGCTAGTTGAGCACCTCAGGCAACCACAGCGCAATGCCGGGGAATGCAAGGACCAACACAAGCCCGACAAGTTGCAAGCCCATAAACTGGAACATGCCCTTGTAGATGTCCTTGAGGTCCCAGTGCGGCGCAACTCCCTTGAGGAAGTACGCCGATAACGCCACGGGCGGCGACAGCCAGGCGGTTTGAAGTGTTACCGCCACAAGGATGCTGAACCACACCAAGTCAATGCCGAGTTCGATCACAACCGGCAACAGAATCGGTACAAAGATGAGCACGATTGGTACCCATTCAAGTGGCCAGCCGAGCACGAAGATGAAGAGCAAGATCAACAGGAGCATGAGAATCCACGGAAGATCGAGGCTGACCAGCCCATCGGCGACGTAGCCGGCGCTTCCGAGACGAGAAAATACTGCGCCGAAGAAGTTCGATGCCACGATCAAGATCATGATCATCGTCGATGTCTCTAAGGTTGCAATCAACGCCCGCTGGGTCATTTTGAACGTGAGTTTTCGGCTGGCAATCGCCAGCAGGAATGAACCGGAGGCGCCCATCGCCGAAGCTTCGGTTGGTGTCGCCCACCCCCAAAGAATCGAGCCGAGTGTAAGCGTGATCAGAACCATTGGTGGGATGATTCCGAGTGCGATCTCACGTGCGATCTCTCTGAAGTTTTCGGCGTGCTCGTCTTCGGGAAGGGGTGGCCCGAGATCTGGCTGGCGCCAGGACCGAAACATCGCATAGCCCGTGTACAGAGCACTCAACATGATTCCCGGCAGGATCGCGGCGGCGAAAAGATCGAGCACCTTGACACCCACGACCGGAGCCATCACGACGAGCATGATGCTCGGAGGAATGAGAATACCCAAGGTGCCGCCGGCGGTGATGGCTCCTGCTGAGAGGCGCACGTCATAGCCGCTACGCGTCATCGACGGGATCGCCATAAGGCCGATCAGCGTCACTGAGGCGCCAACGATTCCCGTTGCAGCTGCAAAGATCGTTGCGGCTGCGATAACTGCGAGATAGAGCGACCCACGCAGGTTGGCCATCGAGAGCTGCAGTGCTCGAAAGAGCCGATCCATCAGGCCAGCCTGCTCAAGCACGTACCCCATTAGTAGAAAGAGTGGGATTGCCGCCAACGTGACATCGGTCATCGTTTCGTAGGCCTTGTTGGTGAAAAGGTTGAACGAGTTTGGCCCAAAGCCAATGAACCCAAAAAAGAAGGCCATGATCAACAAGGTTTGCGCGATTGGAAATCCAACAACGATGGCTCCGAAGAGGCAACCCAACATGATGATGCCGAGCCACTCTTCGGAGATACCCACATCGATCTGGCCGATTATCTCAATTGCCGATAGCAGCGTGGTCATCGCCATTCTCCTTCACGGACCGCGCGGATCGACTTGACCAGCTCGGAGATTGACTGCAGCAGCCACATAAACAATCCAACAGGAAGTGCCACCTTGAGTATCCAAAGTGGAAGCCCTGAGTTGCTTGTGATTACTTCTTCGCGTAGTTCAAAGGACTTCTTGCCTTTGCCGGTCGAAACCCACAGGGCCGCAGTCAACGAAGGAATGAAGAAGAAGGCGTACACGATTGCGTCGGTGAGAGCCTGGCGTTGTGCTGGCCAATTGCGGTACACAAAGTCGGTTCGAATGTGGCCATTGCGTTTGAGCGTGAAGGCCGCTCCGAGCACGAAGTGAAGCGAGTACAAGAAGTACCCGAGGTCATTTGCCCAAGAGATGCTGTCGCCAAATTTGCGGAACAGCACGTCAGCCACAAACGTGACCATGAGTGCCAGGCCAAGCCAGGAAACGATCCGGCCGAGCCCCTCCGAGGCGGCATTGATGACTTCAATGCCGCCTCGGTCGGTGTTCCAGGGTTCGTCGATGCCAGCTGCCGCTGTATCGATCTCAACCCCGTATTCAGCAGCGATCTCGGTTTCGAGGTCGCTCATGTATCAGCCGGCTGGATCTGAGCCGACGAGATCGGGATAGTACGTCTCGCCAATCGTCTGGTAGAGCTCGGTGATGGTGAGGCGGTATGGCATAACGGCTTCGGCATATTCACGCTGCGAGTCGCGGACCTTTTTGAAGAACGGATCCTCGGCTTCGAGCTCAGCGGCAACTTCGTTCCACGCACCAATGAATTCTGGGTAGAACTCTTTTGGTGTGTTCCAGATGTTGATGCCTTGTGCCTGCAGATCAGCGACCGCCTGCGCATTTTGGGTAATCGACAAATTCTGGCTGTCGACGATCGTTGCCTGAGCCGCGATTCGAATAATCATCTGCAGATCGGCTGGCAATCCTTCGAACCAGCTCTTGTTCAGCAACAGTTCACCAATGTCGGTTGACTGATGGATTCCCTGCAGATAGTAGTTGTCCCAAACGTCTTGGAAACCAAGTGCGGTGTCGTCAGACGGGGAGATCCATTCAGCGCCTTCGATGAGGCCGCTGTTCGCTGCTGGAATGATCTCCGAACCCGGCATAGCGATTGCTTCCATACCCAGCTTGTTGAACGAGTCACCAGGCAATCCTGGAGGGCTCCGGTACTTAAGGCCTTGCACGTCTTCGACGCTGGTGATGACTTCGCTGAACCAACCAAATGGATCCGGCCCCATTGGTGCGACTGGTAGCGGAATAATGTCGACGCCAATTTCGGTTTGGTACAGCTCGGCGTAGAGCTCGAGGCCGCCACCGTCGTACATCCAGGCAAGCGAGGTTGACTGGTCCATGCCGGTCGACCCGGCCGGTGGGTTCGAGAACAATGCTGCCGCCTTGTTCTTGCCATTCCAGTAGTTGGACCAGGCAAAGCCTGCTTCCATCGTGCCGTCGTTTACGGCATCGAGGATCTCAAGGGCGCCGACAATGGCCCCTGACGGAACGACATCGGCATCGAGTCGCCCATTTGACATGGTGTTGATGCGATCGCCCCAGTCGACGATGAGGGCGTGATACACCGAGGTAGCAGGAACGCCGGTTTGAACCGTGAATTCGAAGACTTCGCCGGTTTGTGTCAGCTCGACATCGTCAGTTGATTCGGCATCATCAGTTGATTCGTCAGAGTCTGCGGTTGCCGCTGTGTCGGAGTCTGTGTTGTCTGCAGAATCGTCTCGAGCGCTCCCTGTGCACGCTGCCGCCAACATTGCAAAAGCGAGCAGAGCCGCAAGCGGTAGCCACCACGCCTTTGCGGATCGTGATTGTGTATCGGTCATTGTTTCCCCCTGTAATTTGCACCACCTGTGGAGCGAGGAACAGTCCTAGCTGCTTTCCACATTGTGGAAGTGATGTTTCATGCCTACCTTGACTCACGATTAGTGTGGTGTCAATCTTGGCGACCATTTTGAAGAAAACTGACAGGATGAGCCAGTTTGTCAAGACCGAAACGAGCTGATTGGCTGCGGCACGAATAGCCCGATGCCACAACAAACTCCGGCCCGCCAGCGGCGGCGATCGCGGGGGCCCAGCTCAGATCCCAAAGCGCTTTGGACATTGGTTGGTTAGCGGTCTCGTGACCAAAGATGCCAGCCATGCCACAACAGCCGACGGGGGGAACCGCCACGACATAGCCCGCCGATTCCAGCAGGCGCCGGTAGCCGTCAACGAGGTGCGGCGCGGTGGCCTGTTCGGTGCAGTGGCTGAGCAGGGTCAACGTCTGCCCGTCGCCAGTCGGTTCTAGTTCATCAACGCGGTCCAGCGCGACTTCGACAAAGGAGCGGACCCCGACGGGATATCCGGGCCTTGCTTGGGGGTATTCGTGGCGGTGAAGTAGGGCAATGGCTGGCTCGATCACCATTGGTATGGCCTTCGCTGCCAGTATTTCTTCTACCAAGTTCGCATGCATGTTTACCGCAGCGGCGAAACGGTCTCGCTTGCCCTTGACATGATCGAACTTGCCAGACCCAATAAAGGGTGCGATTGCCAGCGAGTAACCGAGGCGTTGTAGTACAGCAATGCACATTCGCTCAACCGACGGGTCGAGTGCGCTCGTGAAGACGTCAGGTAGCAGAACCACATCGACTGCGGTATTGGTCGAGCGAAACGCAGGAAGCGACGCTTTGCGTTTCGCCGGGGTTGGTAAATCAACGAGGTTGAGCAGTCGACCAACCGGACCCGAACCGAGCGCGGCGAGTCGAGGTGCGCGCGTCGCAATCATCGCGAGGCGTTCGAAGTGGCTCATCAGCGCGTGAGATGCCGGTCGGCGGTGTCGCTGGTGATAGTGCGAAAAGAACTGCGACTTGAGTTCGGGAATGTCGACTTCGACCGGGCATTGACCGGTGCACGCAGAACACGAAAGACATTGGTTCAGGTTTGTGGCCAATGCACCTTCGAATTCGACGTCTCCGCGTCGGGCGCGAAGCCACTCTCGCAAAAGGTCGGCGCGCCCTTTTGGGCTCAGCGCAGGGTCGCCGGTGGCTTTATACGAGGGGCACATGACCGCAACCGGGTCATAGTTCTGGCAGACGCCGTTTCCGTTGCAGGCGAACGCGTGAGCGAACTCGACACGCTCGGATCGGGCCACAAGCTCATCTCGCTCGCCACGCAGCGGGGCTTCGCCCACCTCGACCAGTGGAGTTGAACTTTCAAGTGGTCGATAGAGCTTCCCAGGATTCAATAGATCGCCAGGATCGAATGCCGACTTGACGGCTCGCATCACGAGCATCGTTTCGGTATCAAGGACCCGTGAGACCGACGAGCCGCGGAAACCGCGGCCGTGCTCACCCCAAAGAAGGCCGTTGTAGCGCTCAACCAGAGAACAGACCTGATCGGTGATGCTGATCAGTTTGAGTCGTTGGTCTCCGTCTGTGAGATCAAGGGCGGGTCGCACATGCACGCACCCGACGTCGGCGTGACCAAACATGCCGTACGCGACGTCGGCCCCGTCAAGTAGTTCGCGAAATTCTGCAATGAAGGCGGGCATGACTTCCACCGGAACAGCGCAATCCTCGACGAACGCCGTCGGACGAGCCGTCAGGTTTGGTCCGCCGGTTGCGACTTTCGCGAGCAGGCCCACGGCGTCGGCGCGGACCTTCCATACCTGCGCCTGCGTCTGGGCGTCGTCGATGATTGCGACAGAGCGCGCAGTCAGCCCGGCGCTGATCTGCATGCTCACCTGACTACTCGTGGCGCCCTGGTTGGTGTACTCCAGCAGCAGTACCGCTCCAGCGTGGTCACCAAGAACCTTGCCGAGGGCCGGCCACGCGGGCGATGAGCGGCCGCGATCGAGTGTGGTTTCATCGAAGGACTCAATGGCCGTTGGGCCCGTTGAGCGCAGGCGAACAGCGTCGATGAGTGCTTCGTTGAAGGTGTCGTAACTCGCTATTGCGAGTAGCGGGCGCTCGGGCAGCGGTGTCAACCGGAGTGTGGCTTTGGTGATAATGGCGAGCGTGCCTTCGGCGCCGGCGAGTAGAGCGACAGGGTTGACCTTGCCGTCTCGACGGAAACGGTCAATGCCGTAGCCGCTAAAGCCTCGTGCAAGTTCTGGAAGAGCGAAGGTGCTGTCGTCATTGACGGGCAGATCAAGTAGTCGTTGCCACAACATGGCGCCGGGGCTGGTGCCGGTCGCTCGGCGGTGTGCTTCTTGCAGGGTGACTTCTTCAGCGGTCCACGGAGTGCCATCAGCCAACAGCACGTCGAGCGAAACGACATGTCGATGTGCCCGACCATGAACGAGTGAGCCCTTGCCAGCGGCGTCAGTGGAGATCATGCCGCCGACAGTCGCCCGATTCAACGTTGAAGTGTGCGGTGCCCAGAACAAGCCGTGTGGTCGCAGTTGTGCATTGAGTTGAGCCGTGACCATGCCAGGCTCGACTACTGCCGTGAGCGTGTCGGCGTTGATCGCTAGGAGTTGGTTCACGTTGTGCTTGAGGTCGATCATGATGCCGTCGGTCAGGCTCTGGCCATTGGTCCCGGTTCCGCCACCCCGCGCGACGATCGATCGAGGATTGGGTTGGGCGGCGTTCACCTGGAGTAGCCGCTGTACGTCTGCGACGATGCCTGGAAGTTCGACGGCATCGGGAAACACCTGGTAAATCGAGTTGTCTGTCGAATACACGGTCAACGTTGGGTCATCGGTATGCAATGTGACATGGTCACCGAGATCCGTGGTCAGGTCAGCGTCTTCTGAAGAGTATTTCATTGCGATCCAAACGTTTGGAATGCGGATTCCACAAAAGCTGATCTTTCACGAAACGCCAGCTAAGGTCAAACCGAGGCGACCTATTTGTAGACGCAGTTGTCAACAATGAACACGCCACGGGGGCCATCATGCTGTGTGAATACTACGACGTCGCTCGACCTGGAGGCGATGAAGCTTTCAGCGTCGACGCTTCGAACATAACGTTCGGTCCCGGCTGCCTGCGCGAAGCGGGCGATGTGGCGAAGAGTCTCGGAATCACTCGCATTGGTGTGTTTACCGACCGTGGTGTTGCTGGGACCGAGCATGTGGCGACGGTGCTCAGCTCACTTAGGGCTTCGGGTGTGGATGTCGCCTTGTTTGCCGACGTTCGCGTGGAGCCGACTGATGAATCTTTCAAGGCGGGAACTCAGTTTGCCGTCGAAGCTGGCGTTGACGGTTTCATTTCGGTCGGCGGCGGTTCAGTAATCGACACCACCAAGGCAGCCAACCTCTATTCGACGCACCCGGCTGACTTCCTGGCCTATGTCAACGCTCCGATTGGAGCGGGTACGGCCGTTCCAGGACCAATCAAGCCGCACATCGCGTGCCCGACTACGAGCGGCACCGGCAGCGAATGCACGGGTATCGCAGTCTTTGACTTGTTGGAGATGAAAGCCAAGACGGGCATCGCTTCGAAAATGATTCGCCCAAGCCGAGCACTCATCGATCCAAACGTGACAGCGACGTTGCCTGCCAACGTCGTGGCTGCAAGCGCGTTTGATGTGCTGAGTCATGCTCTTGAGTCCTACACAGCTCGACCATACTCGCGGCGCACTGCGCCGGGAGCGCCCTCGCAGCGACCGTCGAGCCAAGGGGCTAACCCGTGGAGTGACCTGGGCTGCGGCGAGGCGCTCAGACTGATTGGGCTCTTCCTTGAGAGAGGCGTTTCCGATATGAATGACACCGAAGCTCGGCACCAGCTCATGTGGGCCGCCACGCTGGCGGGTATCGCATTTGGTAACGCGGGTTGCCACGCCCCGCATGGCATGTCGTACTCGGTCGCAGGCATGGTCAGGGACTATTGTCCCGACGGCTGGCCTGACGGCGCTCCGATCGTGCCCCACGGAATGTCAGTGATTGTGAACTCCCCTTCAGTGTTTCGCCATACTGCGCACGGGCAACCGGAGCGACATCTCGATGGCGCTCGTTGGCTTGGCGCCGATGTGAGCGACATCGGACCTGCCGAAGCGGGCCCTGCCCTTGCGGACCGAGTAGTCGAGCTAATGCAAGCGACGAACATGCCAAATGGGCTCACTGGCGTCGGTTACACGGCTGCTGACGTCGCAGGGTTGGTTGATGGGTCGCTTCCGCAACGACGTTTGCTCGACAATGCCCCGATTGACATCGACCGCGAAGTGTTAACGACGCTGTACGAAGGTGCGCTCAGCTACTGGTAGCCGACAGCCCGTCGACTAGAGGTTGGCTGTTTCTGCTCGTTGCGCCCGGATTCCCGAGCACAACAGTTCGATCAGGCCATCAAATGTGTCGTCGAGTTCATGTTCGTGAGGATGGCCGTGACCCGATTCGAGGTGGGCGAAGCCATGAAACGCTGATCGCAGAGCGCGAGCAGCGTGCCTGCGGTGGTCGTCGTCGAGATCGAAGCCGGCGAGCGCTTGCGCGATGATGTCGATCACACGATCGACCGATGCTTCGAGTTCGTCGTCGCCTGCACAAGGGTGGCGGTCGGTGGCTTCGTACAGGCCTGGGTGTTCGGCCACCACGGCTCGCCATGCGTGGCCTATTGCAGCGACAGCCTCATCGCCCGAGACACCGATTGCCGCGGCTCCCAGGCGGTTCGCAAGCAGGTCGCGACCACGAAGGCTCAATAGACGCAACAAGTCGTTGAAGTTCTCGACGTGGCGGTAAAGCGCTGGCTGTTGCACCCCGAGCTCAGTGGCGATACGGGTCAACGTGAGGGCGTCTAGACCTTCGCTATCGACGAGTTTGGCGGCAACATCTACCACCTGTGTCTGATCGAGTGGCGTTCGCCTCACGTATTCCCTTCCGGTATTCATTAACGGTGTACCACAGCACACGTGAAAGCCATCAGATGGTGCGCGGTAACTCGTCACAGCAGCCGCCTGCAGTTACCGGTTCGCCTGAAGACAGGCAATCACCGCCACATTGACAATGTCTTCAGTGGTGCATCCCCTGGACAGGTCATGAACCACGCCGTCGAGTCCTTGCAGCAGGGGGCCAAACGCTCGCGCCCCACCGAGTCTCTCAGTGATCTTGTAGGCAATATTTCCGGCATCGAGATCGGGGAAGATGAACACATTCGCCCGGCCGGCCACCATGGACTCGGGCGCCTTTGTGGCGGCGACGGCCGGTACCCAGGCCGCGTCAAACTGCAGTTCACCGTCAACTGCCAAGTCGGGCGAGTGTGCCCGAACAAGAGCGGTTGCCTCGCGAACCTTGTCAACGCGTGGGTGCTCCGCGCTTCCTTTGGTCGAGAAGCTCAACATGGCGACCCGTGGCGTGTCAGTTGCGAGTTGGGCAAAAGTTGCTGCGCTGGCGATGGCGATTGAAGCCAGCTGATCGGCGTCGGGGTCTGGTACGACGCCGCAGTCGCCATACACCAGTGGTTGACCATCAGGAAGCACGAAAAAGAAGCAACTGCTCAACGTGCCCGTTGCAGGTTTCACGCCAAGTACACGCAGCCCGGCTCGAAGCACATCGGCGGTGGGCCTGCTCGCTCCCGCTACGACGCCGTCAGCCCAACCGGACCGCACCAGCACCATGGCCATGACCAGCGGATCATCGAGATCGATTTTGCGGTCGATTGACGCCGCGTGCGCTAGGGCTGCGTCTGCTGCACTATCGACGCGGACATCTCGAAGAGCGCCAAGCGACGTGACATCGGTTCCTATAACGATCGGATCAGCCAGACCCCGGTCGCGTAGTTGGATAGCAGCCGCGTTGGCCCGCTCGTCGCCCGCATCGGCCAGCACGATGCGCTTGGGGTTCGAACTGGCGCGCTCGTACCAGTCGTCGAGCACGCCTTTCACGATGTCAGCCCTTGCCGCGCCACGGAATCAATCGGGCTTCGATCTTGCGCATTAGCACGTCCATAGCGAAGCCAAGCACACCGACGGTGATGATGCCAACTACCACCACGTCCATGCGCAGGAACTTTGACGCTGTCCACGTCATGGCACCAAGGCCTTCGTTTGCAGCGACGATCTCGGCGGCGACCAGAGTTCCCCAGCACACGCCAAGTGAGACCCGTAAGCCGGTGATGATCTCGGGTAACGCGTTGGGCAAGATCACGCGCATTAAGATCTGTGCCTTTGACGCGCCGAGCGAATACGCGGCGTGCACTTTTGACAATTGAACGCCCTGCACGCCGGCGCGTGCGGCGATGATCATGATCCAGAAGGCGGCGAAGAACAAGATGGCGACTTTCGACGTTTCGAAGATGCCGAACCACACGATGATGAGCGCAATGAATGCCAGCGGCGGTACGGGGCGCAAGAGTTCAACGATCGGGTCGAACATGCCCCGGAGGGTGTTCGACAGGCCCATTGCTAGGCCGACCGGTACTCCCAACAGCACGCCGAGCGAAAGGCCCATGAATACACGCTTGAGGCTGAACCAGGTGTGGTCCCACAGCGACACGTTGCGGAAGCCCTCAGACCAGAGGTCGCCAAACGCGGTGACAACGCTCCAGGGTGCGGGCATGGTGCGTTGATTGAGAATCTGGGTGTAGGAACACTCGGGGTCGTCTTCGCAGTTGCCCAGCAGTTCAACGTCGTTCCAACCCTGGACTTCTGCCATGTCTCGAAACGCCTGGGGTATCCCCCACACCCGTGTAAGCAGGTACCACATGCCGATCAACACGATGACGGTCAGGATTCCTGCGAACGGGTTGCCGGTCACGGCCGACGCGTCACCAAAGGTCACGGTCTTGCGTTGTACGTTTTGTGCTCGTCGTGTCGCCATGATCAGCCCTCACGTCCCATGATCTCTTCTTCCATTTCCCAGATGATGCTCAAGATTTCTTCCCGCTTCTCGACGAACTCGGGTGAGTTCTTGAGTTCGCGGGCGTCTTCGGTCAGGCCCCGCCGGGCAAACGGCAGGTCATAGACCCGCTCGATGCGGCCCGGTCGAGGCGCCATCACAAACAGCTGGTCGCCGAGGAACAGCGCTTCTTCGACACTGTGGGTGACCAACACGATCGTCTTGCCCGTGGTGTCCCAGATGTCGAGGATCAATCCCTGCATTTTTTCACGCGTCAGCGCGTCGAGCGCGCCGAGCGGTTCGTCCATCAACACCACTTCGGGGTCGTTGGCGAGGGTTCGGGCCAGGGCGACACGTTGTTGCATGCCGCCAGATAGTTCGTAGACCGCCTTGTCGCCGAAGCCTTCGAGACCGACGATGCTCAACAGTTCTTCGGTTTGGGCCTGGGTTGTTTCTTCTTCGCCGCTACCGCGGAGCCACTTGTTGATAACGGGGCCGAGCAGCCACGCAACGCCAGCGGCGAGTGCACCGAGGATGGCAACGAAGCGAACGACCTTGAGGAGTCGGGCGAGTGGAACCACGATCCAGCTGACCCAGTCACCGTTGAGGGCCAGCGATCGCAGGATCCATGCTGCGGCGGCAGTGCCGACAAAGATTAAGAAGCGTTGGAGCACCTCGGGTCGTGAGCGGCCCAAGAACAGGCTCAACAGCAGGGCGGCCGCACACAGCAACGTGAGAATAAGCACGGGAATGCCCAACAGCATGGCGGTGATGACCTGCTTCTTCGAAGCCGTTTCGCCGTCTTCGGCACTGGTGGCGTATTCCCAGAAGAACGCATAGTCGGTGTTGGGCGTCTCGCCGAGTGCGTCGACGTCTGCTCGGGCCTCGGCTAACTTCTCTCGGTCAGAAATCAGGTCGTCGCGAAGGTCTGCGACGTCTTCAGACAAGCTTGCGATGTCAACGTCGTCGCCGCCGTCTTGGATCTGTTCGTTGAGCGCGATGAGCGATTCGGCGTTGCGGTTGAGTTGGCTGTTGATGCGGGCGTGCTTGCCCTGGGTCTGCGCGTTTTCTGCCGCATCGGTGCCGAACGACACCGACAAAGGAAAGGTCCAATCAGATTTGAGTTGAACAGCGAGACCCGAGGGTGCGTCGAGTCCGGTGACTTCGCCGTTGTCGTCTTCGCCGCCGAGCGGAATCCAGCCGACGACGATCCAGGCGATTGCAACCAGAAGCGCTAGCGCAGCGGCCGATGCGAGCCCGCCAGCCAATGAACCCGGTGAGCGCAAGAAGCGACGGATGCGGGTGCCTCGGGAGTATTCGGTGCTCTTACCGAAGCCGATGTTCTCGTTGACGGTGAGCCATTCGAACAACGCGCCTTGTTGAAACACCATGCCGCGCTCTCGACCGGGGCCGGTGATCTTGTCGCTGCCCAGCGACACCGAACCCGAGGTCGGGGCGAGAAACCCGGCCAAGATGTTGAGCAGCGTGGTCTTGCCGCAGCCCGAGGGCCCCAAAAGGGTCAGTATGCGACCCTCCTCAAGCGTGAAGCTGACGTCTTGCAGCGCTTCGACCTCGGTGCCATTGGGCACTTGGTAGATCATGCCGAGATTCTCGACCTTCAGGTCCTGCGCCACCGACGCTCACCCCCCATTCGTAATTGTGTTGTGCGTTCGTAGCTGCAATGCACAGGGGGCGGGCTCGAATCTTCGAACCCGCCCCGTGTAGCACAGCGTCTGTTCGGGGCAAGCCCCGACACATGTGACTAGTTGACAGCTTCGAGGAAGCTGGTGTTGACGAAGCCTGAGTAGTCGCTGAGGGCTTCGTCGATTTCGCCTTGTTCTTGGAAGAAGGCCATTTGTTCGGCCATGACGTCTGCGACGGTTGATCCCATCCAGGCGTCGGAGAGTTGGGCTTCGGTTGAAGGGAAGCCGAATTGGTCCAAGAGGGCTTGGGT
>CALKPY010000150.1 GCA_937991435.1 uncultured Acidimicrobiales bacterium
AGACTGGCGTGTCGACTACAACCTCAACCGGCCACACTCATCACTGAACCAATCAACCCCGGCCCAGTTCCGAACGGACTGGACCACCAACCACCAACGCAAAGTCGCATAACCCCTGGACCGAATCATGGGGACTGCTCACGGGGTTTGATGAGCCTGGCCATCTTGCAGGCGTCGCTGTCAGAGGCGATCGAGTTGTCGCTGTTCTGTCGGCTTGTTTGCCGGACCAACCAGAGTTGACGTACGCACCGAAAAAGGGCGCACGCGCAAGCAAGGGCGACGTCTATCGGTTTGTCGCTGCTGCTGATGTTCGATTTGGGGTTCCGTAGACTTGCTCCCGCTGTCCGACATACGACTGGAAGGGCTGACGGTCGCGGTGCGCGCCAGGTCACCGCAATGGAATATCGATATGGCGGAATGGATCGACGCAGATCAACGTTTGCCGACTTGGCCCACAGTCCTGAATTTCGATTCGGAACTTGTTGACGCCGCTTCTTTCCCAGCTGACTGCGAGGCTGTAGCTCCTAAGCCGTGATGCAAGATGGCTTTGGATAGATCTCACGGGATCTCGCGGTGGACTGCGTACTTCGATTGCGGGCGGTGGGGTACCAACGCCGTCAGCGTTATTGGCCGCACGTCTCGAGCGTTGGTGGATGGGGATTGTCCCAGGCGCAGCAGAGCAAGGCACTTATTGGCGTTGACCGGGGTTGCCCCGCTTCGGAGCGTTTCCGCCCAGTTATCCAGCGAGAACTGACGGGTAACCTGAGATCTTCGCGAACTCTGACTGAACTAGTCGAATGATTTATGTTGAATTAGAACCAAAACGGCATCGCGGGTGGCCATTTCCCGAGAAGTCTCTCGGTTTGTCGCCAATGTATGGAAATCACGGCTGGTGCGCCTCTTGCGGCATGCCGAACATCACACAAACCGGCTCGCTTGTGCTCAAGAACAATGGGATGACTGAGCCAACCGGAGCCTGGCTTCCGAACTGGCGTCATGATTCGATCTGTGTCGACCCGGGGCTCAGTGAAGAAATACGCAGTGAGTTTGACCTTGAGCTGCGGGAAGTTGAGATACGGGGACAAGTCCGAGAGAAACTCGCATTTCAGATCGTCCCGGCAATCTCAAAGCAACCCTGGTTCCGCCCGGAAGAGCTGACATCAGTTCTCAGCGAAGCACACGGCGTGGCAGGACGTGACTGCGGCCAGTGCCAACGGTGGCGATGGATGCCGCTAGATTCGAAACATCTGCCAAAGCCGAACATTGAATCTAGTTCAGGGCTGTCTCTAGCAGCGAGCCCGGAGTTCTTTGGCGACGGGCGCAAATCGTTCCGGCTCTTAGCAATCGACCCACGCCTTGCCGAGCTAATTGTCTCTCGAAGCCCTGGCGATTTCCTCGTGCGTTCATGGCATCATCCGGCGGGTGAGTGACGCGGCCGAAGCCAGGTGGTGCCACAGTGTGTTGCGCTAAGTCGCGGCGCCAAATCTTTTCGCTGGCGCCGTCGAATGCGGGAAACACAAGAGGGTCGCTCTAAGCAAAGCACGGGGTCTCACTCAGATCCAACTCAGCGAGGAGCTCGGCCCTAGCCAAGGCGAGATCTTACGGCTAGAGCGCCGCGACAACCTCCAGCGTCCGTGACTGATGGGTGGCATTTCGGGTTGTGTTTTCGCTACAACTACACGAGGTTATTGGCCGCATTGGGCTGGAGGTCCGGGGTGATTCGGTTGATAGTTGCTGCGATGGTGTTCGCTTCGTTGGTCGCGTCGTGCAATGGGATCGAGGTGCCAGCGACTATTGAGAACGCGGCTGCTGCCTACATTCGTGTCAGCGAATACAGTGCCGAGAATCAAGCCGTCATCGAGTTGCTATCAATGGCAAGAGAAGGGGAACCCAGGGAACAGGCTGGATTCATTCGCGGGTTGCGCGCCGTCGGACGCCACCGTGATGCGAATGGTGTGTGGGGGCGGGAGTTCATTTTCCATAGCGATATCACCGTCGCTCAACGTCAGACACTCGCCGAGAACGCAGCGTCCCTCAACCTTGACATCATCTGGCTCCACGGCAACGACGAGTGGCCCTGGTGCGAAGGCGAAGATTACTGTGAACGTCCGAAAGACTCGGGCGACTACCCGTAGATAATCGGACTCGGCGGTCACCCATCGGAGCGTTTGCGCCCGGTTTCCCACCAGCGCGAATCGAAGAACTTCTTGCGTTCGCCATGATTCGAGGTCAATGAAATGTCAAACCCCATCCGAGGATGGCTGTTCGCTTTCGTGAGCTTGGTGATCCTTGTGTCGAGCTGCGGCACCTTCGAAAACATTGACGATGCGGTATCTGGTTTTGTAGTGCCCGCTGAATTTGTGCTGACAGATGATTCTTCATACAACGGGCCAGATGAGTTGGTTCGTCAGATGGATTTTAGTACCGATTTATCGGGCGCCGAAGCCTGCGAACTCGGAAAGCAGGCCATGGTCGATTGGGGGGGCGAAGAACCCGTCGACACCAGTAACGAAATGATTAGAGGAGCCAATTTTTGTTGGTTGGTAGTGGCAACACCGTCGACTTTCCCTGAAATATCGATGCGATTTCAGGTTGCACGTGCCCGCGAAGGAACCGGATATGTCATGGATGAAAACCGACCGTTGGCAGTGCGGGCGGTTGTCATCACGTTCTTCGATAACAAGTAGTGACGGGCCGGAGCGTTCCGATTTAGGCTCTCGATCTACTAATGGCCGACGACAGCCGTCGAACAACTCGCCTATGAGGCAGTCACCCGAGGTTGTTCTTGATGCAGTTGAGCTGAACTGTCGTCCGCCACGTGGGGCTGACGCCTTTCGGCTAGCGAGCAGTGGGCGGATCTCTGGCTGCTGATGGTCTGGAACGAGCGGCGAGTTTCTCTCAGGCTGGGGAACCTTAAAGACATGACCTTTTGTCAACGAAAGAGGGTGCGCCGTTCGTCCTTAGTGTGTGGACTTCGTGGGTAACAATGATGCTGTGTCGGCATCGCACATCTCTCGGGGGAACTGTGCGCTGGGCGACCCAGGGCTGGAGCGGCTGATGGTGTCGCCAGGGGCGTGATCCCGGTCGGGGCTCGCACGCACGACGTCAAGAAGCACCCCAGCTTCGAGTGCCTTGATCGGCCCTTCGACGATTTTCCAGGCGCGCTCGATATCGGATGAATCATCCTTGCCGTAGTCGAAATCGTTGCTGGTTGGTGGCCCGGCGTGGCGGGTGAGGCGTTAGCATCGCGGGCATGGGCCAACCCGTAACCGTTGTGAAAAAGCCTTCGTCGAATCCAGGCGTTGTGCGGTTTGAGATCAATCGATCGATCACCGGTATGGGGCACGAGCGATACACCGAAGCCCCTGGCGAAGTACGCGATCGCCCATGCGATGAGCTCGCACGCCGCATCTTCGCCCATAACGGTGTCGACAACGTGCACATGAACAGCAACGTCATCACCGTCAAGATGGCTTTTGGCGCCGACGAGTCCGCGTTGCAAGAGACAATCGAATCGTTGTTTACCCATTACCGGCCTGGTGTCGAGGTTCCGTCGTTCGACGCCGGTGAATAGTTTGAAATAGGGCTTGACCAGTATCGAACGCATGTTCGATACTGGTTGGTATGCGGGTCGGAGTCCAGACAGATCAACGCGCCCTCGTTGCGCTCGATGAACCAGAACAGGCCCCTGCGCTGGCAGCAGCTGAGTCGACCGCGGAAGCCGAAGCGGCGATAGCTGGAGCGACAGACCGGCTGGCGTTGGTGCGGGCCTCGGTGACGACCGCGGCGACGTTGGCGCACGAACGCACGCTTCCGGTACGTGACGGGTTGGCAAATGTGGTGCCAGGCGGGGTTCTCCAACGAGGAAGCACGCTGGCAGTGCACGGCAATGGTGCGACCACATTTGGTCTGGCATTGCTGAGCGAGGCAGCGCAACGGGGGAGTTTCTTGGCGATCGTGGCGCCTTCGTCGTTCAATCTTGCCGCGTGTGCCGACGCGGGGGTTCCGCTGCGGCGGGTCGTGCAGTTCGATTTGGGCGAGCGCACGGCTCGACCGCAGATGATCGCCGCGATCCTCGACGGTTTCGACTTGGTGCTGCTGGCTGACCGTCACCGGTTCAGCGCACGCGATGCCCGGCAACTGGTGGCCCGCAATCGCGAACGGGGCAGCGTGCTTGTGCGTTGTCAGCAACCTCCGTGGGCCGAAGCAGCCGATCTGCGGTTTGACCTGGCCGACCCCGCCTGGTCGGGGCTCGGCCAAGGATCAGGTCATCTGCAATCACGCCAAATCGTCGTGCAAGCATCTGGCCGGCGCCACGGGGCAAGCCGTCGCCATCAGGTGTGGCTGCCAGCCGTTGACGGTGAAATCGAATCGGTCGTTTCGCCCCACACTGCTTCGATCACGCCGATTGGTCAAGCCAGCGAAGACCGTTTCGCAGGGGCTGACATCGATGACCTGCTCGACGTAATCGACGGACCGCCCAACAGCTTCGCCGATGACGATGACGCGAGCGCTGGCCTCGGCGCAATTGCCTGAACCTGCGGTTGCTGAAGACCCTGTGTTGCTGAAGGCGCTGTGTTGCTGAAGACCCTGTGTTGTTGAAGACCCTGTGTTGCTGAAGACCCTGTGATGTTGAAGACCATGCGATGTTGAGAGAAGCCGAATGAATCTGGTGCAGACCGAACGTCTGACCGTTGTCGACTGTGCCAACTGGCCAACGGTCGGCTGTCGCCGCCGCCCCGAAGATGTGGCAGCTGTCCTGATCGCCAATCGTGTGGTCGCCGTCACCGAATCAGCTCAGGCGTTGGGCGTGAAGCCGGGGCTGCGTCGACGCGAAGCGCAACGGCGCGCACCCAACCTGATCATCGACGCCCCTGATCCAGACGGCGAAGCGCGAGCGTTTGAGGTGGTGCTGCGGGCGCTCGATGATGTGACACCGCGCATCGAAATCGAACAGCCAGGTCGCTGCTCATTCATGGCTCGCGGGCCAAGCCGATACTTTGGCGGCGACCAGGCAATGAGCGACCACGTGGCGCAGGTGGTCACCGCCGCGCTCGCTGGCTCGACGGTGGTGCGCGTGGGAACCGCTGACAGTCGATTCGGCGCAGCGCGGACCGCCTCGTTTGCGCCGGCAAATGGCGCAACGGTGACAGCGGTTGGGGCGACGGCGACCACGATTGCAGGTTTGCCGATTGGTGTCTTGGCTCTCGACACCACCCACCGGCGACGTCGAGCCGAGCTCGAAGATCTCGTCAACGTTGCTGGCCGTCTCGGCCTACACACCGTCGGTGCGTTTGCTGCACTCGAACCTGCCGATGTGATCGCCCGGTTTGGGGCAGCAGGGGCTAGGGCTCATCTGTGGGCCCGGGGCTTTGACGATCAGCCCATCGCCCCTGGCGAACCGGCACCTGATCTCGAAGTATCGATCGAACTTGACCCTCCAGTGGAACGGGTTGACCAGGCCGCCTTTGTGGCCAAGGCGCTCGCCGACGACTTTCTGCGACGGCTCCAGTCGCGAGGCGCCAGTTGTGCCCGAGTGTCGATAGGCGCCGAATCAGAACATGGCGAATCGCAGCGACGGCTCTGGCGATCCGAAGAAGCATTCAGTGCCTCGGCGATTGCTGAACGCATGCGCTGGCAACTCGATGGCTGGCTCTCGGGCCCGGTGCGCCAACAGCCGACCGGCGGGTTAATCCGTCTGTCGCTCACCCCTGATGACCTGGGCTCAGCGACCGGCCGTCAACTCGGTTTCTGGGGTGAACAGACCAACCTGGCTGAGCGCGCCGCACGGGCGATTGCCCGCGTGCAAGGGCTCGCTGGGGCAGGCGTTGCCGTTGTGCCCGAGATGCACGGCGGCCGAGGCGCCGATGGTGGAGTGGGGGCTATCGCCGCGGAGTCGGTTGATCTCGTCGAACGAACATCGACCGTCGACCGGTTGCAGTTGCCTGACGCCCAGGTCGACGTTGTGGCCGGTGTCGAGGCAGATGGTCGCGACCAAGATGCGCCATGGATGGGTCGGCTTCCGTCACCGCTCCCGGCGCGGTTCTGTCAGCCACCGGTTCCCATTGAAGTGCAAGATCGCCATGGTCAGGTCGTGGCTGTTTCGGCGCGAGGGCTGCTGGCAAGTGCTCCGGCATGGCTGGTTGGGTGGGGCCAAAATCGCCTCGCGGTGAAAAGTTGGTCATCGCCATGGTTGCTCGACGAACGGTGGTGGCATGACGACCAGCACCTGAGGTGCGCCCGCCTGCAGATCGTTGTAGCTGACGGAAGAGCGCTACTCGTCGCCCAACACCGGGGGCGGTGGACCGCCGAAGCGATCTATGACTGACGCCACCGGCGCGGGCACACTGTCAAGGTGACGCAGCCTGAGGGGGAGATGGAACAGATCGAGCGGTGGCTTGTGCACCGCGGCGTTCCGCAGGCGATCTTTCACTACAACGCATCAGAAGACGTCTTCACTCGCATGGTTCCGTACCTGGTGTCGATCTTTTTGCTGGGCTCGCTTGCGGCCTTTGGTGATCGCTTTACCGGCTGGGCGCAGTTCGGTGTTGCGCTCGCCGCCTTTGCGGTGCTGGGCGTGTTGGCTGTTGGCGTGAACCGGCTACAGGGGCGTCGCCCATTCGAACTGCCGCACACCATCGGCGTCATCGAGATCCTGCTCTTTCTGGCTGGTGCTCCAATCGTTGCGTTGTTGTTTGGCGGCGCCGGTGGAACTGGCTGGTGGCAGCTGCTGACTCTCAACATCGTGCTCTTTATCGTCGGCTATGTGGTGACGACCTATGGCCTGGTGCCGATGATGCGGTGGGGATTTCGCGAAGTCGGTGTGCAGCTCCGCGGGGTTGCGGCATTGTTGGCCAAACTGCTTCCGCTGCTGTTGCTGTTCGCTACGTTCTTGTTTCTCAACGCCGAGGTGTGGCAAGTCGCTCACGGCTTGACCGCCCCATTCTTTGCCCTCACGGTTGCCATGATGCTGGTTCCGGCGCTGGCATTTCTCGTGCTGCGGTCACCCAGCGAAGTCGCCGGCCTGCATGCCTTTGCCAGCTGGTCAGAGATCGACGAGATATGTGCAGGCACCGACGCTCCGCTCATCCCCAGGGTCGATTCATTCAATGTTGCCAGGGTCGATTCCTTCAATGTTGATGGCGCGGCACCAGTTCCTCCCGACCTTGTTCCGCTCGACCGAGGTGAATCCCGCAATCTGGTGCTGCTCATGTTGATTGCCCAGATCGTGCAGATCATGTTGGTGGCGTTGGTCATCGGCGGGTTCTATGTGGTGTTTGGCCTGTTGACGGTGCGTGAAGAAACAATTCTTCAATGGACCGAACTTGATGCCGCTGGGTTCAACCCGCTTGCTCGATTTTCACTGTTCGGAGACGAACTTGTCCTGACGTGGGAGCTGTTTGCCGTATCGGGACTTATCGCCACGGTTTCGGCCCTGCAATTCGCCGTGTCGGTAGCAACCGACGAGCTATACCGCGAACAGTTCGCGGAGTCGCTCGATGCCGAAATTCGTCAAGTGTTGGCCGTGCGCGCTCGCTACCTCGAACCAATGGTCAGGCAAGCCCGAGCGTCTGAACAGGTCATCTGACCCGAACGAGTTGCAGAGTCATGAAATCGAACATATGTTCGTCTCATGGGCTGGGGAAATCCGACCGTGCCATGGAAGGAACTCGAACGTCGGCTGTCTGGGCGCGCCCCATCAGGGCACCCCGATACATGGGCGCCGGGTGACGGCGGCGATTCACCAGCATGGTCACGTACCCGCAACCCGTATGAACCGCCCCTGATCAACGGGCCCCCGCCTAGCTCACAAACAGTGCGATACGCCGAGCTGCATTGCCACTCGAACTTCAGTTTCGGCGATGGTGCATCTGACCCCGAAGAGCTGGTTCAGGAAGCCGTACGACTCGGTCTCGCTGCCTTGGCAATCACCGACCGCAACGGCTTCTATGGAATTGTCCGATTTGCCGAAGCGGCCCGTGCTCACGGCCTGCCGACGGTGTTTGGCGTGGAACTGACCGTGACCGGCCTGGGCGCAGGTTCTTCAGAACTCGTGGTTCTGGCACGAGGGCCCTCTGGCTACGCACAACTTGCCCGAGCCATCAGCCAAGGTCAACTGGCGGGTTCCAAAGGGGCACCCAAAACCTCACTTGAGATGTTGGGTGAACTCGCGGCAGGGGCGGCACGCGACCAGTGGGTTGTACTGACGGGCACCAGCGGGGGAGCGGTGCCGCAAGCGCTCATGACCAGCGGCCCAGAGAGCGCTGCAACAGAGCTCCGCAAGCTCATCGACGCCTTTGGAGTAACGAACGTTTTTGTGGAGATATGGGATCACGGGCACCCGTTCGATTCAGCCCGCAACGATGCGCTGGTGCACCTGGCTGCCGAAGCCGATGCGCAAGTGGTCGCCGCCAACGATGTGCGGTACCACCACCCGGTGCGCCGGCAGCTGGCGGCTGCTCTGACCGCGGTGTCGCAACGCTCAAGCCTCGATGGTGTCGATGCCTATCTGCCTGCAGCTGGCGTGGCCCACCTGCGATCGGGCGCTGAGCAGGCCCAGTGGTTTCGTCGCTATCCCGGTGTGGTCGAACGTGCGGCAGATATCGCAGCGTCTTGCGCATTTGATCTGGCGTTGGTGGCACCGTCGCTTCCGCCGTTTCCGTGTCCGCCGGGCCACGATGAGATGAGCTGGTTACGCGAGCTGACCGAACAACGGGCGGCAGGCTTCTACGGCAGCCGTCAAGCTGAGCGGGTTGCCGGAGCATGGAACCAGATCGACCATGAGTTGTCGACGATCGATGCGTTGGGGTTTCCCGGGTATTTCTTGGTGGTGTGGGACATCGTCGAGTTTTGCCGACGCAGCGACATCTACTGCCAAGGACGTGGCTCAGCTGCCAACTCTGCGGTCTGTTACGCGCTTGGCATCACCAAGGCAGATGCGGTCAGCCTGGGTTTGTTGTTCGAGCGGTTCCTGTCACCAGAACGAGACGGCCCACCAGATATTGACATCGACATCGAAAGCGGTCGGCGAGAAGAGGTCATTCAATATGTCTATGAACGCCACGGCCGACACCACGCCGCCCAGGTTGCCAATGTCATCACCTATCGCGCCCGGTCTGCCGTTCGTGACATGGCGCGGGCCCTTGGGCATGCCCCCGGTCAACAAGATGCCTTTGCCAAGAACCTGAGCCGATGGGGTGGGCTTGGTGACGACGAAACAGTCGATGTTCCCGACGACGTGCTGGGGCTAGCAGCGCAACTCGAACACGCGCCCCGTCACTTGGGTATTCACTCGGGGGGCATGGTGATTTGCGACCGCCCAATCATCGAGGTCTGTCCGGTTGAGTGGGCCCGCATGGCCAACCGAAGCGTGCTGCAGTGGGACAAAGAAGACTGCGCAGCAGTTGGTCTGGTCAAGTTCGACCTGCTCGGTCTGGGCATGCTCAGCGCGCTGCATCTTGCTGTTGATCTGATTGGTGATCACCACGGTGTCAGTATCGATCTGGCCACGATCCCTCAAGACGATGCCGTGTACGCCATGTTGTGCCGAGCCGACTCAATCGGGGTCTTTCAGGTCGAGAGCCGAGCCCAAATGGCCACGCTTCCTCGACTGCGACCTCGGACCTTTTATGACCTGGTCGTCGAAGTCGCGTTGATTCGGCCAGGTCCTATTCAGGGCGGCTCGGTGCACCCCTACATCAGACGCCGCAATGGCAAAGAACCGGTGACGTATCCGCATCCGCTTTTAGAAAACGCGTTGGCCAAGACATTGGGTATCCCGCTGTTCCAGGAACAGCTCATG
Organism: uncultured Acidimicrobiales bacterium; assembly: GCA_937991435.1. Classification (GTDB taxonomy): domain Bacteria; phylum Actinomycetota; class Acidimicrobiia; order Acidimicrobiales; family UBA10347; genus UBA10347. The sequence continues at coordinate 9,803 of CALKPY010000150.1, forward strand.
CAAATGGCGATCGATGTTGCCGGCTTTAGCCCCAGCGAGGCCGACGAACTTCGACAGGCCATGGGATCAAAACGAAGCCAAGCCCGCATGGAAAGCCTGCGTGTTCGTTTCTATGCGGGCATGCAGGATCGGGGCATCGTGGGTGACACCGCCGATCTGATCTGGGACAAATTGGCAGCGTTCGCGAACTTTGGCTTCCCCGAGAGTCATTCGGTGAGTTTCGCCTATCTCGTCTATTCAAGTTCGTGGATCAAGTACCACTATCCGGCGGCGTTTTGCGCATCGCTGCTCAACGCTCAACCAATGGGCTTCTACAGCCCTCACACTCTTGTGCAAGACGCTGGGCGTCATGGCGTGACGGTGCACCAGCCGTGCATCAACCGCAGCGGATCAGGAGCACGGCTCGAAGGAGAAGTCGACGACCCTGAAATGCGACTCGGCCTCGGGTCGGTCCGTCACCTCGGATCAGCTCGAGCCGAAGCACTTGTCGAGAACCGGGATCGGCTCGGCCCATTTGAAAGTGTCGAAGACGTACGTCGCCGAACCGGTCTTGACCGATGCGAACTTGAATCGCTCGCAACGTCAGGGGCCTTTGACGTGCTGGAACCCGATCGACGGCGAGCGCTGTGGACTGCCGGAGCGGTGGCGGCCACCGGCGCAGGTCAACTTGCAGGAATCGTGACCGGGACCGAAGCACCACAGCTGCCGGGAATGTCCGATCAAGAACTGGCTCACGCCGACCTGTGGGCAACCGGTGTTGCGGCAGAAGGGCACCCGACATTGTTCTGGCGAGAACGACTTCGATCAGAAGGAGTCGTCACCGCTGACGCGTTGTTGACCCATGAGCACACCAAGGTGCTGGTTGCCGGTGTCGTCACCCACCGGCAGCGCCCAGCGACCGCAAGCGGCATGACATTTCTCAGTCTCGAAGATGAGACCGGCATGATCAACATCGTGGTCAGTAAAGGGTGTTGGGTTCGCCACCGTGTTGTTGCCAGCTCAGCGCCGGTGCTTTATGTGCACGGTCGGCTCGAACGCAACGAAGGTGTGGTCAATGTGATTGCTGAGCGTCTGCGGCCGCTACAGATGGCGACCGCATTGCAAAGCCGTGACTTCAGATAAATGAGTTGGTTCAGGTACGAATCGGGGCGTATCCATTAGATGCACCAGCCGATGGCGGCGGAACTGGTGCAACACTGGCCGCGGTGACTCGAGGGCCTTGCATAGGGGTGGCCGAGAAGTCAATTGACGACATGTCGATCTCGTCAGCCGCCACCGGATGGTGGAGTAGGAACCCCTGTGCCATGTCACATTCAAGAGCGTGTAGCACCTCGACCTGTAGGCGATTTTCGACGCCTTCGGCGACGGTTGTCATGCCAAGGGTGTGGGCCAGGTCGATGATTGCTTTGGTAATAATTCGGTCATCGCGGTTGTAGATCGATTGAACGAATGAACGGTCGATCTTGAGAATGTCCACAGGTAGGCGGCGCAGATAACTGAGTGATGAATAGCCAGTGCCGAAGTCATCAATAGCCAGGCATACGCCGAGGTCCTTGAGGCCGCCGAGAACCGCCATCGACAGGGCCACGTCGCTCATGACCACTGATTCAGTGATCTCAAGACAAAGCAAACCAGGTTCGATCTCGTACTCGTCGAGTGCATCGCGAATTCGACTGATCAAGTGCGGGTCGAGCAGCTGACGGTTCGACAGGTTCACAGTCATGACGGACTGGCCCAGTGGAGTTGTCGACCAACGTTGAGCCTGGGCGGTTGCGTTTCGCAGAACTACATCGCCGAGCTGATCGATCAAACCACTTTCTTCGGCGACAGGAATGAACACGCCGGGGCTGACGGTTCCCCACGACGGGTGGTTCCAGCGAGCCAGAGCTTCGAGGCCGACAATGGCACCCGAGTGCAGATTGATGATCGGCTGATAATGAACATCGAGCTTGTCGTTCTGCAAGGCAGCGCGCAGCTCTTGTTCGGTGCGGTAACGGCTTACCGCTTGTTCCATGATCGACTGTTCGTAGTTCACAAACTGCGAGCGGCCGCTGCGGCGTGCTTCCTGCATTGCGCTTTCGGCCTGGCGAATAAGAGTCATCGGGTCGATACCAGCTGACTGATCGCGGTTCACAACAGCCGCTCCCACGCTGATGGTGATGCGAATTGATGCTCGAGCTGTCTCGATCGGGCGATTGAACAGGCGGTTGATGCGGTCGACGAGTTCAGTGACGGTGCCGTTTGGGGCATCGAGCTTGCACAACAGCGCGAATTCGTCAGGGCCTACCCGCGAGATGCGTCCGGCAGGACTGACGATCACCGACAATCGATCGGCGACGGCAAAAAGTACTTCGTCGCCTGCGTCGAAGCCATGTGTGTCGTTGAGGGTGGAGAACCGGTCGATGTCGACATTGAGTATCGCCAGAGAGCCCTCAGATGTACGCAGGCTGAACAATGCTTGGGTGACGGCGTCGGCGAACTCGTCTCGAGATGTTCCGGCTCGCATTTGGGGGTGCGTGAGACGGCGCGAGGTCAGACCGGAAGAAGCGTCACTGCCGGTATTTGGACGTGCAGATGCAGAAGCAGTCGCCCCGGTCGCGACTTTGGACGCCAACGACTGAGCGCCTTGTGCGCCTTTGGAGAGCAGGTGTGCTGCCAGAGCTCTCGATCGTTGGTGTCGTTTGACGGTCACGTGTATCTATCGGACCGGTCCTTATGGATTGTTAGCCATAGGTGTCTTGCGAAATACAAATGGTCAAGAGGGCCTAGGCCATACAGCCCGGTAGCCATGCGTTTACTCACCTTGAAACGCATTGTCAGGTGCGACGAACTGCTGTTGGCCGTTGAGCAGACGGCTACCGTCCGCTGGCAACTGTCTGAACGTCCGGGTATTTCAATGGCTGCGCTTCGCAGAGCTTCACCACGCCGTGGGCTCGCTGGGAGGCCGCGTCTGCGACGAAGCGATGTGCGATCGACCCGCCAGCGGCTTGTCGAAGACGCGGCCGAGCGACTGATTGCTCTGCTGTTGCTGATTGTGGTGGCACTGATCGCAGGCCTCTTTCTTGGCAGTAGCACCGAACGTCTTGAAGACCTGCCTGGCCTTTTGCTCATGGTTCCTGCAGCGATTGCTCTGCGGGGGAACATCTTTGGTGCACTTGGTTCGCGCTTGAGCACGTCAATTCACGCAGGCACCTTTCGGCTATCGCTTCGGTCAACCTCAGTTGTTGGTGAGAACCTGATCGCCTCGGTGATACTGACCTTGCTGAGTTCGGTGGTTCTCGCCGTGTTCGCAAAATGCGTAGCTATTGCGTTTGGTATTGCCGACTCGATCACGTTGTGGCAATTCGTAATGATCAGCGTTGCTGGCGGTCTGGGCGCCTCAGTCGTGGTGATGCTGACCGCGTTGGCCTTGGCGGCCGGCTCTGTGCGCTTTGGTTGGGATCCCGACAACGTGACGGCGCCGTTGGTTACCGCTGCGGGAGATGTGGCGACGGTTCCGGCATTGGTGATCGCTTCGCTGCTCGTAGACAACGCAGCTCTGGTCGCTGGCGTCTCGGTTGCCGCTGCCGTGCTCGCACCAGCAGCCGTGCTTTGGGTGGTGCGTGCCGGCCGCTCAGGTTTGCGCACCATCGTCTACGAATCGTCGCCCGTGCTGGTCTTTGGCATTGTGCTCGATCTGATCGCTGGGGTGACAGTTGAACGTCAACTCGACTCGTTCGCTCGACATCCGGCGCTGTTGGTGCTGCTTCCTGCCTTTCTGGCTGTCGCTGGGGCGCTCGGTGGCACCTTGTCGAGCCGCCTTTCGAGCCGGTTGCATCTCGGCATCATTGTTCCCAGCAGATGGCCAGAAGCCCGCGCTCGGGCCGATCTCGTCGGCACCTTGGTGCTGGCGGTACCCGCCTTTGGCACCGCTGGGCTGTTGGCGCACGTTCTCGCATCGTGGGCCGGGCTGTCCAGCCCCGGGGTTGGCTGGCTCGTTGCCGCCGCCATGATTGGTGGTGCCGCAGCGTCGCTGCTTTCCGTCGCCGTGGCCTACTACAGCACCATTGCGTCGGTACGAGTTGGGCTTGACCCCGACACCTACGGCATTCCCGTCGTCACGAGCGCTCTCGATCTTCTCGGTGCGTTCACCCTCATCGTCGCCGTCGCACTTCTTGGATTCACATGAGTCGACCTGCCATGCACAGGCATCTGCGCGCCAAGTACGTTTTTAAGGAACCACATCATGGATGACCGCCCGAACAACCTGCGCTCGATGCTTGCCGAGGCCAAGAACCTCAGCGAGCTGATGGTCGACCTCGCCTATGCCTCGGTGTATTTTGGCGACGCTGAAATGGCCGCCGAAGTCAGCGAGCTCGAAGAGCAGATGAACGAGCTCGTACACGACATGCGTGAGATTTGCGTGCTGGCCGTGCGACGCCCGAGGGAAGCCGAGGGAATGTCATCGGTGCTCCAAGTGGTGAGCGCTATTGAGCGCATTGCGAATGACGCCGTCAAAATCTCACGCATCGTCACGCACAAGCTTGGAATTCCGAGCGAACTGATCGCCGATATGTCCGAGGCTGAAGAAATCTCACATCGGGTTCTGGTAAGCGATGGCTCGCACCTCGCAAATCGACCTGTTGCCGATTTCGAGTTGCCGGTGGCCACCGGCATGCGCATCTTCGCGGTGCGTCGAGGGCGCCAGTGGGACACCGCAGTCGATGGCGACTTCATCATGTTGCCCGGCGACGCGCTCTTCTTGCGTGGATCGCCAGCTGGCATTGCCCGGTTGCGTGAGCTGGCAGCGGCTCCGATATGGCAACCGCCTGTGACCCCCGAAGACCTGTGGGTGTCTGACCTTGATCGTGCGGTCGATGTGCTGGTCGAGATGAAGAATCTCAGCGAAGCTGCAGTCGGTCTTGCGTATTCGTCGCTTGTGCTCGGCAACCGAGGTCTGGCCGCCGAGGTTCGTCAACTCGAAAAGCTGCTTGACGAGATGAACGACCGCCTTGAGTTGTGGGTGTTGCGAGCGGCAAAGGAAGACCTTGATCCGTCGCCGTTGCGCGGGCTTCTCCATCTGGCAAATGCCGCAGCCGACCTAGGCGATCAGGCACGACAGATGACCTGGGTGGTTGAACAAGGCGAATCGGTGCATCCGATTCTCGAACTGGCGCTCGGTGAGAGCCACGAGGTCGTCGTTCAATATCCGGTCGCTTCTGGTTCGAGCGCCGATGGTCGATCGCTCGCCGATCTTCAACTGAACCTCGAACCCGGCTACACGGTGCTGGCACTTCGGCAGGCGAATCGCTACCTGTATCGCCCGGGCGGAGCTCAAGTACTTCAAGCCAACGACGAAGTCATTGCAAGCGGCCCCGATGAGGGCCGTGAGCATCTCGCCGCGTTGTTTGGTTGGGAGCTATTGCGCGACGACGAGACCGGTGACGACGAACTCGTACCCATGGGCTAGAACCCCGGCCGCCCTGGGCAAACGACACGCCAAAACGACACAACGTTGCGACTTGGGTAGTGGGTCAGTTTGAATTGTTGGGGCCGAATCAGGCAGGTCGACAGCGTTTAGGCTGGCGGTATGGGAAAACGCCCGAAAAGCCGGCTGACATGAACTCGATGGCAGCTGCGATAGTCGGCCAAGCGACTGGCACTGATGAGCATGGCGGCGACCCGTACGAAGGTAAAGACCCCAAAAAGCTAGGTGTCGGTCTGCTCCTCGTGGGCGCCACAGCGTCCCGCATTCGACGACACCCATAGCGCGTGTCGTTTCTCGCCCAGAGACTCGCCGAGCTAACGCTGCTGGCCGTGCTCGTCGCATATCCAGCCTTTGTGCTGATTGTCAACAGAGGCCTCAACGGGGGCGAACACGGGCACGTCCTCATCGTAATGGGCATTGCAGGCCTGAAGGACGTTAACTACGCATGTTGACGAATCGGAAACTGGGTTTCGTTTTTCTTGTGTTCGCGGCGTTAGCAGCCGTAGCTGCGTGTGACCCGGGATTCGATTCGCCAGGTCATCTGGCAGGCGTAGCCGTCAAAGACGATCATGTCGTGGCGGTTTTGTCTGCTTGCCTACCTGACCAATTAGAGGTGACCTACGCACCGAAACGAGCGGAAAGAGACTTGGAAAAGTACCTTGTTGTCGATTCCGACGACATCGCCTTTGGAGTGCCCGTGATCTTGCTCCCGGTGTCACAGATACGAGCCCACGGCCTGACGGTGTACGTGAGTGCTTCGACAGCGGACTCAAATTTTGGGATGGCGCAGTGGGTCGACGCTGACGAGGAGCTGCCGATATGGCCTGCAGTGTTGAATCTAGATTCGGTACTTGTGGACTCTTCTTCT
>CALKPY010000151.1 GCA_937991435.1 uncultured Acidimicrobiales bacterium
TGTGTTCTTGTACCTTTCGATCGCAATCGGCCGCTGCAAGTCCTGGAGAGCCAATGAGACCGAAGATGAATCTGTTCGCGACCGCAGTCGCGTTGTTGGTCGCATCTGCCTGCGGATCAAACGATGTCGCCGAAATCGAGCCGATTGGCGTCGAAGCACAGGCACCCCCGGGATTCGACGCCGACAGCATTGAGCTGTGGGCATCGCGAGACGAAGCGTTTCGTCCATTGAACCTCGACCCAGCTCGTTTGGCCGAGTACGAAGCAGTCGCCGGCGTCGACCTGAAACACCGGGTGCTCACCGTGACCGGCGCATCGGACTACGAGCTTTTGGCCGTGCGGTTCGACGGAGTTGGCATCATCGGCGTGGAACCCGTCGACGAAAACGGTGTAGCAACCCTTACGGGTCTGCAACCAACCGAGGGCAGCTACGAGCTACTTGGCTGGCAAGGTCAGCTTCTCAAGGTCGACGAACAGGTGCTGTTCGAAGGCGAGCTTCCTGCTGAGGTCGACACTGATCTTGTGTTCTCCCTCTCGACACTCGAAATCAGGTCCGCTACGCCGTAGTACGCCCGCTGACCGGTCGAGCGGTGCACACAGAATCCCATGGTCAGGTGCCGTTCAGGCGGTGAACCACTTCGCTAAAGGCTTCGGCTGCCTCGGCGGTCTGAATGGCGATGTAGTTGAAGCCCCAGCGCTTGCGGCGCTCAATCAACTGGTCAACGAGTTGATCGACGCTGCCGATCAACATCGCGGGAGACGCGTCGATCTCGTGGACCGGCACGCCGAACAACTCGGCGACGCCAGCAAGTTCGGTCTCGCGATCATCGGTAATCGATGTGTGCATCGTCAAGGAACTCAGCTCGATCTGGTCCAGTCGGGGGCCGGCGGCTTGACGAACCCTCTGGAGCTTCTTGTCATAGGCGGCGGGCATTGAATCTTGAGTGGCGTCGGGGCCAATGACTCCAGCCCGCAGGTTTGCGGTCACCGCGACGATGTCGGCATTGCGCGCCGCGAGGCCGAGCATGCGAGGACCGCCTCCACCGATCATGATCTTGGGGCCGCCAGCCGAATTCGGCTTGGGGAAGCCGTCGTACTCGGCGATCTTGTAGTGCACGCCCGAAGCGCTGAAGGGTTCCGAATCCCAACATTTGCGAATGATGTCAAGGCTCTCCTGCAGCCGGTCGATTCGCATGGCGGGTGGGTCATAGCTGAAGCCAAGGCGGTCGTAGTCGACCTTCATCCAGCCGGCCCCGATGCCAAGCTCGACTCGACCGCCCGAGATGACATCAAGTGTTGCCATTTCCTTCGCCACCATCGCCGGATGGCGATAGTCGTTCCCCATGACAAGTGCGCCAACCTTTAGCGTGGTCGTGACCGAAGCGGCTGCAGCAAGCGCTGGCACCGGTGCGAGTTCCTCGGTGAAATGGTCCGGCATAAGCAGCGAATCGAAGCCGAGGTCTTCGGCCATCTTGGCCGAGTCAAGCCACGTGCGGCCAGGAATCGGACCATGGAGCTGGAGTGCGAATCTGAATGGTTTTGCCATGCCCGAAACCTTACATCGTATATGTACGTCGTAAGATCACTATGGGTGGTTTCTCGGTTGGTTTGCGTGGTTGGCGCTCATCGAAGTGTCATGGCGACCGGCTGCGTCAGGTCCTAGCGATCGAGTCGGCAAGGCTGTTGACGGCACAACGAACAATCATGGTGTAGGTGTCGGCAATCGCCGCTTCGCGATGTTCTTTCTGTGCCGCCAACCGCCCTGGATCGGCGGCGACTGCCATAAAGGCCGCCTTGCTCGGGAATTCGTTGAACCGGACCTGATGCCATGCCCGGCCGTCGCCAATGATGGTGCCCTCGACGGCAAGCCAGGCATTGATCCGTACCCCGTGGGTAATGGCGGCCTTGGCGGCTGCGCTTTGATACAGCTCCATCTCGGAAGGGGTTGAACGAGCGCCGTGTTCGTCGTGGAATCGCACCACGTGAACAACCACGACTGGGCCATCGTCATCGGTCGATGGGTGCGGCACGTCTGTCCATTCGACCGCGGCCACGCCCGCCGGTGTCGCTGGAACCGCCATTGGCTGGCTTCCCATCACGATGGTGCTCGCCATGCCAGCGTCTTTGTGTTTGTGCGATTCCCGGAACGTAGGAAGCGCTTGCATGTCAATGAAAGACCGCCGGGTGGGGTACCGCACAACGCCAACGCGATCCCAAGTGGTGCCATCGCCGAGCAACTGCTCGTCAACGTCGCCGAACAAGACCGGACGCGCCCCGACCGCAGCCAGCGAATCGAGTGGCGAGTAGAGGTCGTCGGCAGCTCGGCCGCTAATCGTTGAGTCGCGATTGTCTGTGTAGTCAGCGACATCGCGGTACTTCATCAGATTGACCATGTACACGGCGCCGTCGTCCTCAGGCGCCGTCGTCGCCAGAGTCGTGCCGTATGCCGCATCGATCGTGCCGTAGCGGGGGAGTGCTTGTTCGCTCATCGCTCGATGCTCGCCCGTTCAGGCCCGTGCAATGGCATCGATAATGATCTGGGCAAGCTGCGGTCCGCTGTCTTCTTGGAAGAAATGGTTCGCGTTCTCAATTGTGACGTGCGGCTGACCGGTCGCCCCAGGGACGAGCTTGTGAAACGGGGCTTCGCCGCCAGCTGTGACCGGATCGCCGTCGCTAAAGCAGGTGACGAGTGGTTTGTCCCACTGCTTCAGGATCTCCCAGGCGGAGAGATTGGCGGCACTCGCTGGATCGTCGACCGACGTGGGAACCAGCGATGGGAAGATCCGGGCGCCCTCCTTGAACGTCTCGTCAGGAAAAGGTGCGTCGTAGGCAGCGATTTCTTGTTCGCTCAGCTCGGTGTTTGTCGCCCCGTTGAGGATGGCCCCGATGGGAAACACGGGCGATTCCTGGCTGAACTTCTGCCATGAAAGAAATGCCTCGCTCGGCCCTTGATGCCCAGTGGGGAGGCCCGTGTTGCCAATGATTATTCTGGCGAAACGCTCGGGATTGGCGGTGACAAGCCGCAGCCCAATAAGGCCGCCCCAATCCTGGCCGAACATGGTTGCGTCGGTGATATCGAGATGGTCGATGATGGCGGCCTGCATCCACGCAACATGGCGGGCATAGGTGTAGTCACTCTTCTTGGTTGGCTTGTCACTTTTGCCGAAACCCACCAGGTCGGGGGCGACGACCCGAAGCCCAGATGCCGTGAGAAGCGGGATCATGTTGCGGTACAGGTAGCTCCATGAGGGCTCGCCATGCAGCAACAACACAACTGCGCCCTCGCGAGGGCCTTCGTCGAGATAATGAACCCGCAATGTGGCACCGTCGCGATCGTCGATTTCGACGTAGTTCGGGGCAAACGGATAGTTGACAAGATCGACGAAACGCTCGTCGGGTGTGCGTAGTACCTGCATTGTGTACTCCTGTGTGCGCAGTGGCGTGACGTCAGGTAATCACAGCGAATCAGAAAGTGCAAGTAAGACTGGCACTACTTTGTGCGTGGTGTGCCTCGACCCGGTCGAACAACAACTCAACGCACCGTGACGATCGACCGGGCGCACGTGAACCCTCCGAAGCTCGTAGCGGTGTCACGCCAGGCGAAATTCTTTGCATCGATCAATCTCGCTCTTGGAGTCGTGGCCTTCCTCGTCAATGCATATGACCACACGCCGCGGAACCTGTCGTCTGTGGGTTGGATCATCATCAGCGTCGGCATTTTGAACGGCAGACGTTGGGCGTTCTTCTGGACCCGATTCTCGATAGGGGTGGCTGCGGTCATAGTCGTCCTGGGCGCGCTTCTTGGCGGTGAGCTCAGCCTGACGATCTTCGGCCGCGCAGTCGACAACCGGGGGAGCGTAACGCTGACATTGTTCGCAGTTGGGTGCTGGGCGCTGTACGGGTGGCACGCCGTTCGACTCGAACCGCCCGGCGCATGTTCTGTCAGCTAACTCGTGTGATGACGCCGTTGTCGATTTCGACATCGATTCGCCCTGGCACGATGTCGTCGGTGTAGGAGTTGTAGTTACCGTCTACACGAATGACGCGAATCGTTCGCCGCTCGGCAGCCGCACGAGATTCGGCTTCTTGTTCAGTCAGCCCGATGTACGCGCTCGCGTCGAAGACCGGCGCCAACCCGTCATTTATGCCCACGGTCACCGTTCCGCAGCCGACCCAACCCGTTTGGCCCTGACTGCGCCACTCGGCCTTGACGGTGTAGAAGCCAGGGCTCAGATATTGCCCCTGCGAGAAACTGCCCGTGTCGACATAGCCGTCACCGTGATGTATGAACCATTCGATGTCCTGGTCATAGGCGGCAGGCGCAATTCTGGCCTGCATCGAGATCGGGGCGCCGACAGCGATTGGTCCGGTGTTCGAGACGGTGCACGACACCGTCGTTCCGGGGCAAACACCGACCACGCACGTACTCGGTCCGGGGCGCTGGCGTGACGGATCTGTGTTCGGCGGCGCGGTGGGGACAGTTGCAGGAGCCGTTGGCGACGCTGTTGGAGTCTGAGGCGCAATGGTCGGTTTCGGCGATGGTGTAGCTGACGCCGTTGGCCTCGCCGATGGCGTGGTCGGCTCAGGGGGCGCTGGTGTCGCAGCGGGCGGCACCGGCGTCGACGTTTCAGTGGGCGTGACAACTGGGTCAGAAGATGGCTGAGCGAGCACGGTTGCAACTGTCACTGGCAGTCGCAGGTCGGCTTCGTTTGTGCTCGGTCGTGTGGCCGTAGCGGTCGGGTCTGCGAGGTCGGACTCGAGCTCTCGGGCAAAACTCGCTGGCGCTTCGCCATCACGGTCAGTCGCGTCGTCGCCGGCGGCCGAATGCGGTCCGGCGTCGGTCGCTATCTCGTAATCTGATGGGGCTCCAGGGCCCACCGCCAGGTCGGTGCTGCAGGCCCCAGGCGCGGCGGCGAGAACAATCATGAACGTTGCCAAAGCGCGCGGTGCGAGCCGAGATGGCCTTGCCAAACCAATACCCACTGAGCTAGCCGATCTTCACGAGGGTGACGAACCCATCATCGATCTCGAAGTTGAGCCGAGTCTCGCTGAAGTCCATAGTGACGATGAACAATTCGTCATCAATACGCACAATTCGAGTCGTGAACCCATTCGAGGTCGCGAGCGTCGTCGCAGCGTCGACAGTCAGGCCGATGTACTGCTCGGTGTTCACGAGCGGCTCCGATGAGATGCCAGATCCGACTATCACGTCACCACAGTAGACCCGGCCGCTCACGCCAAGGCTGTGCCACTCAAGTTCAACGGAGTAGATCCCCTCGGCCTCGTAGTACGCCTCTGAGTAGCCGCGGGGATCCACGAAGCCGTCGCCGTGGTGGAAGAACAATTCGACGCCATAGCCATAATCAGCAGGCTGGATCGTCGACGACAAGACGATCATTTCGCCGACTTCAATCGGGCCAGAGTCAGAGACATCACAACTCACATCGATCGATGGGCAAGGTGTCGTCACACAATTGAGAGGATCCCCTGGAAATGGCGGATACGGCTCGACTGCGACCCATGACGGCACAGCGCCGCACGGCTGACTTGGCGGCTGGCAGACCACGCCGTCGCACGACCACTGGGTGCCGTCTGCTGGTCCAAGTCCGCGGTAGCAGGCTTCGGTAGGGCCGGGTGCCTCTGTCGGGCAGGCAAGATCGTCTGCTGCGCAAGGCTGTCCGCCGCACCACCACTCCCAGCCAGTTGCCATGCTGAGCGACACGATGCAGTCTGCAGCCGGGTAGGTCTGCACCGGCTGTTCTTCCACCGAAGTTGGATCAGCCGGTGGCGGGGTGGCTGGCGTGTCATCTGGAGTTGGCTCGTCTGTCGCCTTGGGAGCGGGCGTCGGTTCCCGCTCGATCACCGTGGTTGAAGTTGGCTCAGCGGGCACTGTTGTTGGAGTCGGTTGAATGTTCAACGTTGTCGGTGTTGGCTTCGCGATCTGATCCCCGCCCTCGGTGGTCGGAACCGTGACCGAGGTTGGTAGCTCTTCGCCAGCGGATTCGGCAGGGGTATCGGCCGCTGCTGCGCCGAGACCCGCGGTTCCAGGTGCGTCGGCTGACCCGGCGTCGACGGTCGCAGGTGAGGCCGAATCCGCACCGCATGCCACGGTCAGTAGCGCTGTCACGATCAAGCAAACAAGAGCAAACACGGTGCGCCGACGACGTGCTTTTGCCGTGATGTGAATCATTCCCATACCTCTATGACGTTTGAGCGCACGGTTTTGGTTCCCGAAATTTGAAACATGTCGATGGGGCCCGAGTCGACGTCGTTTAGGGCGAATTCGTCTCTGATGTTCTCGCGCTGTGCGGCGCAAGGGTGCCGCGAGCCCACCACACACACCCCACAGCTCCTGCGCAGAACAACGCGACGGCGACTGCGAACACGGTGAGGTCGTCGCTTACCCGGGCATCGACAAGGGCCCCGAGCAGCGCTCCGCCCGCGATCCGCGACGCGCCGGTGAGTGACGCTGCAGTGCCAGCAAGTTCGCCCATAGGGTCGAGGGCCGCAGTGTTGAGGTTCGGCATGAGCAACATAAATGTTGCCAGCAGCAGCCCCAGCATTGGAAGGAACAGCCAGAAGCTCGGCGAACCGCCCGATGCCACCGTCACCGCAACCAGTAACCAGCTCCAAGCCAGTACGCCGATGATGGTCCGGCGAATCAACACATCGATACCAAAAATCGGCACCAAGCGGCCGTTTGAAAGTGCGCCGATCCCGAACAGCACGGCAACGCAGCCAAACACCAGCGCAAAGCTGCTCTCGCGGCCGTAGATGCCGCTGATGATGCGCTCGGCGCTTCCGATGTAGGCCGTGAACACGCCCTGAAGGAACAGAGTCGCGCCGGTGTAGCCGACCGTGGTGCGGTTGCGAGTTACGTCGCGAAATCCGGTCGCGATGGAGCGAACCTCGAGCGGCCGCCTGTCATCTGGATTCAGAGTCTCGCCGAGGCGCAGGGTCCATGTTCCAATAGCCATCACCATCAGAGCGCAGAACCAGAAAACCGACTTCCATGGGAGAAATGAAATCAATCCGGCGCCAAGAGCAGGAGCAAACACCGGCGCCAATACGAACACAGCCATGATCTGCGACATGGCCTTGGCCATCGCGGTGCCACTGAACAGATCTCTGATGATCGCTGTTGAGACCACTCGGGTACCGGCAGCGCCGACGCCCCAGAAGAACCGGGCAATCAGCAACCATTCAAAAGACGGAGCCATGATGGCGGCGACCGTGCCCGCGACGTAGATCGTCAGGCTGGCGTACAGGATCTTCTTGCGGCCAAACCAGTCGGCCAGCGGGCCCCACGCGAGCTGGGCCACCGCGAGACCGAGGAAGAACGCGGTGATGACCTGTGACACCCGGTTGGAATCGGGAGCCAAACCATAGGTCTCACGCATTGAATCAAAGGCCGGAAGCATGAGGTCGATGGCGATGGCCATCAGCGCCATAATCGCGGAGATCATTGTCAGGATCTCGCGCTCGGTGAGAGTGCGACCTGACCGTGTCGTCGGCGGTTTGAAGAGGCCCGTCGGGGTTTCGGTCTGCACCGAGGCGAACCATATCGAACCTGACTCTTGCGACTCTGGTCGGTTCGATGCGCTGTTGGTATGAATCCGTGCGTGATTCTTCAGCCTCGCGTTGGCAACAGGCGAGAACCAGCCCAAAATGCGAAGTTCGGGCGGACCGACCTATCGCGAGACGCCACAATCCCGAAGAGGCATCATGAAACGCACAAAGCTCATCGGGCTGATCGCAGCTATCGCACTGCTATTTGCCGCGTGCGGGTCGTCTGATACCGACACCGGGTCTGGTTCGAGTTACGGCGACAACGCGGAACTCGACTCGCTGGTCGATGCGTGCCGAGACGGCGACGCCGACGCCTGCGACGACTTGTTCTGGGATGCACCGAGCGATACCGAATATGAAGAGATCGCGCTCAATTGCGGCGGCGCCGGCGCGGGTAACGCGCCTGGCCGATGTGCCGCTGCGGCGTCTGGCAGCACAACGGTCGAGTCCGACCTCGACGCCGCCGGCGAGATCGATGCAGCCGCAGCTGACGACCAAGTCGACGCAGCCGATGAGATGTCCGATAGTTCTGATGAGGCAGGCGAGGAAGCCGTTGCCCAAGATGTCGAAGGCGGCAACTACGGCGATGACCCTGAGCTCGATGCATTGTGGGACGCGTGCGACGAGGGCGACGGCGAAGCATGTGACGACCTTTTCTGGGCGTCGCCAAGCGACAGCAGCTACGAAACGTTTGGTGCTACCTGCGGTGGGCTGTACGACCTCGACACTGAGAACCCATCGACCTGCGATGATGACGACGA
>CALKPY010000152.1 GCA_937991435.1 uncultured Acidimicrobiales bacterium
GTTGATGCCGGCGGCACCGCTCGTTTTGTTCCCGCCACCGAACATCAACCGATGGTTGTTGACTTCCCCCTCCATACGAGCACATTTGGGCGGCGTCTGCAGTGTTGGTGTGCGATGCGGCTCTAGGCCCAGCTGCCGTCAACCTCTATCGGCGACACGCCAGGGCCCGACACCGGGCCGGAGCACCGTTGAGTATTCCTCGTCGTCGCGCAGCCAGGTGACTCGAACCAGGTTGGCTCGGTATCGCTCACGAAGTCACCTGAGTCCCAGACGTCGCCCACCGATTCGCGGGCGCCGCCAAGTGGCCCGAACCAAGAGTCATCGCACAGCCGGTGTGCAAGCCGAACTGCCTGTTTGTATAGCCGGCTCCGCTGAACTGCCCGGGTTCGCAGTCCTTGGCCTACTCGGCGCAGTGTGCGTTCATCAACGGGCAACGTTCCCAGCACCGAGAGACCCGTCGCCTCTTCAACCTCACTGGGGCGGTACGGCCCGTCGCCGACGCAGACGACAGCGGCACGAGCACCGATGGGCATCTCTGCAAGTCGGTGGCGTAACGCCAGAACTTTTTCGTGGTCGGGCCGGACGAACCAGCAAAGAATGTCAGCCTCGTCAATTGTCGCTGCGGTCCGCGTCGATGCGTCGATACGTCCAGCATCGACCAAGGTGACATGCCCGGAGCCTGCGAGATAGCTACCGAGACGTGCGTTCGCGGAGATCACTTGTCGACGGGCGAGAAGCGCCGACGGCGGCATCGGCACACAGGCAACCAGCGAAGGTAGTAATTGAGTCAACTCCGACAGAGCTGGCTCCTCGCCGAAACGCAGGGCCGCGGCCAAGTCACCAAACCCAGGCGAGGGATCGAGGTCGTAGCGCCCGGTAAACGAGCCTCCAGCGGGGTCGAACTCGACAACGATCGGTGTCATGCCCAACTCAGGCCAGACGGCCGCAAGTAGTTCGAGCGATGCAGTGACCCCTGGAGACCCATGCGCACTGGCCCCCACTACGACCGTCATGAGACGCGCACAAGAGCTGCAGAAATGAATCGTTCGACAGAAACCATCCAGTGCATATCAAGATGCACTCGCGAGCCTCCGTTCAAGTTCGTGGTAGAGCTCCACGAGGTCAGGACTGACAAAGTCGCTGCCCTCTACCTCGCCCAAGTCGGCCGATGAAACGCGTTCGAGATCAGCCATCGCCCGGCGGAGCTCAGTTCGGTTGCCGGCAGACTCGGCAGTGCGGAAGCGACCTCTGAAGCATTGTTCGCAACCAGGCATGAGTTCGAGCCCTCGGCTCGTCGCCCATCTGGCCATCGCTAGATCACTTGCCTCGAGAGCTTCATCAACCAGGCTGTGGACCGCCTCGTCAATCGCAAACTCGACTTCTGACCGAATGTGGTGGTCGGCCCAACCGAAACATGTGGCGCTACCTCCGGTGAAAGGTATGCCTCGGACCAACTCAATTGCCGTCTTCAACCCGCGACGTTTCTCGGCGCCACCATGCTGTCGGGCGCTCTCGATCTGAGTGCAAAAGTCGTGGTAGTCAGTCGACACGTCTGCCGAGAGCCGGTAGACCCGTGACGCTCCAGCACGCGAAAGGTACGGCTCGCCGTTGGCTCCAGATCCAAGACCCATGCGTGCCCGGCTCATCACATTTGCAAAGGCTTTGTCTGTCGGCGGCTCATCGGCCGGCCAGATCCAGGTTTTCAACTGATCGGCGTCTGCACCGTTCGGATGAAAGGCTAGATACGTGATCACATCAATCGCTTTGAGCGACGAAAATGGCTCGGCGCCAGCGATATTGACCGGACCGAGTATCTGAACTTGTGGAGATTGCTGGCCGGCGGACTCCCCGCTGCCCGGTTGAACATGTCCGTTGTCGTTGGCCGAGACCTGCGCTGGCCGGGTAGCGACTGTTGGTGAAGTGGCGCATACCAATTCATCGGCATAGCCCAACTCGGGTATCGTAAAGGCTGCGGTGGTGGCCACATCGTCATGACCCCGCAGGTGCACAATGTCACCATCGAGTCCCACGACCGACTCGCCAGCTGAATCTGGCGCAATCAGATGGCATCCGGCTTCAGCGAGTTCCTGCCGCTCGTCGGACGTCGGCTCTTGCACGGATACAACGACGATCGGAGTTCGCTGACCGTCTGCGAGTTCCAGACGTTCTGCCAGGCGGCGGCTGAGTTCACAGGCCTCAGCAAAGTTTGGGACCGCGTGCACCCGAGCAAGTTCGGTAAATCGGGGGTGTGGCCCCACTGCAATGACCGCCACATCTTCGAGGCGATCAGCGGTGGCCAAGTCGAGTACTGCGTGCTCGGCGAACCGGTTGAGGTCAGTGTCGCACCCCTCGATGACAGTGCTACCGCCGGCCGGGAGCTCGATCAAAATCGGTTCATCACTTGTCGAGGTACCAACGACCAGCGTCGCAACACAGTGGCCTGCACCGCTTGGCGTGACCACTGCCGAAGACGGAACGATCGGTTCCGCTGCCTCGACCGAACTGAGCGCCTCGTGCGAGTTGTCGGAGTTCGAGCCTGGTTTCGCGCTGGCGTCGAAGGGGCGCACGACCAGGGGGCCCAGGTCGGCATCGGCCTCGGGTGCAAGACGTAAAGCGTCGACCAGTTCAGTAGGCACAACTTGCCAGTTCCTCACGCGTTCGCTTTCGGCCGCATGCTGCAGAGCACGCTCAAAGGCTGCAGCATGCTCAGACACCGGCGGATAGAGCTCGCCCGAAGGGCGTACCCTGCGCTGCAGGTTGCGTCGGCGCCGAAGCGCTTGCGTGATGCCCGCAGCGAGCAACGCAGACCCAGCCGTAAATGAAACAACACCGATCAGCGGTCGTGACGCTTCTTCTGTTACCGCGGGTCGAGCGCTGCTCCCATCGACCAGCTTCGAGACATCAGGTTGTGTGAGCGCGTCTGTCTGCACCCGGTCAGCTCTGACCACGTCGGCCTGAGGCGGTCGTTCAACGGGCAGCGATGCTTCTGGAACACCGTCAGAATTCATCGACTCGGCAAGGTCTGGCAACGACGCTCGCAGGTCGATGTCAACCATCTGCAACGCGTATGCGGCGCTGTCGTTACCGAGCGTTTTAGCTTCGGAACCGGCGTCGAAGGTTGTCTCGCCGCTGCCACGTGGCTCAGGATCATTCGAGCGACTGACCTCGACTTCGGAGCTGCCAGTGCCTGGCAAGACAACCAAGTCGCCTGGGAATATCAAGTTGGCGTCACCGCTCGGCAGCCGTCCCTCGTTTGCCTGCACCACCTCGTCCCAGTACTGAGCGAGAGCTTGGGGGTCGTCATGAACCCTAGATTGGTCGCCTTCGAGTTGGTCTTCAGCGATCGTCCAAAGCGACTCGCCCTCGACAACGGTGTGCTTAGTCGGCGCGTTGACGGTCACGTTCGTTGCATCGGCTGGCAGATACACCACCGACCCTGGTTCCACCTCTTCCTGTTCGAGTTCAGGGTTCAGTTGCGCGATCTCTCGCCACCGCATCGAGTCTCCGAGATGGCTTGCGGCCATGTCCCACATCGTCTCAGAACCATCGACGACATGGGCCACCGCTGGAGTCCCATCGACAACCAACTCGCCTGTTGCGAGTCTTGCAACTACGACGTCTGTGCCCTCTCGATCAACATCATCGTCGGCGACGTTCATCGGAAGTTGCTGCGCCGCAGCTGGCGGAGGCGCGACGAGAGCGACTGCGCCACCGCCGATAGTGGACAGGCTCAGCGTCGTGGCCGTCGTGGACCACATCAACGCCGCAACGACGGGTCGCACAATGAGTCGACCCGCTCCAAGGCCCTTCACTGTCGTTACGCCGCCTCGTAGCGCAGCGGTCAGCTCGACGAGAGCAGCGATCAGTAGATAAGCCCACGCGCACCAACCAACAGCGACGACCAACGAGATGACCGCTTCGTCAAATACTTGGGTTCCGCGTACCACAGCACGCGCCAGCGAGCCCAGGCCCCGATCGGCGTCGAATGGCGACGGAGCGGCAAGTAACAGCATCGGCAGGCCGCCGAGGAATCCAATGGTGGCAAAAAGCCCAAGGAGCCAAGCCACAAGGCGAGTCGACCGTGGTGACGGCGTTCCGATCTGGTTAGGTAGATGTCGCGGCATGGCCAATCACCTCGTAGGTCGTGCAAGGTCGGACGTACGGGTAGCGCTCAGTTCCCAATTCTCAACGCCGATGGCATTGAGAATTGATGTGTTGAAGGTGTCGGTGACCGTGACGGAGACATCTGCGTCGGTAACGACAGTGACGATGGCCAGATCGGGCCACTGCCGAGCGGCGGCCTCCTCGATTGCAAACTGCACCTTTGCGGCATCTACGACGACGCTTGTTCCGTCAAAGCTGCTTTGCGCTGCTCCGGTTCGGGCGAGAGACCAAGATGCGTCGATGAGTTCGGACTGGCGAGTGGCAGCGCCCATGCCATCATAGACCAACCCCCCGAACACGACGAACAGCCCGCCGGCCAGTATCGCGAACCACAAGGTCATCGAGCCTCGCTCATTTGAGTCCGGTCGCTGATTACTCATCGCCCGGTCAGTCCTGGATGGGTTATTGGTTCGGTCCATACCCTGACGATGTCGGACCCGGATCCAACGACCGCTGCAGGCCCTGTTGGGGTGCACGTTGCTTCGGCCGTCACCCATCCTTGGTCCCACTCAGAGGTATCGAGGTAGACCACGATCGACGAACACATAGTCGAGTTTGAGGAAGTTGCCGCCAAAGTCGCGGCACTATCGGCAGCAGCTGGATCCGCAGAGATCGCTGCGGCACGAGCAGCACTGCGTGCAGTCGCCATGGCGTCGGCGTCGGCTGAACGCTGAGCGCCAGCCCACGCGATCGCCATCACGATCAGCACCACAAGTGGCGCCAGAATACAGACTTCAATAACCGAGGTTCCGCGATCTTCGCGAACGAAACGCGTAATCACTCTTGGGGCCTTTCGACGGGGGCGACACGTTCGACAGCTACCGAAAACGACCCGAATGGCAATATTTTGTACGCCTCGGCCGTCACCGTTGCGGTGACCTCGGTATCGCTGCGAGTGACCGCGACCGATGGATTGAGGACCCACCCGGATGCCGCGTATAGCTGCGCTTGTGCCCGCGATTCGCCAACCGATGCAGTGCCATCAAAGGCAGCAGCCTCGCCAGCTCCAGCGGTAGCTGCGAGCGTCGCGACGTGACGGACGTGGCCGATGATTGCCACCTGGGCAACCCCGAGCACCAAGAACAAAAGTACCGGCGCGAGAATCACGAACGACACAACGGATGATCCGCGGTCGCTGAGTCCCCCACTTACGGTGCAGTTGCTCTTGGAGCCCGCCCGCCGGGGCATCATGATCAACCGCCGGCGCCGAGGTCGAGTTCATTGATTTTGTTCGTGGCTTCGGTCTCGAATACGCCAAGAACGAAGAGGGCGATTGCAGCTACTGCAACGGCAACAATCAAAAAGGAGACAAGGCCATCGCCTCGTTCGCTGGTTCTGATTCTGCTCAGGGCCTGTTGAAATCTGACGGCGGTTTGCACGCCGACGGTGTGGAGGGTTTTCATAGTGGTGTTGCTCTCTCTTTCATTGTGGGTGTGGAGATCAATAGGCAATGACGGCGGGCGCGAGCAGCACGATCACGAAGATCACGCCGAGAAGACCCAGTGGAATTGACAGGCGCTGGGTTGCAGATGTCGCCTTCTGCACCTCGTCTTCGGTCATTCGCCGTCGCAAAGACGTCGCTTTGGCAGCGAGCATGTCCTGAACTCGGGTGCCTTCGGATCCGGCGTTTTCGAGCGCGGATCCGAGTTCAACGAGCTCAGGCATGCCATACCGGCGGCCGAGGGCGGTTACGGCTCGCCACGGTGGTTGCCGGTGACGGTCGGCTTGCTCGAAAATGGTTTCGAGGCGTCGGAACGGCCAGGTAGCCCCGTTCCGCACCGAGGCCCGCATCGCTCCCTCGATGGACTGGGTGTGAGCCGCCAGACGGCAAAATTCGACGAACACCGTCACAGCTTCGAGGAAGTCGGATCGACGTTCTTTTGCTTCGTTTTGTAACCGTTGGACATCTACGAGTACCGCAACGACCCCGACTGCTGCGACAATTCCAACGATCCGGCCGGAATCTGTGAAGCCCGGGGTTGCGGCGATAGTGACCCCGAGCGCAGCAACGATCGCGAGCTTCACGAGTGCATGCGCTACGAAGTCCACGAGGTCCCGACCGACGATTGCGAGGTCGTGCGCGAAATGAGAGCCAGCAACGAGATCGCCGATGGAACCGAGCGTCAACGCCTTTTCAATGATTGCCCCGGCGAAACCGAGCGGTGTCGGTTCCTCAGG
>CALKPY010000153.1 GCA_937991435.1 uncultured Acidimicrobiales bacterium
TTGACGATGGGGGAGCCCGACATGGATACGCAAGGCACATGCGACGAACGATTCGCAGCGGTACAGGCCGCGTTTGAACAGAACTTCGCGGACGGCGCCGAAATCGGAGCCTCGGCATACGTCACGGTCGACGGCGCACCCGTCGTTGACATTTGGGCCGGCGATGCCGACGAGCAAGGCACACCGTGGCAACGCGACACGATCGTCAACGTCTACTCAACGACCAAGACCATGGCAGGCACCTGCATGCTCATGCTCGCCGACCGCGGCCAGCTCGACTTCGCTGCGCCGGTGGCCCAGTACTGGCCCGAGTTCGCGGCGAACGGCAAAGAGAGCGTTCTCGTGAGCCATGTGATGAGCCATACGTCTGCGCTTCCTGGCTTCTCGGCGCCGATCGAACCGACCGATCTGTACGACTGGGACAAAATCACCTCGATGCTCGCCGCCGACGCTCCCTGGTGGCAACCCGGCACCGCACTCGGCTATCACGCCGTCACGCAG
The DNA here is from genome assembly GCA_937991435.1 of uncultured Acidimicrobiales bacterium. Classification (GTDB taxonomy): domain Bacteria; phylum Actinomycetota; class Acidimicrobiia; order Acidimicrobiales; family UBA10347; genus UBA10347. The sequence goes on from CALKPY010000153.1 coordinate 502, forward strand.
GGCTACCTTCAAGGTGAGATCTTCCGCCGCGCGGCAGGCGAGGGGCTCGACGAGTTCTTTCGTCGCGAAGTGTCCGGGCCACTTGGGGCTGACTTCCACCTGTGCCTCGATGCCGAACACGATGCCCGGGTCGGCGATTTGGTGCCACCCGACAACCTCGACCTCATGCGCGATCTCATCGATTCCGACTCGGTCGCCTACCGCACCTTGTCGAACCCGACCATGACCGCGCTTGAACCACGCACCCGCGCCTGGCGCCAAGCCCTGATCCCCGCCGCCGGCGGCTTCGGCAATGCGCGGTCGGTCGGGCGGATCCACTCAGCAGTGGCTTGCGGCGGCACCGTCGACGATGTCACCCTCATGAGCGAAGCTGGCGTGGCCGTAGCCATGCAAGAGCAGGCCAGCGGTCCCGACCAGGTGCTCATGGCTGACGCCCGGTTCGGCATGGGCTTTGGCCTTGGCAACGAAGTACTTCCGCTGCCTGACGGCATGTTCTTTTGGGGCGGATGGGGCGGCTCGCTCGCCATCATCGACACGATCAACCGGGCGACCATTACCTACGTCATGAACAAGATGGCGCCTGATCTCATGGGCGACACCCGCGGCGGCGTGGTTGCCCTCGCCGCCATGGGTGCCTTGATGAGTTGAATGCCTGTTGGCTGTTGTTGAATGCCTGTTGGCGGTTAGTCGCGTCGACGGGCGACGGTCAGCAGGGTTGCGCCCGTTGCGAGCAGAACCACACCAACAGCAGCTACAGCATCAGTGCTCGAACCGGTAAAGGCCAGGCTCGGCTGATCCTGCGTCTGGGCAGTGGTATCGGTAGATGCCGCCGCCGCAGGTGCACTCGGAGTAGGAATTGGCGTTGAGGTGGCGGCCGGTGCTGTGATCTTTGGAGACTCAAGAGCATTTGCATTGGTGGCCGCAGCAGGTCGGCAGCCAGTGGTGCTGAGCACGCCTGTGATGCAGGTGGCGGCAATGCGTGTCACGCACTTGTCGTCGACGAGCGTCGCCGTAGAGCTCGCGCAACCAGTCGTGTCGATGGCGTCGACGGCTACGAGGCAGCGCTCACCAGCGGTGTCGAGCACTGCGTCGCCGGAACAGGTGAGCGTCTCTGTGGCTGCGGTGCGTACGACACAATCGGTGCCTTCGAGCTCACCGGCAGAACAGCGAAGCACGATCGGCGAGCTGACGGTACACAACGTGCCGTTGAGCTGGCTGCTCTCGGCGCAGGTGTATTCACCCGCGGCATTTGCTACCGCTTGGCGGCACACACCCGCTTCGTCTTTGATGCTGTTCTCGTCGCAACTGCCGTCTGCGAGGGCATCGGTGACGATGTAGCAAGCATCGGGTTCGCCGAGCGCTCCGGTCGGACACGTTTCAGCACCCTGGGTAGCGTCTTCGGACTTGCTGCAAGGCTCTCCGCCAAATGCTTCTTCGGTGTAGCCGTCTGGGCAACCCTTGATTGCTTCGCTAAAGACTTCGCAAAAGCCGTCGACCGGCGATGAAAGTTCGCATTCTTGTTCGATAGTGCCGTCAACGACGGTCGAACAATTGCTCGCATCGCCAACAGCGGTGTCGGGACACGCCTGTGTCACGACAGGATCAACGGTGTTGACGCACTCGACGCCGTCGAGGGTGTAGTCAGCAGGACATGTAGGTGTTGTTTCAGTTTGAGCTGCGTCTGCAGGGCTGGAACCGGCAACGGTCAGCGCCAACATGAGGCTCAAGGTCAGAGCGGCACCAAGCAGTGCCCGGGTTCGGAGTGTCGTGAAATTTTTCATGTTCAGACAGGTTAGACCCTCGAGCGACGCTGGGCTTGCGTCATCGCATTGGCGCTACCGAAATCGGAATAGGTCCAATGACGGGTGTCGGGCCTCGCAGTCAACCTCAGAACGTGGTCTCAAGGGCGCTCGCAGTGACCTGATCGCTGTGTCGATACAGGTCAGCCCGAGCGGTCGGCGGCCAGTCGCACCCCAGATACGTGCCACCGCGTATGTGGGTGGAAGAAGTTACGGTACGTTGCGCGGGCATGTCCGGTAGGCGTGAAAACACAGCCGCCCCTGAGTACCTGTTGGCCCGACATGAACTTGCCGTTGTACTCACCAATAGCGCCGTCCGCGATTCCGAAACCCGGATAGGGCTGGTAGGCCGACGAAGTCCACTCCCAACAGTCGCCGAACAGTTGGCGAAGGTCACCCGTTGGCGGTCCCGCCGCGGCGGGATGAAACGAGAACGACTCGTCGAGGCTCAAAAAGTTTCCCGAGACCGGACGGCCAGCCGCGGCATGCTCCCACTCGAATTCAGTCGGTAGGCGAGCGCCAGCCCAGGTCGCATACGCGTCAGCTTCGTAGTGAGAGAGGTGCACGACCGGCTCGTGCGGATCAAGTTCACGAATCCCGGTCATGGTGTGAATCCACCACGAGTCTGCGTCATCGGGGCTCGGTCGCCAGTACGCCGGGGCATTCCAACCTTCACGCTGCGCCACGTACCAGCCATCGGACTTCCACAGTTTGGGGCGTTCGTAGCCGCCGTCGGCAATAAACGCTTGCCATTCGCCCACGGTCACGAGGCGATCAGCCAACGCGTAGTCATACAAGCGCACTTCGTGGAGCGGCCCTTCGTTGTCAAAGGAGAACACGCCTGGGTCAAGGTCGACGCCAATTCCGACCACGCCGCCTGTGTACTCAACCCACCCCACCGGTCCTGGGTCACCGGCGGGGGGCACGACACGATCCGCATAGGCGGGGCCAACCGCCGGATTCAACGACAGCAGGTGCTTGATGTCCATGAGCAACAACTCTTGGTGCTGTTCTTCGTGATGGGTGCCGAGCATGACGATCTCGCGAACGCGGTCTGCGTCGGCGAGGTCGTCGATTTCGCCGAGGAACTCGGTAACAGCGGCGTCGACCCCGGATCGGTAGTTGGCGATTTCGGCGACAGAAGGTCGAGTCACAACTCCGCGATCAGGCCGCGGGTGTCGGGCGCCCACGGTGTCGTAGTAGCTGTTGAACAGAAACCGGTACTCGGGCCGATCCCATGCGCGGCCAGTAGTTCCGTCTGCCCCGAGAGCGAACTCAGCGAAGAACCAAGTCGTGTGCGCTCGATGCCATTTGGTCGGACTCGTGTCGGTCATTGACTGGACCACCTGGTCCTCGGCCGATAACGGCGCCGCAAGTTGCTCGGTCCTCGCTCGTACGTCGGCAAAACGCCGGGCGAGATCTTCGGCGGTGTCGTCCATACGCCCGAGTAAACCTTGCCATGCGCGATATCGGTCAGGTCATGTCACTCCCGGCCAAACGTGGTGAGGCCGTTAACGCAGAACGAGCAGAGCGAATCGAGGTAACGCACGAGTCGCAAGCTCGTCTACGCGGTTGCTAGGTAGAGCCGGTGATCGCTGCCGATCGAGTCAGCCATTGATGGTTCCACGTCGACGGCGGTCGCAAATCTGTTCCAATCGGCGACAACGTCGACGATGTGTTCGATCAACCGCTGGGTCTCGCCTGCGCCCAGGTCAGCAGCATGACCAAGTGCAACCAAATCGGCGCGCTCGAAATCGTTACGTTTCGCGTTGATCGTCATCTGGTGGTTGCTGGTCCACGCCCCTGCAGGGTTGTGCGAATAGGTGATGTCGTAGCCGGGCGACAAGGACCACTTGCCAGTTCGGTTCATGAGGAAGCTGATGTTCTTCGTGTGATCATCCTGATTGCGAGCCACAACGTTGAAAACAGCACGACGCACCTGTTCGACCAAGGCCCCGTGAGGAAGACGCAAAACGCGCATGACCTGCAACGCCTGCTCGTAGCTGTACGCGCCGGCGAGGTTGAAGTCGAAATGAGCGATCGCGGCGAGGGTCTGCATATGAAGCTTGTCGCCATCTACACGGTCAAAACGTTCGGTCATGAAGTGGGCTCGGCCACCTTCTTCGAGTAGGCGGGTTCTCGGCAACGCGATTCCAGCGGCGCGTGCCATGTCGGCATAGGCCTGCTCGACTCGACCGAAACCAAGCGGATCGTTGAGTTCCTTGTCGCGATTTGCATCGACGCCATCGAACTTGATCAACCAATGTGAATAGTCATGGGGCTGGTCGATCTGCCCAGATCGAATCTCGCCCGTGTGCTCGTTCCACGCAACAACAGCTTTGGCTCGCGCTCCGCCAGCTGATGTTCCGACCCTAATGATTTCGGTCAGGTCGGCCCCGTCAGGTTCGCCCGCAGCATTGATCGACAGAGCCCGTTTCGGCGACAGCGCCCGCTGAGCGAGGTCAACAAGACCGGCGATGTCGAGAGGCGAGTCGCCTTGAGCACCGCGATCGACCGCTGGAGCGAACTCGAGTGCGCCCATGCCTCGGCTTCCGACGTAACAAAGTCGTTCGATAGGGCTGAAACTTTCAGCTGTGCGACCTTGTGCCGCCAGCCATGCGTCGATAAGCACCGTGCCGAAACGGTCGGGGAGCGCGTCGGCCAACATGCCCGGCAGACCCTTGAACGTGTCGCGTGACAGCACGGGAAACGAGAACACGCCCGGCCCGAGGGCCATGTGAAGTGGAGCGAGTTCGATGCCGCTGCGTTGAAAGCTGCGGTCGTACTCATAGGACGCAAGCGCCCGTTCGATGTCCCACTTGATCGCGCCGACTCGAGAACCCCATAGATGGACTTCGGCCAATGTGACCGTCACCGCTGGTCGCCCCATACCCAACCGTTCGCAACCGGGCCGGGATCAAAAGTATCCAACGGTGCGAGAGCGGCAGGAACTCGTCGTTGATCCCGGCCGTCGATCTCATCGATCGGGCTGCTTGCCGGTTCAGGAATTGCCAATTGCAGCCCCTCGAGCAGGTCAAGGGCACGAAGCGTTGACAGTAGGGAATCGAGGTCGACGTTTTTGCCTCGTTCCAGATTGGACAATGTCGGTCGCGATAATCCAGCCGTCGACGCCAACATGGCCTGTGATAGACGACGTGCCTTGCGTTGGTCGCGAATGCGTTGACCGATCAGCTCACGAATCTGGGTGTTCGACCGAAGGTGAAACACGGTTTTCCCTTTGTAAAGCAACGGCTACCGAATATGACAGTACACGCATTGTTGGTAAAGCCTGGTTTACATCAAAGTAGGCCCTTTGGGTGTTGGTTGCGCATCGTTCGCCGACCACCGAGACTGAACCATGCCCACGCTTCAAATGGCAACGCCCGACTTCCTCGACAACGCACCGTTCCGAATCGAGCTGTCGGTCACCGTGATGGCACCGATCGAGGCTTGCTGGGATCTGCTCGCCGACCAGGCGTCATGGCCGCAATGGTTCGATGGCATGACCTCAGTGGCAGCAACGCCGTGGATCTGGACTACATCTGGTGAAGAACGAGTCGTGACCGTCGGCCCCTTGACGATCGAGGAACGCTGCATCTCGTTTGACGCGCAACGCGAGTACGCATTCGCAATCATCAAATGGCCATTGCCGACAGCCAAGCGAGCGGCCGAAGGGGTCCGGCTCGACGACATGACCAACGGAGCCTCACCGAGAACTCGTCTGACTTACATAGGCGCGTTTGAGTCAACGGCGATCGGCAAGCGGCTCGAACGAGTCTTGACCAAGCAACTCTCGGCGACCTGGAAGACGGCCCTGACTGAACTCGGGGTGCAAGCAGCGGCACGCGCAGCGGCCAAAACTGCAGCCAGTAGCACCCCGGTTAGTGCCACCCCAGTTCGTGGAAGTAACTGACATGGCAACGCAATCGATCGCAAGTCGTATGGTCGCCGCAGTCGTACCTTTCGTGTCGAAGCGTGTGTTTCCCGATGCCGTCTTTGCAGCAGGGTCGGATCGCTCGAAGTTGCTCGAAGTGGCAAAGAAGCGCCGCAAGAACGACGGTCCTCGACCGGATTTGGTGTTGCAACGCTCGTGGGCCCGGGCCACGACTGTTGTTGCGGGGCGCGACTTGCACTTGCTGACACCGCGCAACGGGTCTACCGGTCGCGTGCTGTTCTATTTGCACGGCGGGGCGTTCGTTGTTGGACCAAGCACCGGCGAGTGGCTCTTCGCCGCACGACTTGCCGACGCTTTGGGCGTCGACTTGGCGCTGTACGACTATCCCAAGGTGCCCGAATCTGACTCCGTCGATATTCGTGCGGCCACGTTGCAGGCGTGGCAGGTGATCAGCGAACGATATGAGCCCGACAACATCAGCATTGCCGGAACGTCAGCCGGTGGAGGTCTCGCTGTCTCGACCATGTTGCAGCTGTGGCGCGATGGTCAGCAACTGCCCAACGCAGCAGTGTTGATTTCGCCCTGGCTCGATCTGACGATCTCGCACCCCGACGCGTCAGCTCTCGCGGCTACCGACAAGGTCTTGCCGATCGACAAGGTGCGCCGCGACGGCGAGTTGTATGCAAGCACCGAAAACCCCCGAGACCCGTTGCTCTCGCCTCGCTTCGCTGGGCCGTCGCAGCTGTCTCAGCTTCCGCCCGCGGTGGTCATGGCCGGCGATCAAGAAATCTTGCTACCCGAAGCCAGCGAGTTCGTCGACAAGATCAACGCAGCTGGTGCCAAGGCTGTGCTGCACGTCGAGCCGTTCGGACAACACGTCGGCCCCCTCGCTCCCACGCCCGAAGGCAAGGCAGTCACCGCTCTCGCGGTGGCATCGTTACAACGTTTGATGTGACGCGGTCAATCGTGGCCCAAACTAATGACGAACTCGCTCGCAGGCACCTCACCCGTAATCGCCGCGGTGCTATCTGACGCCGCGCCTTTGAAAATGCCCTTGGCCATCAGCGACGTCTCGACTAGCCGTCGTGCGTCGTAGACATCGATCCGGGCCTCGTGCACCAGCCGTGACTCTGGTTCGGCCTTGCAGGCAAACTCGATGAGCTGGCACGCGAGTCGATGGTCGCCCTCGGTCGAGAGCGAGCGAGCGCGCTCGACGAGTACGTCAATACCCCCAACAAGATCGGCGACCTCAGCACCTACGGCTGCGTCAGCGGCGGGCTTGAGGCGAGCGGGGTTGCCATCCCACCAGCCGCCGTACAACCGCCAGATATTTCGGATCACGAACTCGGGCTCGTCATACATGGGTTTGAGGTACGGCAGCGACAACGCTTCGTCACTAACGTGAACGTCGTGCAAGATGGCGTCGAGCACGGCGCCAGAGTTCATGGCGTCGACCACATCGTCGACTAGTGCTTCCAGCGTTTCGGCGACGGTGATTAGACACGTGTTAATGCGATCGACGCCAGCAATCGGCAGCCCATGTGAGGGCACGAACAGTTCGGGCTCCATAGCCGCCATCTCGCGCAGCGACGCCGCCCACTCAAGCGGATACCGCTGCACCTTTTGCGGGTTGCCGCAGTTGGGGAACATCCAAATGAACTGATCGCCTGCAGTGATCATTCGGTGCTCGGGAATCCATGTCCACGTGTGATCGTCTGTCTCGCCGAGACAATGACGCATCTCGAACGTCAGGTTGCCAATCGTCAAGGTGTGGTGGTCGTGATAAGTGAGGTCAGGCGCAAGTACCGACGTCGGCAGGAACGGCCGGTCAGACATGTTCGCGAGATCGGTAGCTGCTCCGCCGAACTGACGAAGATTGATCACGCGGTTGTAACCCGACGTCTGTCGATAGCGATCAAACCGGGGAAGCACACCAACATGGCTTGCAACCCGCGGCGACTTGTGACCGCGCCTTGTCGCGTCGGCTGCGAACGCACCTGACCCGCCCACGTGATCTAGGTGTCCGTGGGTGTAGACGATGGTGTCGAACGGATCGGTGCGCCATTGGCGTAGCGCTCCAACCACGGCCTCGCCCTTGTTAACGACACTCGTATCGAACACGACCAGACCGTCGCCGGTGTCGACCGCGACCGAGTGGCTAAACGACTCGACGATGGCGACACCGGGCGCAAGCTCCGAAAGCTGTTCGTCGATGCGATTGGGAGGAGTATCAGCAATGCCGCTGTCGATCATTCGGGTCGACAGATCAATGGGATGTTCACGCATGGTGTGAGTGTCTCATACAGGCCAGCCGATCTATGCCTTGAGGACGCGACTTTGCTAGCCCCTATGGTCGTTGATATGGACTCTTTGGTGACCGCTGACTGGTTGGCAAGCGCACTGCACGAGCCCGATCTCATCGTTCTTGATTGCACCGTCTACCTGACTATGGGCAACGACGGGTACGTATCTGACAGTGGCCGTTCGAATTTCGCGACCGGCCACATTCCGGGCGCTGGCTTTGCCGATCTCATCGCGGACCTCGTAGACACAACCAGCCCCCACAGCTTTGTGGTTCCCTCACCCGAACACTTTGCGGCCGCGATGGAACGACTCGGCGTTACAGATCAAACACGCGTGGTGCTGTACGACGACAACAATTCAATGTGGGCTGCGCGCGTTTGGCTCATGCTGCGCTGGATCGGATTCGACAACGCAGCGATGCTCGACGGTGGGCTCAAAGTCTGGCAGCGTTTAGGTCACGCACTTGAGCCTGGAGAGCTCGGTCCCCGGTCGGCCGCTCCTGGTGCCTTAACCGTGACATTGCGGCCGGCACTCATTGCCGACAAGGAAGAAATGTTGGCGTCGATCGACGACAACGCAGTGTGTCTAATCGACGCGCTTCCACCAGCGGTATTCAGAGGCGATGTCGCCCCTTACGCCCGACCGGGTCACCTGCCCGGCGCAATCAATGTCGCGGCGACGGCGATGATCGACCGAGACACAGCGCTGTTCAAACCAGCAAGCGAGATACGCGCCATGCTGCCCGACAGGCCCGAAGCCCGAACTGTGGTCTATTGAGGTGGTGGCATCGCTGCGTCGGTCGACGCATTCTGGATGATTCGCCTGGGCTTCACCAATGTGGCGGTATATACCGCGAGCCTGCAAGAGTGGACCGCTGACCCCAACGCGCCAATGACAGTCGAGCCTTGACTGAATTCCAAATTCGGCGGCACACGATTCGGGGAACACAGAGCGGCAGCGTCAACTCGCACTGAAAAAGAGCGAACCCGCCCTATAGGGGAGGGCGGGTTCAACTGAGATACCGATCATGAGGGGGGTGATCAGTTCCTATGAACCTATTGTGCGCCCGCGTTTGGGTGGGAACAATAGGTAGATGTTCCCGCCGCTTTCGTTGCTTGACATACGAATCCGATGCCATCGACGTCAGGTGGTGCGACGTGTTAACCCGTGCCCTCACAGGTCGGGCAGAATCAACCCTGTAGCAGCTGATGTCAGCCGCGATCGTGGGGAGACAACATGACGGTAAATACTCGCGACGACAATGGCATTCGCATCGTCGAGATGAATCGGCCCGAGGCGCTGAACGCGTTTAGCCGCCAGCTCATGGACGACCTGTGCGATGCCTTTATCGATGCTCGTGACGACGACGCCATCAAGGTCGTTGTCCTCACGGGCGCCGGACGAGCCTTTAGCGCAGGCGCCGATCTGATCGAAATGGCCAATCCGCCGTCGACGCCCACCAAGCACGGCTTTCCGGGCTTGATCGATGTCGTTGTCGACTTCCCAAAGCCGCTCATCGTGGCCGTCAACGGGGTGGGCGTCGGCGTGGGAGCAACGATTGCCGGTCTCGCCGATCTCACCTTTATCGCAGAAGGAGCCCGACTCCGGTGCCCATTCTCGGCACTGGGACTCACGGCCGAAGCGGCGAGCACGTATACGTTTCCCCGGCTCATGGGTCATCAACGGGCCAGTTGGTTCTTGTTGTCAGCGGAATGGATCAGTGCCGAAGACGCCGTCCATGCAGGCTTGGCACTCGAATGCTGTGCCCCCGATGTTTTGATGGATCGAGCTCTCACCCACGCGCGAGTTCTGGCTGCCTTGCCGCTTGCGTCGTTGCGTATGACCAAAGACCTGCTTATGGCGCCGCATCGCGAAGGAATGCGGACGGCGATCAAGGCCGAGATCGATGGGTTGGCGAGCATGGTTATGCAACCTGCCAATGTCGAGGCTCTCACCGCGTTTGCCGAGAAACGAGATCCTGATTTCACCAACCTCTAGGTCGCGGTCTGAAGTCGCTTCAGCTGTGTTGTCGCCGGCTCGGCCTGCCAAGCTGGCGAACACATACCAAGGGGGAAGTACATGAACCGACTCGATGACAAGGTCGCGCTAATCACCGGCGGCGCCAGAGGTCAGGGGGCGTCTGAAGCAGAACTGTTCGCAGCTGCTGGGGCACAGGTCGTCATTACCGATGTGCTCGAAGATGCGGGTCGTGAGACCGCTGAACGAATCGGCGATTCGTGTCGGTTCATCGCTCACGACGTGAGCAGTGAAGCTGATTGGCGACGTGAGCAGTGAAGCTGATTGGCACAGAGTCGTCGAATCAGTGACGAGCGAACACGGCCGCCTCGATGTGCTCGTCAACAACGCGGGAATCTTCCGTGTCGCTGGACTGAGCGAGACGAGTCTAGAGATGTGGCAGCAAATGCTGGCGGTGAACCAGACCGGCGTTTTTCTCGGCATGCGTTCAGCAGCTCCAGCTATGAAGGCCAACGGTTTGGGCAGCATCATCAACATCTCGTCGATTGCCGGCATGAAGTCAGCTGGTCTGGCCCATGCGTACGCGGCGACGAAATGGGCGGTGCGCGGCATGTCAAAGTCCGCGGCCGTGGAACTTGCGCCGTTTGGTATCAGAGTCAACTCGGTACACCCAGGAATCATCGACACGCAGATACTGCAGGAGTTCGGCGGCATGCGAGAAACGATCGAACAACGGATACCGCTTGGGCGAGTAGCCAAGGCTGACGAGGTAGGCAGACTTGTGCTCTTTTTGGCATCAGACGATGCGAGCTACTGCACCGGCCAGGAGTTCGTCGTCGACGGAGCCATGACCAGTTAGCGGTTGGACCCGGGATCAACGTTGCCTATTGGCGAGGCCTCGAATGAAGTCATCGATCTGCTTGGACCGGTCAGGCCCAAAGCCCTGTCGAATATCGAAGTCCTCAGTCTCGATCGAACTCGCCCCTCGCGCTCTGGCCGCTTGGCTCATACCGGCTACGAGCCCGGCGGGACCGCACAAAGCCACGTGGTGGTTGCCCATGCCGCCAGGAAACATCTCGTCGAGATGTTCCGGGCGCATGCGGCCTGTTTCCGAAGAGAACAGGCGCAGCCGAAGACGACCGGCCTGCTCGGCATCACGCAGCCTGTCGACCATTGGATTGTTGACGATGTCTCGAACTGCGTAGAGCATTGTGGGCACGACGGTCGGGGTTTCTTCTTCGATGTCGACGGCCGCGAGGAACGGCGTGCAACCGACACCCCCAGCGATCCATACGGGCGTCGCCCCATCGTGTGGAAACGGTTCGAATTTGCCGTAGGGGCCCTCGACGCGAACGGTGCTTCCAACAAGATCATGATCGGCCAGGCGGCCCGACCAGTCACCGAGGTGTCTCACCATGAATTCGAGATTGGCCCGCTCGGGTGCACTGGCGATTGTGAACGGATGCGGCTCGCGCATACCGGGTACGTCGAGTTTTACAAACGCGAACTGCCCGAGCTTCTGCCCAAGCGGCTTACCGACCGGAGCCAGTTCGAGCCGAGTCGTCGTGCCGACATGTTCCGATGCGACGATTCGGTATGGCTTGCCTTTGCCAATCATGTCAATGCCGACGACACGCAGCAGCCATGCGGCAAGGCCGATGATCATCCACATGCCGAACCACCAACCCCAAGGTGAACCGTTGGCGTAGGTCTTCTCGGCGGTGAAGAAGTGCCAGCACGCAAACGCAAACGGGACACCGAGAAACTTGTGGGTCAAACGCCACCAGCGATACGGGACAAGTCGGAACAGGCTCAGCCCTATCAATATGTAGAGCAGCGTCTGGCCTGTGCCAGCCAGGTCTTCAGCGGTGTCGGCAATTCGTCGCGACGCACCGAGAATCCCGCCGTCGATCTCCGGCTCGATGCTCGTGTGAAGCCACATCGCAGCGATGGACGCAACGCCCGCCCAACGATGGTTTCGATACATCGAATCGAGCCCACCAAAGATGGACTCGAGCGGCCGTGGGCGCACTGCTAGTACGAAACTCCATGCCATCAACATGATGGCGACGGAGCCAATCCACAAGCCAAGCGCGACGTTGCCTTTGCCTTGTGCGCCTGAAAAGGCGGGCCACGACCCGGTGCTGGTGAGCAGGATCAATAACGGGCCGACTAGTTTCACGCCAGGGAATCCACCCTGAATTTTCGGCACATGGCGACGACGTAGATGCCAGTCGCTGAACCGTCCGAACACAAAAGACAAGGGCGTCACGTACGCATGTTTCCACACGTCTTTGTGGTCTCAGTGTCTTCTGCGTGGTTGGCGATTGACAGATCGCGTAGCTTGCGCCGCAACGAATTATCCTTCACCGCTGAGTCCGATCGACAGGGAGTGTTTCGATGGCTGGTGGCCTTGCGGGTTTGCTTGATGATGTTGCCGCGTTGGCGAAGCTCGCCGCGGCGTCGATTGATGATGTCGGTGCTGCAGCGGGTAAGGCGAGCATGAAAGCTGCAGGAGTCGTTGTTGATGACACCGCTGTCACGCCGACGTACGTGCAGGGTTTGGCGGCCGAACGCGAGCTGCCGATCATAAAGAAAATCGCCACGGGGTCGCTACGCAACAAGCTGATTTTCATCCTGCCAGCCGCACTAATTCTCAGCGAGTTTGTGCCGTTACTCGTCGAGATCATTCTGATGTGTGGCGGTGCGTTTCTTTGTTTCGAGGGTGCCCACAAGATCATTCACGCCATCAAAGGCGACGACCACGATCACGACGTGCCATCGGTCGTTAAGGGCGAAGAGGCTGAAGCGGCAACGATTGCGGGAGCGGTTCGAACCGACTTCATCTTGTCAGCAGAAATCATGGTGATTGCTCTCAAAGAGGTCATCGACGAGGGGTTCTTGTCGAGATCCATCATCATGGTCGTCGTCGCGATCTTCATCACCATTGTCGTGTACGGACTCGTTGCCGTCATCGTCAAGATGGATGACATTGGTTTGGCGATGGCACAACGTGATTCGGCTTCGTCGCAACGATTCGGGCGTCAACTCGTCAACGCTATGCCCAAAGTGCTGACCATCTTGTCGGTTGTGGGCACCGCCGCAATGCTGTGGGTCGGCGGTCATATTCTGATCATCGGTGCTCATGAGCTCGGCTGGGACTGGCCCTATGACGTTGTGCACGATGCGGAAAAGGCAGTTCATGATGTGGCCGCAGTCGGTGGCATTCTCGGCTGGCTCGTCAACACCGCGATCTCGGCAGTCGTCGGCTTCGTTGTCGGAAGCATCATCGGCACCATTGTCGACAATGCGCGAGGCAACAAGGCTGCTGGCGGTCACGGGCACGCCGAGGTGGCGCCGGCGCACTAAGCCGACCCTGCTTTCTCGACTCGTGCTTTCTCGACCCGAACCAGAAGAAATTCCGGACCTGATCCTGGCTAGACGAAGTCAGATTGCAGGGTCGAGATCAGTATGCAGGCGGCTCTCGAGTCGCTCGCGTTCGTGAGCGGGGATGGCTGCGGCTCGCCGCTGCTCGAGGTCGAACGAAAGATTCAGCGATTCGAACGCCACGAGAGGCTCACCGCTGTCGGTGTCGTAACTCCAGCTCACGCTGCGGGCGACCTTTTCGTCGATTTGTACAGTTGCCCCAAAGCTCTGAATGTTGGTGCCGAGCGCAGGTAGCCGGCCTAGCCACATGCGAGATTCCATCACGGCCATCCCAAATCTGCGGCCCGACGAGTCAGTGCGAACAAACTCGATCTGACCGTCGACTGGGTCGCCCGCCCAAATGAGGTTGTTCGCCAGATAGGGGGGAACCACGCCGCTTGCAGCGTCGACGTCTCCGCTATCAACGCAGCGGGGATGACGCACTGCCAAACCACGCGAACGAGCCTCGGTTACCGTTGGTGCCTTGTTAAGGGCGTTGTGCTCGAGACTCAACGACCGCGGTTGCCCGTGACCCGGGAGTTCAAAGGTTGCGTCGCCACGCGGGTGCGCGAACTCGTGCACGAAGGTTGCGCCGAGTTGATCCGTTTCGACATTTCGCAGCTCGTGATACAGGCGAACATCGTCGCTGCCTGCAAGTACGACGCTGCGAACTTCAAGGCGGCTTCCAAGCAACTGTTCGTGATGATGGCGCGTGTATGCGCTGCGAAGTGCTTTGATTTCGATACCGAGATCGGCGCACACGCGTGCTGCCCCCGCGAACGCGTTGTGGCCATACCAGCGCACGTTCATGTGACCAAGCTCGTCGATCTGATCTTGTGTAACGGTGCTCTGGTGGGTGACGGTCAACTCGAGGTGGGCTGCAGGCAGCGAAGCTTCAGGCATCGCCGAACAGTCTGGCGTTAACCCGGTCAAATGGTCGCATTGATCTGCTTGAGCAGTCCTGCGGTGCAGTCGATCCCGCCGCAACGCTAGAGGCTGGTCGTCTGTAGCGGGTGGTCAGTTCGAAAAGGAAAGCATCGTGGTTGCCTGCGGCGAGACGGTCGCGTTGGCGCGACGTAGCTGCGAAAGCGACATGTGTGCTTCGGCAAGCAAGCGTTGGTCATGCACATGTGACAACAGTGTCATTGCCTGAGAACGCTTCATCCAGACCACGACGTCGACAGTGTCGTTGCGCTGAAAGCGGCCGAACATTGGTGACATCATCAAGTAGCGGATCGCTGTTGATTCGTCGTTCTTATCGTCGTAGCCAACCGCGTCGAGCTTGCCGAGCATTTCGCATTCGTAACCGGTTTGGGCGAGTACCTCACGAAATGCGGCGTCTCGGTGCGTTTCTGAGGGGCGAAGCGATCCGTGTGCAAATGTCCACTCGTCGCGATCAGGTCGGTGTACCACGAGGTACTTGGGCTTGTTGCGTCGAAGATCGACGACGATGCCACCGGCGGCCTGAATTTCGGTCATATCTCTAAGACTAGGCAGCAGCCAACGTGTGGAGAATGGGTCGATATACCCCCGGGAGCGGTGAAGTGTAGGTCGAATGGCCTACGGCGACCAATTCGAATGGCCTGCGCTGCTTAGCCGAATGGCCTACCGACTTAGTCGAATGTGATGACGCTTCGGGCCACGTTGCCCGACTTCATATCTTCGAAGCCCTCATTGATGTCGTCGAGTGCAATTGTCTTCGAGACCATTTCGTCGAGCATGAGTCGGCCTTGCAGGTACATGTCGATAAAGCGTGGCATGTCGGTGCGGAATTGATTGGATCCCATGTTGGAACCGGTCAAGGTCTTTTCGTTGAGTAGCTCCACACCGTGCACCTCGACGACCGTGCCCACCGGAATCATGCCAATAACGGTGGCCTGACCGCCGCTGTCAAGCATCTTGAATGACTGCTCGGCAGTCGTCTTTGCGCCAACGGCTTCAAATGCGTGATGCACGCCGCCACCGCTCAGCTCCCTCACGGCTTCGACCGGGTCGACCTTTGATGCATCGACGATGTGCGTGGCGCCCATTGACTGCGCCAATTCGAGTTTCGACTCGACCGTGTCAACCGCGATAATGCGATTTGCGCCGGCGATTCGTGCACCCTGAATCGCCGAAAGGCCAATGCCGCCGCAGCCGATCACGCTCACCGTCTGGCCGGGTTCGACTTTCGCTGTGCGGAAGACCGCTCCGAGACCAGTGGTTACACCGCAACCGATTAGCGCGGCTTTGTCAAACGGCATGTCCTTGTCGATCTTGACCAAGGCCTGTTCATGAATCAGCATTTGTTCGGCGAATGACGACAGATGCATGAACTGGTGAACGGCCTCGCCATTGCGGCTCAGCCGTGGCGCATCGTCACGCCCGCGGACCAGCTCGCGGTCCTTGTTCTCGCACAGGGTCATGTGACCATTGGTGCATTGACTGCAGTGGCCACAAAATGCGGAGAGACAGGTGATCACGTGATCGCCGGGCTGCACATAGCTCACCATTGACCCAACGGCTTCGACAACCCCAGCTGATTCATGTCCGAGAATTGACGGACACGGGTGCGGGTACTTTCCCTCCATGAAGTGAAGGTCGCTGTGGCACAGCCCGGCGGCGCTCGTTCGCACGAGTACCTCGCGCGGTGCGGGGTTCGATACCTGGACGTCTTGGATCTCGAGGTGTCCGGGAATCGAGTTGAGAACGGCAGCTTTCATAACAACCTCTTGACGGCGACGAGTCGAATGGCTTATCAGTCTCGCTCATGCGCCTCCGTGGCGCCACAGCCGAGCATCGTGGCGGACCCTTGGCCGAAGCTGGCGGGCGCGGCACGTTCTAAGCCTCATGGATCTCACAGCTGCGCAACAGGGTTCGTGGAAGCCGAGCGTCGCTGCCTCGCGCGGTAGTGCCATTGGTTACTGGGCAAGTTGCAGCAACCAAGATGTAACCCATTTAAGGTATTGAGCGGTGCGTGTGGCGCGCATTGCACACGGCGTGGTCTCAAGGGTGATGAACGGCGCGACGCACATGCGACCCGGCGACAAATTGTTGCGATGAAACACGGCACCAAGATCGTT
>CALKPY010000154.1 GCA_937991435.1 uncultured Acidimicrobiales bacterium
GTTGCGCCGCTGCATGCGAGCAGCAGGCTGGCTCGTCAACGCCGGGATCTCTCACCGAACGAATCGTGTTTGAGCACACATATGAAACGGCGATCGAGGCTAGCCCAATCGTCACGCTAGTGACCGCTGATGATTGCGTGCGTACGTCGACGGTGCTGCATCTCAACCCGTTTGTGGTGCTGCCCTTCTAGATAGGAACGCTCAAGTCTCGAAGTTTTGTATATTCGTTCGTCGAGACCCACTGCTCCACAAAGCGCTGACGACTCGGGAGCGCAGACACAGCTGTATCAAGGGCAGATGAGCAGCGAGTTTCAACCGCCTTTCACGGGCGCCATTTGCTAGGGCCGACGTCCGACAAAGTCGAGATACCGGTCCTGCAGCGGTGCGTGTTTGCCCACTGATCCAGACGGACCGTCTCCAAAAACTCCCGTTTCGATAAACGCTTTTCGGTCGATCTGAGATGCATCCCATAAGAACTGCACGATGTCGTCGTCCATCGTGCGATCGGAAGCGATAGCCGTCGCCAGATCCCATGCGTGCACGGCGGCGTCAGCAATTCGATAACCAATGAACACCGGACGCGGGAAATCACCGGCCGGATGTGCAATGACGCCCTGGAGCGCCGCCGGTTGGGAGAATCCAGTCACCATCTGCTCCGCTAGGTCTGTAAACACTGCAACAACGTCATCAGCGTCGGAAAACAGGTCGTCTACGAGTGCTGCGGTCACGTGGTCGCGGTCCATCCCAGACAGCATCTGGACTGACATTCGAGTACCGATTAAGACGTGGTTAATCAACGAGCGAACATCCCACTCAGAGCAAGGCGTCTTCAGAGTCAGGTGGTGGGGCTCAACCTCGGCGAGCGTTGCGGCGAACGCCATGTTGGCCTTTTTAGTACATCAATTGCTGTATGCATGACAACAATCCTAACCAACTCTGAATGTTGCAACAACACCCAGCCACGTACTTAGTGCGGCAGTTCGCGGAATGCTGCGCCCTTGCGCCAGCGAAGAGAGTCGGGCGGCATCACGCTTCCGTCAGGGCGCACGAGCGCTAGCCGGACTCTTTGCTGACTAGCGGCGTCGACGAGCACGACAGCCGGTCCCTTAGGGTCAGCGAGATGCTGGTCGCCAAATTGCATCAGGGCGAGAACGACGACCTGTAGCTCTCGGCCGGTTTCTGTCAACTCGTACTCCATTCGGGGCCGCGATCCGTCCTCTTTGTACGGCACGGCGACAACGAGGCCGGCAAGGCCGAGGGCCTTCAGTCGGCGACTTAGCACCGGTGCCGAGATGTCGAGGTGGACCCGAAGATCGCTAAATCGGCGCACGTCGTTGAGGAGTTCCCGAACGAGAAGAAGAGTCCATCGGTCGCCAATCAGGTCCAAGGTCCGGCCGACCGAGCAATTCGAGGTGTCAACATTTCGCCAATCCATGTCGCAAACCCTATCTGAATGTCGCAACCGAAGTCAGCCAAAGGCGTGTGCTGGAATTCTTTGGACGACGACCGGCGGTCATTCGCCAGCAGGGCAACGAGCGGAGGAAATAAGTGGGTTGCATCATAAGACTGACTGCGATTAGGGTGGGGCTATGACAACACCCACGAGCGAACCAAACGCCACGGTGTCATCGGGTGACGGAGATGGAGTTCACGCCGAATCGGCGATCTCCAAGCGGACGCTGCTGGTTTCGTCGTTGGCGACACTTGCTGTCTTTCTTGATACGACGATCTTGTACGTGGCATTCCCTGATATCACCAACACATTCTCGATCGCGGAATCATCGACGTTGTCCTGGGTGCTCAACGCATACACGATCGTGTTCGCAGCGTTGTTGGTGCCGGCCGGCAAGCTTGCAGACAGGTTCGGGCACCGTCGAGCGTTTCTTGGCGGGTCTGCAGTATTCACGTTGGCGTCGATGGCGTGCGGGTTCGCCCCGGCGGTCTGGGTTCTGATCGTGTTTCGGGTAGCGCAAGCCGCCGGCGCCGCGGTGTTGATTCCTTCATCCATCTTTGGCGTTGGTGATACACGCCTTTCCGCGCGAGAAGGTGCCGCAAGCTGTCGCTATCTGGGGTGCGGCTGGCGCTGTTGCGGGCGCACTCGGACCGACCCTCGGAGCCGCGATCGTGGAATCACTCGGCTGGAGGTGGGCGTTCTACCTCAACCTTCCGGTCGGTGTGTTCACGATCGCGACCGGCAGACGAATGCTTCGCGAGTCGGCAGATCCGTCGGTCCGGGTGCCAGCAGGACTCGGCGTCGTGCTCGTAGCTGTCGCCGCAGCTGTTCTGGCCTTTGCTGTCGTCGAGTCCGATTCTGTTGGATGGCTGTCTGCGCAGACGATCAGCGTTGTTGCGGTAGGTCTGACCTTGTCAGCAGTGTTCGTCTTGCACCAGCGGCGCACCGACGCGCCCGTGCTTGATCTTGAGTTGTTTCGAATTGGGAACTTCAGCTGGGGCAACCTTGCTGGCTTCGCATTCGGTATTGCGTTTTCGGCAATGTTCTTTGGGTCGATTCTGTTCTTGACAAATATTTGGAGTTGGTCGATCTTGAAAGCCGGGTTCGGCGTTGCCCCTGGTCCTGCCTCCGTGGCCGTCCTCGCGCCGAGCGCTGGCAAGCTGGCCGGCAGGATTGGTCAGCGGCCGCTGCTCCTGTGCGGGGGAGCGGTCTACGCCGTCGGCGGCGTCTATCGTCTCCTCGTTCTCGGCGCCGATGTGAGCTATTGGATCGACTATTTCCCGTCCATGATTCTCGCCGGCATAGGAGTAGCGCTGTGTTTGCCGCAGCTGTCCAGTGTCGTGGCGCAGTCGTTACCAGCGAATCGAATTGGTGTGGGCGGCGGTGCACTTCAAGCAGTTCGTCAATTGGGCGGCACCTTCGGCGTTGCACTCACAATCGCATTCCTCGGGGTGCCATCGAGTCTCGCCGCGGCGCTGTCAGGGTTTGACCGGATCTGGTGGATCATCGTCGCAGGCGGACTCGCTACTTCAGCCTTCTCTGTTCCGTTGTCAGCCCGACCCGCTGTCACCGTCCAGAAAGCAGAGCAATGAAACGCAAGAGCTATGCCGATATGAACTGCGCCGTGGCGCGGACCCTGGACATCGTTGGTGACCCTTGGACCCTCTTGGTGGTGCGCGACATGTTGTGGGGCTACCACCGATTTGGCGAGATTCAGGAACGCCTTGGCATTGCCCGCAACACGCTCGCTGACCGCCTGCTTGTCCTCGTAGAGAACGGCCTCGTTCACCGAGAGACTTACCAGGACAATCCCCCTCGATTCGAGTACCACCTGACGACCAGCGGTCGGGCACTTGCGCCGGTCATCTTCACCCTTATGCAGTGGGGCGACGAGTGGTCCGGGATCGAAGTGCCCCCGGTCCACCTCGTCGAGGCGAAGACCGGGCGCACGCTTTCGCCCATCCTCGTCGATGAGCAGACAGGAACGCCGTTGCAAGACCTGACAATTCGCGCCATTCACGTTGACGACCCAAGGACAGATTCGAAATGACTGCAAGCATCGATACTCCAGAGGGCGCAATCGAGTGCTCCGCCACCGATATGGCAGTGTCAGATCAGCTGCACGGCTTCGGCGGTCTCCACGGAGGCATCTCGATCGCAATCGCAGCCCGGCATGCCCTCGCCGCTGTTGGCGACGACGCCAAGCCGGTTCGCAGCCTCCGCGCCCGGTTCCTCCGGCCTGTGCGCACGTCGCTCCGAGTGGCCGAGATTCGCCACACCGCTGGTCGCATGGTCGACATTGCATCGGTGAGTCTGGAATCGCGCGACCATGTCGCGTTGACGCTAGAGGCAACGCTCGGCCGTTCGTCGATCCCAGCCACCTCGTTCGCGCCGCTGATGCCGACGGTCGGCGAACCACACGAATACGACGACTTCGTGTTACCTGTGGAGCTCGTGCCGGTCTCTCAGTTTATGGAGATCCGACCGACGACGGCCGGTCGCCCACTCGCCTCCGGTGCCGCTCCAGAGCTCCAGGCCTGGATCCGGCTTCGCGGAGATCAGCCGGTCGATTTGTTCCGCCTGATCGTACTGTTCGACTCGCTTGCACCTTCAGCGGCAGCAACGATGGCCGACTTCATTCCCGTGCCGACCGTCGAACTTACCGTCCGCCCATCGCCTGCGAGCGTCGAGGCGATATCGCCATGGGTACTCCTAGATGCCTCGTCCTTCGTGAGCGAAGACGGGTGGATCCATGAAACGCTCAACGCATGGGCGCCGGGTGGAGTCCACCTTGGAACGGCCACCCAACTTCGCGTGATCACTCGTCAGGCGAAGCGTTGAGAAGTTTCGACAATATGAGATAATCAGTTCTATTGAGAAGAAGCCTCAGCTTGGCTGGAGCGCCCGAGTTCGCGTTCTTGAGCGGCTGATCGGTTTCCCGTGCTTCACGGGCCAGGCGTCAGTTACCTAGGGTTAGGTGATGGTCAATTGCATACAGGCGATATGAACTGTCGCATTAATACAACATTTCATGTAACGTATACTCAATGCCTCGCAGGAAAGCTCAAGATGAGCCCCAGATCTACAACCGCATTGCGGTGCTCAGGGCAGAGCGCGGTTTGTCTCGTCAAGAGTTGGCAGACATCGTCGGGGTTCACTACCAAACAATCGGTTACCTCGAACGAGGCGATTACAGCCCAAGCCTGGCCCTAGCGCTATCGCTGGCCGGGTACTTCGAGATTCCGATTGATGCCATCTTTTCGTTGACGCCGTTGCCGCCGATGAGCGCAACGCTGTACCAATCCAATAGCACCGCGTAGCGCGGGCAGAAGTGGGGAATGTCATGTCGCTCGATTCACTCGTGCCGTTGGCGGTGCCAGTGGTTTTACTCGCCGCTGGTTTGTACTTTTTCAAGGTCCGACCCGGCGGGACCGGTACCGGTCAGGGGGCTGGTGACGCTTCTGCCATTCCCGAGACTTGGGTGGACCCGTTGCGACCGCTGGCTCGTCGTCGGGCAGCAGTTGTTCTCTGGTCGGCGCTCGTCGTTGTAGCCGTCTGGTCGGTATGGAGCGGATCGGCCGTCGGCACGTTGCCAGCTTTCGCGGCCTTTGGTGTTGGAATCGCCCTTTCTCATGCCACGCGTGCAATGGCCGAACAACCATCGAGCCTTTTGGACGAACGCATGGTGGCGAGTCGCAACCAAGCCTTTCGAAGCGCCTACTATCTTCTCGGCGGATCGATCGCCCTCGGATTGATTTGCGGAGCGATAGCCCATGGCATTGTTTGGGACGAAGCAGTCCTGACCCTGGATCGGGACGTCGTGAACGCGGCTGCGATGTTGGCGATCGTTACCGTTGCGCACCTTCCGTCAGTGATACTCGCTTGGACCGAGAAGGTCGTCTAATCGCTAGCTCAGTACGTCATGGTCGACAAGGGTCGTGGTGTGGCACTAGAGCCCAGAGGATGGGTGCTCGATGCAACCAACGTGACGTCCAGCATCTCGGCCGATACGGGCAGGTTGTCGCAGCCACCTTCTAAGCTCGCACACGTGCGAGATCTGTGCCTTGGAGCTAACTGAAGTGTCTGATTCGACAGAGATCGCCGAGCTTCGTCATGTGCCGTTTGAGATGGTCACCGAGTTCAAGCCAGCGGGCGATCAGCCGACTGCTATCGCCGGGCTTACAGATGGCTTGAACCGCGGCGAGCGCTTCCAAACCTTGCTCGGCATCACTGGCAGCGGCAAAAGCGCCACTGTGGCATGGACCATCGAGCAGGTCCAGCGGCCGACCTTAGTCATTGCGCCAAATAAGTCACTTGCGGCGCAGTTGGCAAACGAACTGCGAGAGTTCTTCCCGAACAATCGCGTCGAGTACTTCGTGTCGTATTACGACTACTACCAACCAGAGGCCTACATGGCTTCGAGCGACACGTACATCGAAAAGGACAGTTCAGTCAACGACGAGATCGATCGTCTGCGCCACGCGAGCACGTCAGCGCTGCTCACGAGACGCGATGTCATCATCGTCGCATCGGTCTCGTGCATCTACGGTCTCGGCGCTCCGTCTGAGTACAAGAACAACCTTTTGGTGCTGTCAGTTGGTCAAGAAATCGACCAACGTGAGATTCTCCGCTCACTGATCGATATGCAATACGAGCGCAACGACATGAATCTCGTACG
Source organism: uncultured Acidimicrobiales bacterium (assembly GCA_937991435.1). Taxonomy (GTDB): domain Bacteria; phylum Actinomycetota; class Acidimicrobiia; order Acidimicrobiales; family UBA10347; genus UBA10347. Next base: position 6,132 of record CALKPY010000154.1, read on the forward strand.
CGGCAAATTTCGGGTCAAGGGCGACGTGATCGAACTTCACCCGGCCTACGAAGAACAAGCGATGCGTATCGAGATGTTCGGCGACGAGATCGAAGCCATTCATCGGGTAGACGTACTGACCGGCGAACGACTCGGAAGCCCGAGTGAGATCGCCGTATTCGCCGCAACCCACTATGTGACCGGCGATGAACGCATGACCACAGCGATACAGGGCATCGAAGCCGAACTTCAAGGTCGGCTGGCTCAGTTCGAGGCCGAAGGCAAGTTGCTCGAGGCCCAACGTCTGCGTATGCGCACTGAATACGACCTCGAAATGATGCAAGAACTCGGGTTTTGCAACGGCATCGAGAACTACAGCCGCCACATTGACGGGCGCGATCCCGGCCAGGCGCCCTACACGCTGCTCGATTACTTCCCCGACGACTTTGTGACGGTCGTCGACGAAAGCCATGTTGCGGTTCCCCAGATGCACGGGCAATACGCCGGCGACCGCAGTCGCAAAGAGAACCTGATCGAACACGGCTTTCGGCTTCCATCCGCTGCTGACAATCGGCCGCTGACGTTCGACGAAGTGATGGGAAGGCTTGGGCAGACAATATTTCTCTCTGCCACGCCCGGTGCCTACGAGCTTGAAGTCAGCGGCCAGGTTGTCGAACAGATCGTGCGGCCCACGGGGCTGGTTGACCCGCTTGTCGAGGTGCGCCCGACCAAGGGCCAGATCGATGACCTGATTGGCGAGATCAACCTTCGCACCGAGCGAGACGAGCGCATACTCGTCACCACGCTCACCAAGAAGATGAGCGAGGACCTCACCGACTACCTACTCGAACTCGGCATTCGGGTTCGCTACCTTCACAGCGAGGTCGACACGATTGAGCGCATCGAAATCTTGCGCGATCTACGTCTTGGTGAATTTGACGTACTTGTTGGCATCAACCTGCTTCGTGAAGGTCTTGATCTACCCGAGGTCAGCCTGGTGGCGATTCTCGATGCCGACAAAGAAGGCTTCTTGCGCAGCGAAACCTCGCTGATCCAGACCATGGGCCGCGCCGCTCGAAACGTCGAGGGTCATGTGCTGATGTACGCCGACCAAATGACCCGTTCGATGACCGCCGCCATTGGTGAGACCCAGCGTCGCCGGGCCGTGCAACAGGCCTACAACGAAGAGCACGGCATCAACCCGCAGACGATCAGCAAGGCTGTAACCGACATCTTGGCGTTCTTGCGGCCGTCAGAAAAGGCGCCTACGCCGAACAAAGACTCGAGATCGCGCAAACGAGACAAGCCGCGTGCCGAGGTTGCGGCCATGCACAGCGACGACATAGAGCGCCTCATTCGCACCCTCGAAGAAGAGATGAACGAAGCCGCTGGCGACCTTCGATTCGAATATGCCGCTCGCCTTCGCGACGAAGTCAAAGACCTCAAGCGAGAACTACGCGAAGCAAACTGACCTCAGACGGCACTAAGGGTGTCGAGAAATGCTTTGATCGCTCTGTTCGTGGCATTTGCCGCCTCTTGTTGCACCCAGTGACCCACGTTTGGAATCACCGTCGTTCCGCGAAAGTCGTCGCAGAACACATGTGCAAAGTCGTATGGGTCGATATCGGCGGAGGACTTGCGCACAACATCGTGCTCACCGCCGATGAACGTCGCCGGTTGTGTGATGTTCGGCGATTCGAGCTTGCCGATTTGCTCAGCGTCGAGACCCTGAGCCCGATACCGGTTCAATGGACCGCGCCAGCCGGTTGAGCGCATGGCATCGGCGTAGACCTGCAAATCGTCAGGCGAGGCCCAGTCGGGAAACGGATCCGGGTCGATCAGGCCGTCAAGCAGGGTAGAACTTGCGGGCTTGTCGGCAACGAACAGCTCACCTCGTGACTCGCCTGCAGCGGCGTAATAGATCATGCGGATGCTGCGCAGGGAGTCAGCTTCGAGCTCAGCTTCGGCAACGCCCTGCTCTTGGAAGTAGAGCTGATAGAAGAACTTGCCCTGATCACCGAACAGCCTCTGCCACCGGTCGATTGACGACTCAGGCCCGACGGGGAAGTAGGGCACACTCAATCCCACAACTGCGCGCACCAAGGGTGCATGCAGCCGGGCGGTGTTCCAAGCAATTGGCGACCCCCAGTCATGGCCCAAAAGAATCGCGGGACCCAAGTCGAAGTGTGTAATCACCGCGGCGACATCTGCACAAAGTTCGGTCAATGTATACGCGGCGACAGCGTCGGGAGCCGAGCTCCCGCCATAGCCGCGCACATCGAGAGCAGCCACCGTGTAACCCAACCCAGCGAGATACTCCATCTGGTGTCGCCACGAATACCAAAGTTCCGGCCAACCATGAACGCAGACGACAAGGGGTCCATTTCCGGTGACAGCGACGCGCAGACGAACATCTCCGTTCGTGACAGTGGCAAATGTCGGTTCGATTGACATAGAGAGAAAGTAACAACGAATCGCCCGTCACTGGAGCCCGCTGGCAACGCCGGTAGCTTGCGCATATGACCGCAGACAGAGCACTCGATCGTGTCAGCCGAGCCGGCCGCAACGCGCAACTCGCCGGGCTCGGGTCCAAGGTCGGAGCCCGCTGGGGCGTGCACAAGGCTCGAAGCGTCTTCGCTGGGGCTGACCGCCAACAAGAGCTTGACCGGGAGTTCGAACTCAAAACCACCGAAGACGTCGTGAAGCGTCTCGGGAACATGAAGGGTGCGTTTATGAAGCTCGGCCAAATGGCCAGCTACCTCGACCAGGGCATGCCCGAACATATGCGCAAAACGTTGTCGGTGCTGCAACAAGACGCCCCGCCAATGAGCCACGATCTCGTTGAGTCCATGCTGGTTCAAGAGCTCGGAGCCGGGTCAGACACGTTGTTTGCTGAGTTCGACCGCGAACCAATCGCCGCAGCATCAATCGGACAGGTACATCGGGCACTGACCCATAACGGCCTCCCGGTCGCTGTCAAAGTGCAGTATCCCGGTGTTGACAAGGCCATCGCCAATGACCTCAGTAACGCCGAGCCCATTCTTCGGCTCATGCGCCGCACCTTCAAAGGGCTTGACCCTGAGCCACTCGTCGAAGAGCTCACAGCGAGATTGGTTGAGGAAGTCAACTACGAACTCGAGGCCGATAATCAGCGGCTGTTTGGCTCGTACTACGCCGGCCATCCGTTCATCACCGTTCCTGCCGTCGTTGATGAACTTTCCACCCGTCGAGTGCTCACCACCGAGCTAGCCGATGGTGTTCGATTCGACGAAGTCGTGGGTTGGAGCGCAGAGGAACGAAATCTGACCGCCGAAACGCTGTACCGATTCACTTTCGGGTCGATGTATCGGCTCCGAGCGTTCAATGGCGACCCCCACCCGGGCAACTACATTTTCAACCCGGGTGGGCGGGTCACCTTCCTCGACTTCGGCTTGGTCAAGCACTTCACGCCCGACGCCATTGACGACTTCATGCGGCTGATCAAAGCCATGGTGATCGACGGAGACATGGCGACCTACCGAAGCGAAGCGATTCGACAGAACTTGCTCACCGAGGCTGCGGTGGCTGTGAGCGATGCCGACATCTACGAGTACTTCTCGCACTTCTACGAATTCGTGCTGCGAGATGGTCCGTATACGACCACACCTGAATATGCGTCACAAACCGTGAGGCAGATCTTTGCGTTTGGCGACGCTAGCGAGGGCATTGCGCAATACACCAACATGCCGCCCAACTACGCCGTGGTACAACGCATCAACCTTGGCCTGTTGGCAGTGTTCGGCGAGCTATGTGCCACGGCGAACTGGCGACGCATTGCCGAGGAATTGTGGCCATTTGTCGACGGAGCGCCCTCAACGCCCATGGCGAAGCGAATCGCTGCAGAGTGGGGCGACGGCCCACCACGCGACGAACGTTGACAGAACACCTGTTCGAAGGTCGTCGACTCGCTAGGGTGGCGCCGTGAGTGACCGTTTGATCGTGCAGGGTGCTCGAGAGCACAACCTGCAGAATGTTGACGTCGACCTGCCGCGCGACAAGTTGATTGTGTTTACCGGCCTGTCTGGTTCGGGCAAGTCATCGCTGGCATTTGACACGATCTACGCCGAGGGCCAGCGACGCTACGTCGAGAGCTTGTCGGCTTACGCACGCCAGTTTCTCGGGCAGATGGATAAGCCCGATGTCGACTTCATCGAGGGGCTTTCGCCTGCCATCTCAATCGACCAGAAGAGCGCGTCGCGAAACCCTCGATCAACCGTTGGAACCATTACCGAGGTCTACGACTACCTGCGTCTGTTGTTCGCCCGTATTGGGGTGCCACACGATCCCGAAACTGGCGAGCGTCTGGTTCGACAGACTCCGCAACAAATTGTTGACCGGGTGTTGACGCTCGAAGAGGGAACTCGCTACCAGGTCATTGCACCTGTTGTTCGCGGCCGCAAGGGAACCTACGAAACGCTGGTCGCCGATCTTGCAGCTGACGGCTTTGCGCGCGTTCGCATCGACGGCGAGGTGTACGACCTTTCGGAGATCGCTGGCGATGACGAAGATGGGCTTCCGAAGCTCCAGCTTGAGCGTTACGAAACTCATGACATCGAAGTCATTGTCGATCGCCTTGTGCAACGTGAAGGTATTGAACGACGGCTGACCGAGTCTCTCGAGACCGCCCTTGGGCTCGCCGAAGGGCTCGCCCAGATCGAAATCGTGCCTGCCAAGGGAAGCGACGCTGAGCCCGAGATCTTGACGTTCAGCGAGCACTTGTCGCGGCCAAGCGACGGCAAGTCATTCGAAGAGCTGGCACCGCGGAACTTCTCGTTTAACTCGCCCTACGGCGCGTGCACCCATTGCGATGGTTTGGGTACAAGGTTCGAGGTCGACCCTGAGCTCATCGTGCCCGATGTCGACATCAGCGTGGCTGCTGGTGCAATTACTCCGTGGGGCGGCGGCCGGTCGCGGTATTTCGAACGTCTACTGGCGGCTATCTGTGAAGACAACGGCATCGATATCAATAAGCCGTGGGCCAAGCTGAGCAAACCGCACCAAAAACTCCTGATGTACGGCGGCGGCAAAGGCAAGGTCGCCGTCGAATACAAGAACCGTTACGGCCGCAAGCGCAGTTATCAGGCCAACTACGAAGGCGTTGTGCCCTACCTCGAGCGGCGCCACACCGAGAGCGAAAGCGACCGCGCCCGCGAGCAGATCGAGGGTTACATGCGCGAGGTGAACTGTTCCCACTGCGAAGGTGCACGGCTCAAGCCTCTGTCACTTGCCGTCACGGTCGATGATCGCAACATTGCCGAGATCTGCGCCATGTCGATCCGCGACGCCGCCAAAGTCTTGGGTTCGCTCAACCTCAGCGACCGTGATCTTCTCATTGCCTCTGAGGTGATGAAAGAAATCAACGCCCGCATCGGCTTCCTTGTCGACGTCGGCCTTGAGTACCTAAGCCTCGGCCGATCAGCTGGCACGCTGTCGGGCGGCGAAGCGCAGCGCATCAGGCTGGCTTCGCAGATCGGGTCCGGCCTTGTTGGGGTGCTGTATGTGCTCGATGAGCCTTCGATTGGTTTGCACCAGCGCGATAACAAACGGTTGATCGAGACGCTGATTCGTCTTCGTGACCTGGGCAACACTGTGCTCGTTGTAGAGCACGACGAAGAGACGATTCGTGTGTGCGATCACGTCGTCGATATCGGCCCAGGTGCGGGGGAGCACGGTGGTCGAGTCGTGCACTCGGGCACGGTCAAGGGGCTGTTGCGTAACAAAGAGTCGTTGACCGGTGGCTACCTGTCTGGCCGCAAGCAAATTCCCATGCCCGAGCAGCGACGCGAGCCCAACGGAACCGTTGTCACGGTCCGCGACGCTACCGAGAACAACCTGCAGGGGGTCGACGTCAACTTTCCGCTCGGCTGCTTCTTGGCGGTCACCGGTGTATCGGGATCGGGGAAGAGCACGCTGGTAAACCAGATCCTGCATCGTGCGCTTATGCAGCGCATCTATGGGTCCAAGATGGTTCCTGGTCGTCACAAGACGGTCGATGGGCTTGAGAATCTCGACAAGGTCATCAACATTGATCAGCAGCCGATTGGTCGCACACCCAGGTCAAACCCCGCCACCTATACCGGCGTGTTCGACCATGTGCGCAAGTTGTTCGCGCAGACCCAAGAGGCCCGAGTGCGCGGCTATATGCCGGGGCGGTTCTCATTCAACGTCAAGGGTGGCCGCTGCGAAGCGTGCAGCGGCGACGGAACGATCAAGATCGAGATGCACTTCCTGCCTGACGTCTATGTGCCTTGCGAGGTCTGCAAAGGCAGCCGCTACAACCGCGACACGCTCGACATCATGTTCAAGGGCAAGACAATCGCTGACATTTTGGCCATGCCAGTCGAAGAAGCGCTGGTTTTCTTCTCGAACCAGCCGCCGATCGCCCGTCACATGCAGACCCTTGTCGACGTGGGCCTCGGCTATGTGCGACTTGGCCAGTCAGCGCCGACGCTGAGCGGTGGCGAAGCACAGCGAGTCAAGTTGGCGAGTGAGCTGGCCAAACGAAGCACCGGTCACACGATCTACATTCTTGATGAACCAACGACCGGCTTGCATTTCGAAGACATCCGCAAATTGCTGACGGTGCTCAGCCGCCTGGTTGATCAGGGCAACACGGTGCTCGTGATCGAACACAATCTCGACGTGATCAAGACCGCTGACTGGGTCATCGACCTTGGTCCCTATGGCGGCGACGGCGGCGGGCAGATCGTGGCTGAGGGGCCTCCCGAACTGATTGCCGCGACACCAGAGAGCTTCACCGGACAGTTCCTTGCCCCGATTCTCGCGGGCCGACCAGGCTGAGCGGCCCTTGCGGTGCAGCGCCGTGAGGTCACAGACCGGCGGAACACGCTGCTCTACGATGCTGGGGCAGCAACGACGGAGTACTTGCGATGTCTGACGTGTTTGAACAAGATCGACGATCAAGTCGCCGGTGGGTATGGGCTAGTGCGACTATCGCATTGCTTCTATTTGCGTGCTTGGTCTTGTGGTTGCTGTTTTTCCGTGGTTCGTCGGCGTCATCAGTCGACACCGTCGAAGCTGACGTGGCGCGCCAAGAGGCCATCGCCGAGGCTGCCGAAGCCAACGACGAAGGCCAACCTGCCCCGGCTACGCAAGCGACTCCTGTGGGTCAGTCCACAGACGAAGAACCCGGGCCTGCGGAGAGTGCACCACCGCTCGACGATGGTCAGAACGACGCGGCAGCCAACGTGGGGGCGCTTGACGGTGAATGGTCGGTCGACACCTCGATCGGCACGTTCACTGATGACTGCTTGACCTCGGTGTGCGGGGCGAGCTTTGTCGGCTTCCGCATTGACGAAGAGCTGGCGGGAATTGGCGCCAAGACCGTCGTCGGCCGAACCCCGGGGGTATCGGGCACGATGCAGATATCCGGAAGCTCGATCGTTGCCGCCACCTTTGTTGCAGACATGACCTCACTGACGACCGACGATCCAGGTCGTACGTCTGCGCTGCGTGGTCCCAATGGCGGCCTTGAAACTGACGAGTATCCCGAGGCGACATTCACCCTGACAAACCCAATCGAGTTGGGTTCACTACCTGCAGAAGGTGCCTCAGTCGAGGTCACGGCTGTCGGCGATCTCACCGTGCACGGGGTCACTCAATCAGTCACAATTCCCCTCACCGCTGAGATGCAGGCTGGGTTGATAGTTGTTTTTGGATCGCTCGACGAGATGCTTCTGAGCGACTACGACATTCCGAAACCCACCGCCATCGTGGTAGTCAGCGTCGCCGACGTTGCAGCGATGGAGCTACAGCTTTTCCTGAGCCGCTGAAATGCCGTCAAGCTTTGCGCTCAAATCGATGAACGCGGTGCACCACACCGTGCTGCGCCTAACAGGTGGGCGGTTCGGCTGGACGGCTGGGAACATGCCCGTACTCGAACTGACCACCACAGGCCGCAAGAGCGGCCAGCCACGGTCGGTGCTGTTGACGTCGCCGTGGCAAGACGGCGAGACGATGGCGATTATTGCGTCGGCGGGCGGCAACGACGCACACCCCGCGTGGTACCTAAATCTCGAAGCAACGTCGGCGGTGACCGTGCGCACGAGTAACGAGACACGGCCGATGATCGCCCGGCTCGCGACCGGCGAAGAGCGAGAGAAGATCTGGGCTGAGACGGTCAAGCGATACAAGGGGTACAGCGGCTATCAGGCCAGAACGGATCGTGTGATCCCCGTTGTCGTTCTCGAACCAGCACGTTGAGACGCCTCGGTAAACGCGTGAACGCGCCGGTGTTGTAGTGCACGTGCACGACCACGATCGACTGGCGCGTATTGGCATGCCCGAGGCTGTGCTGTGTTCGGCGAAGACCGATGACCAGATCGCGTCGATCGCTTCTGAACTCATAGAACGAGGGTTACCGGTATTACTGACCAGGCTCTCGCAAGCTCAGATGCAATCGTTGCCCGAAGCAGTCCAGGCGCAACTGGTGTTTGATGCCGAGTCAGAAACGGCAACGATCGCCGGCAATCTGGCGCCGCGCCGTGGCCGTGTCGCGATCGTTGCTGCCGGTTCATCTGACCTTCGGGTCGCTTCCGAGGCTTCGCGCACACTGGACTTCGCCGGCGTCGACAACGAGCTGATTGTCGATGTTGGCGTTGCCGGTATCTGGCGGCTCGAAGCACGACTTGATGACATTCGAGCGGCTGACATCGTCATTGCGGTCGCGGGCATGGACGCGGCCCTTGTCTCGGTGCTAGGCGGTCTTATCGCCCAACCGATCGTGGCCGTACCAACATCGGTTGGCTACGGCGTTGCCACTGGCGGAGCCACCGCCCTCAACAGCGCGCTTGCGAGCTGCGCGCAAGGTGTGACGGTGTGCAACATCGACAATGGCTT
>CALKPY010000155.1 GCA_937991435.1 uncultured Acidimicrobiales bacterium
CGTTGGCCTGACCGCCGCCTTCGCACATGGTCTGAAGGCCATATCGGCCACCAGTGCGTTCCAGCTCATGAAGCAATGTGGTCATCAGACGAGCCCCGGTCGCGCCGAGCGGATGTCCAAGCGCTATTGCTCCACCATTGACGTTCACCTGCGCATGGTCAAAGTCGGTCTCTTTGAGCCACGCGAGTACAACCGGGGCAAAGGCCTCGTTGATCTCGACAAGGTCGATCTCGGCCGCGGTCAGACCGGTCTTCGCCAACGCTCGCTGTGTAGCTGGTATCGGCGCTGACAGCATCATGATTGGGTCATCGGCGAGCACCGAGATGTGATGGATGCGAGCACGCGGAGTGAGACCGTGCTCTTCAATTGCCCGCTCATTGGCGATAAGCATGGCGGCCGACCCGTCGGAGATCTGTGACGCCACAGCGGCCGTGATCCGCCCTCCCTCCGACAACGGCGCAAGCGACCTGATCTTTTCAAGGTTTGGCTCTCGCGGACCTTCGTCATGGCTCAAGCTGTCCATTGGTGCAATCTCGAGCTCAAATCGGCCCTCGGCTCGCGCTCGGATTGCCCGTTGGTGGGACTCGACCGCAAATGCTTCCATCTCGTCGCGGGTGATGTCCCACTTGTCGCAGATCATTTCGGCACCGCGGAACTGGCTGACTTCGCCCGATCCGTAGCGGGTAGTCCAACGTGGTGACCCAGTGAACGGGTCGTCGTGGCCAAGAGCTTGACCCGCGACCATCGCCGATCCAATGGGGATCATCGACATGTTTTGCACACCGCCGGCAACGACGAGATCCATCGTGCCGCTCATGACCGCTTGAGCGGCGAAATGCACGGCTTGTTGCGCCGATCCGCACTGGCGGTCGATCGTCACGCCAGGTACATGCTCGGGCAAATCGGCTGCCAACCAACTGGTGCGAGCGATACAACCGGCTTGTGGGCCAACCGAATCCACATTGCCAAAGACAACATCATCGACTGCTTCGGGATTGACCCCGGTTCGTTCGATCAAAGCGGCAATGCTGTGCGCCCCGAGGTCAGCGGGGTGCACGTCGGCCAGCCCGCCGCCTCGTCGGCCCACAGGCGATCGGACTGCGTCAACAATAAAGGCTTCGGTCATAGGTTGATCCTGTCGCTCATCGGATGTGCGGGTCAATTCGGAGACCGCTTTTGAACTGTTCCTGCGCATTAGCCAGCGCTTCGGGATGGTTTCCGAGCGAGACCAGGTGCGGAGCCATCGCCAACGCTTGGGCACGGGTCATTTCCCTTGCCGCCCAGAGGGCGCGCAACGTGCCCTCGACGGCCGCAGCCGGCTGGCTGGCGATGGCGTGGGCGATGCGGCTAGCAGTAGCTTCGAGTTCGGCTGCCGGTACGACATCTTGCACGAACCCAACCTGGTGGGCTCGTTGCGCTGACATGCGCTCGTGGTTACCCATGAGGGCAATTCGGCACAACTCGCCAAAAGGAAGTTGTCCCGCGAGCAGCATCGGTTCAAACGCGGCCGTCATGCCGTACGTGGTGTGCGGGTCAAAGAACGACGCGTGATCGGCGGCGACGATCGACTCGCACTCGCCAAGGAAGTAAAAAGCTCCGCCGCAGGCCATGCCGTTGACGGCAGCAATTACCGGCTTCCACAGATCCGCCGTCTTGGGCCCGAGCAGCAGTCCCGGATCGTCGATCATGAACTGGCTCTCTGGCTGGGGAACCGACCAGTTGCGATCAATGCCAGTGCAAAACGCCTTTTCGCCCGATCCCGTGAGCACCACCGCTCGCACGGAGTTGTCAAAGCGCAACGTACGCCACACGTCTCGAATCTCTTCAGCCATCGTGGCATCGAATGCATTGTGGCTTTCGGGGCGATTCAGGGTGACCCATGCAACCGCGCCGTCTTGGCGATAGCTGATCGCCTGGAACACGCGGTCGGTTAGCGACGGCATGGACGAAGCGGAAGGAGACGGGTTCAGAGCCATGTGTGGCGACGGGCTTCCTGTGATCGGCGAATCTGAAACTTTGTCAGATTGCAATGCTACTCTCGGATTCCATGGCTGAACTGCCCAAAATCATCTCCGTCGACGATCATGTGATCGAACCAGCGACCGTCTGGAGCGACCGACTTCCTGCGAAGTATCACGAAACCGCGCCACGCATCGTGCGAGCACCCGTCAACGAAATGACATTTGTGGGCGGCAAGTTCACAGCAATTCCGGGAGCCCCCGGCGACGAGGGTGCCCCCGTCGACTGGTGGTTCTACGAGAACTTGCGCCGTCCGCTGACACGGCTCGACACCGCGGTCGGTTTCACCCGCGACGAGGTCACGCTCACGGGCATTACCTATGACGAGATGCGTCAAGGCTCGTACAAGATCCCTGAACGCCTCGACGACATGGACGTCAACCACGTTGAGGCATCGATGTGTTACCCGACGTTTCCGCGATTCTGCGGCCAGACCTTTTCCGAAGCGAACGACAAGGAACTCGCCTTGTTGTGTGTGCAGGCGTACAACGACTGGATGGTCGAAGAGTGGTGCGGCGGCTCAGACGGCCGACTCATTCCTCTCACCATCGTTCCCCTCTGGGATCCAAACCTCGCTGCGGCAGAAGTCGAACGCAACGCAGCCCGTGGCGTGACCGCTGTTTGCTTTAGTGAAATCCCATCGAATCTCGGACTGCCGTCAATCCACGACGCCAACGGCCACTGGCTGCCGTTCTTTCAAGCCTGCAATGACACCGAGATGAGCATCAACATGCACATCGGATCCGGGTCAAAGATGCCCTCGACCAGCGCCGATGCCCCCGCCGCTGTCGGCAGCACGTTGACCTTTGCCAACTGTTGTTTCTCAATGGTCGACTGGTTGCTGTCAGGGCACCTTGAAACGTTCCCGAACCTCAAGTTGTCCTACGCCGAAGGCCAGGTCGGCTGGATTCCGTACATCCTCGAACGAGCCGACACCGTGTGGGAAGAAAACCGAGGCTGGGGCGGTATTTCCGAAACCGTGACGCGTCCGCCGAGCGAACTATTCGCCGAACACATTTACGGCTGCTTCTTCGATGACAAGTTCGGCATGAAATCAATCGCTGATGTCGGTGTCGACAACGTCACGTTCGAGACCGACTACCCGCACAGCGACTCGACCTGGCCTCACACCGCAAAAGTCGCCCAGGAACAAACTGAGGGCCTGACTGACCTGCAGCGCTACAAGGTTCTCAGAGGAAACGCAATCGACCTTTTGCGGCTCGAGGGCTTTCGAGCTGCCGATGCCGAGTTGGTCGCAAGCCTGTCCTGATTCTTGTGACCAGCGAGCTGACGATTCCTGCACTCATTCGGCGAGCGGCCGAACAGTTTGGCGACACCGAGGCAGTCGTTACAGCCGACGTACGGTGGAGTTATATCGAACTCGCGGCTCGCTCCGAGCGGGCGGCGCACGCCTTTGTCGCCGCTGGAATCGAACCCGGCGATCGCATCGCCATATGGGCGCCGAACATTCCGTACTGGATCGAAGCCTGCCTTGGCGCTCACCTGGCTGGTGCTGCGGTAGTTCCCCTGAACACCCGGTTCAAAGGCGCCGAAGCCGTCGACATCATCGGTCGAAGCCGCGCTCGCATCGTGTTCTGCGTACATGACTTCCTTGGGAACGACTATGCGTCGGTTCTTGTCGATTCACGCGACGGCCTTCCCGATCTCGAAGACATCGTTGTGTTTGCAGGCGAATCGCCGCCAGGAACCCGCCCTTGGGTTGACTTCGTCGACAGCGCCAGCAACACCGAACCCGACCTGCCAACGGTGACCAACGACATGATGTCTGACATCATCTTTACATCAGGTACGACTGGTCGGCCCAAAGGGGTTATAGCGACACACGAGCAAACGGTGCGGGTCTTTCAGGACTGGTCCGCCATCGTTGGGTTGCGACACGGCGACCGATACCTAATCGTCAACCCGTTCTTTCACACCTTCGGATACAAGGCCGGCATTTTGGCTTCGTTGATGCAGGGTGCCACGATGGTCCCTGAGCCCATGTTTGATGTTCCAGCCGTGCTCCAACGAGTCAGTGACGAGTCAATCTCGATGCTGCCCGGCCCGCCGACGTTGTACCTGTCAATCCTCAACCATCCCGACCGTGGCTCATTTGACTTGTCCTCGCTGCGCCTGGCGGTGACCGGCGCTGCGGCGGTACCTGTCGAGATGATCCGGCGCATGCGCGAGGAACTAACTTTTGAGACGATTCTCACCGCCTACGGACTCACCGAATCCACAGGCACCGTGTCGATGTGTCGACCCGATGATGACCCGCACACTATTTCGACAACCTCGGGTCGAGCGATTCCTAACGTTGAGATTCGAATCGTTGACGACGACGGGACCGAAGTCGCGAGAGGCGACCCTGGCGAGATTTGGGTGCGAGGCTACAACGTGACCTCAGGCTATTTCGAAGATCCGGCAGCAACCGCCGCCGCCGTCACCGCAGACGGCTGGCTCCGCACTGGCGACATTGGTGTCATGGACGATCGCGGGTACATCGACATAACGGATCGCAAGAAGGACATGTTCATCGTCGGCGGCTTCAACGCCTACCCAGCTGAGATCGAAAATGCGCTGCTGTCGCACCCGTCAATCGCTCAAGTTGCGGTGATCGGCGTTCCAGACGGGCGCATGGGCGAGGTCGGTCACGCGTTCGTTGTTGCCAAAACAGACACGACCATCGATCCCGTCGAGGTCCTGTCATGGTCACGTGAACAAATGGCGAACTACAAAGTGCCGCGAGCCGTTCATGTCGTCAACACGCTTCCGACCAATGCATCAGGCAAGGTCCTCAAGTTCGAGCTGCGCAACTCCGTCAGCTGACGGCGAAAAGCCCACCGCAGCGAATCAACTCGCCGACCACTTGGCTGAAACCCAACGAAAACTATCGCGAGCCGTCAAACCCTGGGTATTTGTGCCTGGATATCGCGACGAATACTCGTACGGGGTCCGTCCAGTGCTACAATTACGCACCGCTTTGTCGTCTGACGCTCTTTCGACACTGCCACTCAACAGGTAGGGGACGCACATGTCTAGAACCAAGCCATCGAAATATCGACCTTCGCAGTGCTGGGCCGTTGTTGCCCTCGCCCTCGTCGTGGGACTGCTCGCTACCGTTGTGCAGCTCGGCACGCAAACAGCTGAAGCGCGACCCTCTGTCAAAGCAGAAAACCAGTCGATCAGCTCCATAAAGCCAGGGAGCATTTCGACCGCCGAAATTGCCTCGCCTCGACCAGCAAGTTCCTCGCACCTTGCTCCCCGTCTCGAGGTGCTGCTCACGGTTGTTTCACAGCCAGCAGAGTGTCCAACAACTTTCGAGAGCGCCCAACAAGTCGCCCGCAACCCCGGTGTCGATGACAATGACCCCGAAACCGGCCCCGACTTCGACACGCTCGCGACCCAGCTAGGCGACACATTCACCATGTGCGTGAACGCAGTCAACAGCGGGACTGCATCGGCCGAGAACGTCAAGGTCTACTTGCCCTATAGCGGCGAGGGTCCTCGCGATGTGCCTGGCTCCTGTGACGAGTGCACCGCCAACTGGGATGCCAAAGCCGAATGGCAATCCAGCTATGACTATGTCGCCACCGACCATCCTGCGAACGTCGGCGAAGGTCCGCATATCGTTGAGATCACCGGCTATACAAGCGCCGGGGTGCACGCCGATGGCAGCGGATCATACGACCACGCGGGCATTTCGATCGAAGCCGCAACGGCGCCTGGACTCAACGTTCTGCTGACCGTCGCTACCGAGCCGGCCAATTGCCCCGCAACGTTCGCAAATGCCAGCTCGGTCGCAAACAACCCAGGAACCGACGACAACGACGACTCGACCGGGCCAGACTTCGACACGATCTCCGCCGCGGTTGGCGACGTTGTGGTGTACTGCGTGAACGCAATCAACGCCAACACCGAATCCGCCTACGACGTCTGGACCTGGTCGGCGCAGACCGGCACCGTGAACATCTGCGTTGACAGCTGTGAATGGACCCCAGGCTCCGAGCACCAAGACTCGTTCGAACGCGAAGTCATGGATCACCCGACGAACGAAGCCCCAGCCGCCGTGGTGATTGCCGGCAATCGCAGCGACGGAAGCGATGCACCTGGTCACGGCACTGTCGATCACGCAGGAATCGTTTTGGGCGCCAGCACTGGGGTAACCCAGACCACAGAGATTGAGTGCGCCGTGGCGTTCACTAACGGCACGTCTATTGGCTACTGGGAAGACCATGCGAACTTCGTCGAAACGCCAGGCGTCGTGCTGCTACTCGGTGGCTTCGAAGTAGCGGGACCCGTCGGAATCAGCACCGGCGGCTCCGTGTCCGTTTCGTGGGACTACGAACAATCAGGTGCTCCCACACAAACCTTCGCCACGGCCCCCTCAGTATTTGAGCCGATCGGCGCCACGGATACTTCGGTGACGTATGGCTTTGCCGACGAAATGGTCGCCTTTGAAGACTGGGGCACATTCCTTGGCGGATTGGCGTACCCACCAGCGGGCGGATACGAAAGTGCGACCTACATCACTATTGGATACGAGCATCCGCTCTGCGACGGCGGCGGAGTCGTCCGCACCCTTGGCATTTTGATCGATGAACTGACGTA
>CALKPY010000156.1 GCA_937991435.1 uncultured Acidimicrobiales bacterium
GCACGCAATCATCAGCGGTCACTAGCGTGACGATTGGGCTAGCCTCGATCGCCGTTTCATATGTGTGCTCAAACACGATTCGTTCGGTGAGAGATCCCGGCGTTGACGAGCCAGCCTGCTGCTCGCATGCAGCGGCGCAACTGGCCTGCTCGTCAACACCGGACACCATGTCTATGCGGCCATCGCCCCAGTCGATCATGGTGTTGCACCGGTCGAGGACACGACTGTCCTCGACCACCACCTGAATCGACACCGAGACGTGTGCGCTATGCACCAACACGGTTACTCCAACGGCCACGGGCGATGCCGAAGCGGTTGAAGGCTCATCGGCGACAACGTTCGAGTGCGTGGAGGGGTTCGCACTCGTCGCGTCGTCAACGTCTGAGGTCGCGTTAGGCACGACACCATCGGTTGGCACTGAAGGCTCGGGCAACGTTGATTCATCGATTGCGATCGCAGTTGCGGTCGCAATCTCGGTGGTCGACAGCTCTGCCGGGGCAGGGCCGTCAGGTGCAGATTGTTCTGCGTCAAGCGCAGGGAGAAGAGATTCATCGTCAATAGCGGCCGGAGGGTTTGCCATGATGACGAGTGGATCAGCGGTACGCACCGGCAATGCGAATTCGGTCCAATCAACAATCAGCGGCTCTTCGAGGCTCGCACTGTCTGTCGAACCAGCTGCAGTACCGGCGTTGCGGAGAATTTGTCCCAGTGCCGATGCCGGAGGGGTGGGCATCGGCACTGGGAACGACTTGGCGGCAGCGGCATCGTGAGGCACCAATGTGTACTGGGGCCGCTGCATGTCTTCGAAAACAGCGATCTCGCTCGTGTCGCCGTTCGGAGGGGTCTGGCTGGTCGCGATTGGCTCGGCTATTGGCTCCGCGAACTTCCAGACACCATTTTGGCCAAAGACCCACGGCATCTCGTTAGCGGCGCTGGCACCCGCATCTGCAACCAACTCGATATCGCCGTATCGAGGCGGAGCGGCAACGAACGCGGTCACGACAGAAATTCCGAGAATTGCCGGCGCAATAAGCAGTGATCGGCGGTGGCTACGGCGGCGCTTCACGTGCGCGAGGGCCGCAGCGATCTGTTCGTCTGAGATAGGCGGTTCATCCTGGCCCAAGGATCCAAACATGGTCATGACATCGTGGTGCGCAGACGGCTCAGCCCGCGTGACGCATGGGTCTTCACTGAGCCCACCGAACAGTCGAGGATTTCTGCGACATCTGCTTCGGGATAGCCAGCGAGATACCGCAGAACGACCACTTCACGTTGGCGCCGTGACAACCTCGATAGTGCGTCAACCAGCGCGAGGCGTTCGACTATGGGCTCGCCTTCATGAGAACGGACGAGGTCCTCAGCGGTCAGATCTTGCTTCGACGATTTGCGCCACACATCGATTGCATTGTTGGCCGCGACCCGAGATACCCACCGAGGAGCATCGGGACGGATCCGCCACCAACGTGCGTAAGCCTTAGACATCGTCTCTTGCGCCACGTCTTCGGCTTCGACCTTGCTACCCAGAATTCGATACGCGACCCGGTAGGCAATGCGATAAAGCCCTGGGAAGTCGTCGTCGAAGTTTTGCATGGTTTCCTGCTGAATTTGCCGGGATAGCTGCGCAATCGAGTTGCGACGGTTAGCGGTTTACTGATTGAACCGGTGGTCCGAACTGGCCGTTCGGTGCGTTCCTACACCTATACAACGGATGAGCAGCCCAATACGTTGACAGGCAACACTACAAATATTGCAAAAGAGACAAATGTCACACTGCACCGGTGCACTGTCTGTCACTACAGCAATGTTTGCATCCATGCCCAGCATCGGTCGACTTCGAGATCGAGCTCGTCGAGTCCCCCCTCGTTGTCGATGATGAAATCGGCACGAGCCAGGCGGTGCTCGCGATCTACCTGATTTGCCATCCGCGCTCGTGCGTCGTTTTCCGAGAACCCCCGGTGTTCAACAAGCCGAGCAAGAGCCGTGTCGACAGAAACGTCGACGACAATCACGCCCAACACATCGTCATAACCCGACTCGACGAGCAATGGGACATCAAGTACAACGCAGTCGTGACTCTGAGCAAGTAGCGCCCTCAGGTCGGCCATTTCAGCGCGAACAGCCGGGTGCACAATCTCATTCAACGCTTTCAGCTGGGAACTGTCGTTGAACACAATTTCTGCAACAGCGGCGCGATCTAGTCCTCCGTCGGCCCCAACAATGTCATCGCCAAAGTGCGACACCATGCCCTCGAACACGACCATCCCCGGCTGTTGCAGACTGCGCACCACCTTGTCGGCGTCGACGATCGCCGCGCCAAGCGCTGCTAGGCGTTGCGAAACGGCTGACTTTCCGGAACCAATGCCCCCGGTCAGGCCAAACTCTCCCACGTACCCGAAGTTACACCACTTACGAGGCCGCGAAACCAGCTCGGCGGCGGCGGCGCCCCAGTCGACTGCCCCAGTCGACTTCTGGGCAAACTTGACGAGAACACGACGAAGTTGGCCGCTAGGTAGAATCACCTAGTCCGAAGGCCTAAACAAACAGGTCGTTTGGACGACATATTGATTATGGCTGTTTCACTCATTTTGGTCGATGACCACCGCATGGTCCGCGAAAGTCTCAAGCGGGCGTACCTCGAACGGGGATTTGACGTCGTTGCTGACGCTGGTAGTGGCGAAGAGGCTATTGCTCTTTGTCAACAACACCAGCCTCAGCTGGTTGTCAGCGATATCGCCATGCCCGGAATGGATGGCATCGAGGCCTGCGAGCAGATCGTCAAGAGCTGCCCACAGACCCGAGTCATTGTGCTGACGATGTACGGAGACGAAGACTCTCTCGCCCGGGCGATCCGCGCCGGTGCATCGGGTTTCTTGCTTAAAGACTGCAGTATCGACGAGTTGATGACGGCAACGCGGCTTGCGGCCGCAGGCGAAACGGTCATTGCCCCGCAGCTCAAACCGCACCTACTAGCGCAGGTGCGACGACCCAGCTCCGGTTCCGGCGAAGCTGAAGGCCCGGGCCACCGGGTTACCCCTCGTGAGACCGAGGTGCTCCAAATGATCGCCGACGGCCACTCAACGCCTGAGGTCGCAGAACGCCTGTTCATAAGCCAGAAGACGGTCAAGAACCACCTGGCATCGATCTACCAGAAACTCGACGCACGCGATCGCACCCAAGCGGTGTTGACGTCGGTTCGACTCGGAATCGTCACGCTCGAATAGAGCGGGAACAGATTTTCACTCGTCCTGAACGGGCTCGCTGGATCGCGTCGAGCCGCAGAAGCATCGACCAAGGAAAACGGAAATGGCCCGGCGTCGAAACGCCGGGCCATTACTAATGTGTTCCGATCAGCTTCGCTGATCCGTTAGCTCAGTCGTTCGGCAGTTCCTCAGCCTGTTCCCAGGCCTTGGCTGCTTCTTCGGTGTACTCAACCGTGGCATCGCCTTCGACTGGAGCGGCGTCTTCGTCGCCACCACCGATGTAGTTGCCCTCATCGTCGTAGGCGTGCTCACCGAAGTGCTCCTGGTACTCGGCCGCAACAACGCCACCCTCGGCAGCCTGCTTGATCGACAAGCTAATGCGTCGGCGCTGCAGATCCAGATCGATGATCTTGACCCACAATTCTTCGCCGGGTGAAACAACTTGCTCAGGCAGGTCAACGTGGTGTGCTGACATCTCTGAGATGTGTACGAGACCCTCGATGCTGTCGCCAACCTGCACGAATGAACCGAATGGCACGAGCTTCGTGACACGGCCGTAGACAAGTTCGCCGACCTTGTGCGCCGAAGCGAACTGCTGCCATGGGTCTTGCTGCGTGGCTTTGAGCGAAAGGCTGATGCGTTCGCGGTCGAGGTCGACCTCAAGCACCTGCACGTCAACTTCGTCACCAACGGTGACAACTGAGCTCGGGTGATCGACGTGCTTCCAGGAAAGCTCCGACACGTGGATGAGTCCGTCCATGCCGCCAAGGTCGACGAAGGCACCGAAGTTGACAACCGACGAAACGATTCCCTTGCGGGCCTCGCCTGGCTTGAGATTGTCGAGGAACTCTTCGCGCTGTTCCTTCTGGGTCTCTTCGAGCCATGCACGACGAGAGAGAACCACGTTGTTGCGGTTCTTGTCGAGCTCGATGATCTTAGCTTCGAGGGTTTGGCCGACATAGGGCTGCAGGTCGCGAACACGGCGCAGCTCGACGAGTGAGGCAGGCAAGAAGCCACGGAGACCGATGTCGACGATGAGGCCACCTTTGACCACCTCGATGACCGGACCCGAAACCATGCCCTCTTCTTCTTTGAGCTGTTCGATTTTGCCCCAGGCACGCTCGTACTGAGCGCGCTTGCGGCTGAGGATCAGGCGACCCTCTTTGTCTTCTTTGGTGAGTACGAGAGTCTCAAGTACTTCGCCCATCTTGACGATTTCCCGAGGATCAACGTCGTTGCGGATCGACAGTTCGCGAGAAGGGATGACGCCTTCGCTCTTGTAGCCGATGTCGAGCAGCACTTCGTCGGTGTCGATACGTACGACCGAACCCTCGACCATCTGACCTTCGTCGACGCTGACAAATGTCGAGCCGTAGGCGGCGTCGAGATCAGCGTCGCTGACATCGTCGGCGACGATCTGGCGGGGGGTGTATTCACCGGTTGCTTCATCGAACGTGCCGAACAGGCTCTCGTCGTTGATTGCATCTGAAACTGGAGGAGCTACAGGAGCTGCTGCGGCGGGCGCCTCGGCGGCGGGCGCTGCTTCGGCGGCGGGAGCTGCTTCGGCAACTGGCGCCTCGGCTACGGGAGCTGCTTCGGCCACAACTTCGGTCGCAGACTCAGCAACAACGTCTCGGGTCACGGCTTCGGCGGCGGCGACTGCTGGTTCTGCGCCTTCGGGGATCGGTGAATCGGAAAGAGGTGTATCGGACAAGGGAATCTCGTTTGCGGAGTGGTCAGGACATGCTGGGTGCTAGTGCACTCAACGTGCCAAGGCTATCTTCACCTGCCCCCGACGCGCCGATCAGCTGGTGTCACCCTTTCGCCGCGGCCCAGCTGTCGCCCGACGAAAGGTTCACTTCGAGGGGCACCCGTAAGTCAAAGGCGCGAGCCATAACCTCGGTCACCATTGTCTTGGCTGCATCAAGCTCGGTGGGTGGCACTTCGAGAACCACCTCGTCGTGCACCTGCAAAACCACCTGGGCGGCCGATTTGCGCACCCGGATCTCAGCGTCAAGGTCGACCAGAGCCACTTTAAAGATGTCGGCTGCGAGCCCCTGAATACCGGCATTCATCGCTTGCCGCTCCCCCGCCTGACGTATGCGGAAGTTTGACGAACTGAGCTCAGGAATATTGCGACGACGACCAAACAGGGTCTCCGTGTAGCCGCGTTCGCGTGCCTCAGCGACTGTCTCGTCCATGTATTGGCGAACCGCTGGAAAGGCCACGAAATATGCATCGAGGATCTCTTGAGCCTCGCTTGTTGCAATGTCGAGGCGCTGTGCCAGGCCATAGGCCTCCATGCCATAGGCCAACCCGTAGCTCACCATTTTGGCTTTGCTGCGCTGCTCGACACTCACGGCACCGGAATCGACACCGAAGACGCGTGAAGCTGTCGCGTTGTGAATGTCGTCGCCTGCCTCGAAGGCGCCGATAAGCCCCGGATCTTCCGCAAGGTGGGCGATGCAACGCAGCTCAATCTGGTTGTAGTCGGCGATCAGCATCGTCATGCCCTCGCCGGGAACGAATGCGCGCCTGAAGCTACGGCCTCGCTCGCTTCGAACGGGAATGTTGTGCAGATTCGGCTTGTCGCTGCTTAGCCGCCCGGTTCGTGCAACCGTCTGGTTGAACGTTGCTCGAATGCGGTCTCGTGGCCCGACTTCTTTGAGTAGTCCGGTGCCATAGGTCGAGCGAAGCTTCTCGACCTCGCGATATTGCAGCAGCAATTCGACCATGGGGTGTTCGTCACGCAGCTTCTCGAGCGTCGCGGCATCGGTCGAGTAGCCGGTTTTGGTCTTCTTCTGTGGCGTCAATTCGAGCTTGTCAAAGAGCACTTCTCGAAGCTGAGGAGTCGAGTTCAGGTTGAAGTCCATTCCGGCGGCGTCGATGACGGCATCGCGCAGGCGCTCTGTTTCGGACTCAAGCTCATCGCGCAGCTCGGTGAGGACAGCGACATCGACGCCAACACCAACATGTTCCATACGCGCCAACACGCTCACCAACGGAAGCTCGATCTCTTCGTTCAACTTGGTGAGACCATGCTCATCGAGTGAGGTCTGTAGAGGGCCGACAAGCCGAGACACACCGAGCGCGCGTCGGGCGAGAACGAGTGCATCATCGACCGACTCACCAGTGAGGTCGAGTTGGCCGTCGGGAGCGGCATTGCCTTCGGGAAGCTCGAGCGATGCGAATCTGGCGAGCAGCGACTCAAGCGGGTACGAGGACTCTGCTGGTTCGAGTAGGTAGCCGGCCAGAGCGGTGTCGATCGCGAGCGCTCCAATCTCGACGCCGCAATCAAGCAAAGCACGCAACATGGGCTTGACGTCATGCCCGGCAACGCGGTTGTCAACACCCAGAACGGCTTGCAACGCTTCGGTCACTGGTGGCAAATCCACCTGCGCACGGTCGAGCCATAAGACATCACCTGC
The DNA here is from genome assembly GCA_937991435.1 of uncultured Acidimicrobiales bacterium. Taxonomy (GTDB): domain Bacteria; phylum Actinomycetota; class Acidimicrobiia; order Acidimicrobiales; family UBA10347; genus UBA10347. Next base: position 6,629 of record CALKPY010000156.1, read on the forward strand.
CACGCTGTCTGTCACGAGTGCGAGGCCCCTCAACGCGCCGTTGTCGACATCAGCGGCGATTGACAGCGAATCTGCGTCTGACAGTCCGAGAACTGCTGCGGCCGCCTCGGTGGGACCATCGACGTGTGCTACTTCTGCTTCGAGTACCTCGACTGCATGCATGGCCGGGCCAGTATCGAATCCCAGCACATCGTTGAGCCGGTCATAGAGGGCTCGGAACTCGAGGAAGTCGAACAGCGTGCGCACCGCGTCAGCGTCGATGCCGCCGATCTCCAGCGCATCGAGGTCGACGTCAACGTCGACGTCTCTGACAAGTGGCATCATCTGCAGGTTCAGCCGAACATTCGATTCGAAATTTGTGAGGTTCTCGCGCAACTTCGGTGTCATCGCGTCGAGGTTTTCGTAGATGCCGTCGATGCCTTCATAGGTGTTGACGAGCTTCGCTGCGGTCTTTTCCCCTACCCCGGGCACACCATCGAGGTTGTCGCTCTTGTCGCCTCGAAGGGCTGCATAGCTGACGTAATGTTCTGGTGTCACTCCGGTGCGTTCAGCAATTCCGGCCTCGTCGTACAGCGCATAGTCGCTCACGCCCCGTTTGTTGTAGAGAACCTTGATGTGCGGGTCTTCGACGAGTTGATACGCATCTCGATCACCGGTGACGACAATGCAGTCTTCGCCTCGATCACGGGCTCGCGTCGCAAGGGTCGCGATCACGTCATCGGCTTCGAAACCCGAGAGCTCGACGACGGGAATCTGAAGTGCTTCGACGACCTCACGTACCAGGCCGAGCTGCTGCCGCAAGATGTCGGGAGCGGCGGTTCGTCCCGCCTTGTAGTCATCAAAGGCCTTGTGCCGAAACGTCGGCTCTGGTAGATCAAACGCAACTGCGAGTCGATCAGGTGCATGATCACGAATCAGGTTGATCAGCATCGATGTGAACCCAAACACAGCGTTTGTCACCTGGCCACTGGTTGTCGCCATATCGGTGGGCAGCGCGAAAAAGGCGCGATACGTCAGCGAATGTCCGTCGATGAGCATGAGTTTGGCCACGACGGCGAAGCTAGTCGCCTGCCCGCCATCTTTTGCGCGACGCCCGAAGTGCTGTGGGGATGAGCGAGTTCGCGAAGACTCAGATCTCGATGTCACCCGACAAGATGTCGGCCGCGACGGTTCGCATAGCCTGACGGCCGTCCATGGCCCGCCGTTGCAAAAAGATCATGGCCTCGGCTTCGGTCATGTTGTGTCGACCGATCAATTTCCCTTTCGCCCGATCGACAGTTTTCCGGTCGACAAGTCGTCGTTCCAGGTCGTCGATCCGGCCTGACAATTCGACCATTTGTCGGTGCCGGGCCACAGCGACGTCAATCGCGGTCGAGAGTTCAGCGTGTTGGAATGGTTTCACGAGGTACGCAAGGACTCCAGCCCCGGCAGCCTCTTCGACAAGTGCCTGCTGGCTGAATGCAGACAGGATCAGAACCCCGCATACGAGTTCAGAGGCCAGGCTGCGTGCCACGTCGATGCCTGATCGACCCGGCATCTTGATGTCGAGAATTGCGAGGTCAGGTTCGAGTGCCCGAATAAGTGCTTCGGCTTCGTCACCACGAGAGGCTTCACCGACAACGTCGTAGCCCAAACCCGTGAGCGTTTCACACAGGTCGAGTCTGATGATCGACTCGTCTTCGGCAACCACAACCTGAACCGGTGCAGTTTGCGGCAGCTGCTCGCGTACCGACATGGTGCTATCGGTTTCCGTTGTTGGTGTTGTAGGCATCGAGCAGCTTGTCCTGTTCCTTTTCGAGGTCGGCCAACGCCGCCACTAGCCGGTCGCGATTTCTGCGTTGCACCTCGTACTGGCGCCGAATTGACTCGTGCTCGCGACTTGCTACTGGGGTTTCGGAAACCAATGCACGGATCCGTGCATCCTCAGCTTCGTCTTCGACCTGAGACAACGCTTGTTCGGCAACCGCCAGGTCCGTGCGCACCGAGCCCATGCGCTTGCTGACATCGCGAAGACGGCGCTCCGTGCGCGACCTGATCACGTGCTGAGCTTAGGACAAGCCACCAGGCGCAATCGCGTCATTGGACATATCTGCGGCGGCGTCAGTCTGCTTCTATGACCTCGGCTGACTTATCTCGTGCCGTAAACTTTGTACATCGGGTTCGTAGCCGTCATGCAGTCTTTCAGGACAAGGCGTGAACCAGCATTTTTCGTTCAGCGGCGGTCAGCATCGTCTTGCCAGCGCTGGCATTCATGCGAGCCTGAGCTGCTGATTTCGCGCCTGGAATGCTCACCGAGATTGCCGGATGACTAGACGAGTATGCGACCGCTGAGCGGACTAGTTCGCTACGTGATTGGACAACCCGAGCCAGCTTCTGTACTTGTGTCACCTGCTGCAAGAACTTTCGACGATCTGGGCCGTCGTCGTTCCAACTGGTGCGAACAGCATCGTGAAATGTGCTCTCCTCCGTATAGCGACCCGACAACAATCCTCTCGCCAACGGACCACGGGCCATGACTGCAATGCCATGCTGTTGGCAGTAGGGCAGAAAGTCGGATTCGGCCGCCAGATTGAGCAGCGAATAGTCGGTCTGCACGACGCTGCATGTTCCATTGCTGTTGAAGCGTTTGAGCACCGCGAAATCATTGGTCGAAATGCCGTAGGCGCGGATCGCACCTTCCGCTTTTAGCGTCGTAGGCCGATCGAATTGTTGCCCACGCTGTCGCTTCGTCAATAACGCCCCATTGGTTACCAATATTCCAGGTGCCCAAACCGACTGCGGAGACAGGCCAACCAAGCTTGCCAAAAGTCTTGCTATGCATAAATGATTCCCTGTGTGAAAGGAGTTGCGCAGTTGCTGAGTTCACACTTCGGCCAGGAGTGCCCGGAGTGGGACTTGAACCCACACGTCCGTTAGGACAACGGATTTTGAATCCGTCGCGTCTGCCAATTCCGCCATCCGGGCTGGATGCGTGTCCAAAGATACTACCGGCGGTGGTGGCACTCGCCGGTCACGCGAGAGGCAACTTGTTTGAAAACGTGAAACGATGTTGGCCCCGATGGAGTCTCATCGGGGTACAGGCAACGACACCGCAGGTGACCCAACTACATGATCGCGTTTCTTTATCCCGGCCAGGGGTCTCAACACGCAGGCATGGGCGCTCCGTGGCGCCAACACGAATCGTGGGAACTGGTGAACGAAGCCAGCGATGCCACGGGCCGCGACGTCGGTCATCTTCTGCTCGAAGCCAGCGACGACGACTTGCGCCAAACACGAAATTCGCAGCTCGCAACTTTTGTTGCGAGCATGGTCGCGTTTGATGCCGTCAGCCGTCTTGGTATCGAGACCAGCGGTCACGCCGGGCATAGCTTGGGCGAGTACACGGCGCTCGCAGCGTCGGGTGTGCTCGATTTCACCGATGCGGTTCGTCTGGTCGCTGAGCGGGGCGACGCGATGCAATCGGCCGCAGACGAACACGACGGCACGATGGCCGCAGTGTTGGGCCTCGACGGCGAAGCGGTAGTTGCAGCGGTCGCTGGTGTTGACCAGTGTTGGGTAGCCAATTACAACGCCCCAGGCCAGGTCGTAATCGCCGGATCCCCAGCAGGCGTAGACGCTGGTTCCGCTGCCTGCAAAGGCGCCGGGGCCAAGCGTGTGCTTCCGCTCACGGTGGGCGGGGCGTTCCACACACCACATATGTCGCCTGCCCAGGAACGACTCGACAAGGCCATTGGCCAGACCGAGTTCCGCGCACCGGACCATCCGGTGTATGCCAATGTTGATGGTGTTCGCTATGAGACCGGCGATCCTTGGCCGCAACTGCTGCACGATCAGCTCGGCGGATCTGTGCATTGGCGCCACAGCCTTTCGGCGATGGTTGATGACGGCTACACAACCTTTGTTGAAATCGGCCCCGGAACAGCACTTAGCGGCATGGTGAAACGCACCAGTCGCAGCGCCGAGCGACTCAATGTCGGTACGCCTGCCGACCTTGACGGGCTGCTCGAGGCTCTTGGCGGTCGCGACCGAAGCGAAGGGGCCGAGGGCGAGTTTCTGTACGTCACAGAACGCCTCGTCGTAAGTCCCGCCGCAGGCGTGTTCGTGCCCGATGGCGTCGAAAACGGCTGGCGTATCGAAACCGGATCCCGGCTGGGAACCGTCGGCGATCACGATGTTCTCTCAGCGTTTGCGGGCGAACTCATTGAGTTCCTCGCACTGCCAGGCGAACGAGTCCAACTCGCCCAACCAATTGCGTGGCTGAGGTCAACATGACCAGCTTTACCCGCGGCCGCGGACTGCGTGTGACCGGTTGGTCCTCACAGCTTCCCGACAACATCGTTACAAACCGTGACCTCGAAAAAAGCCTCGACACCGATCACGACTGGATCGTCGACCGAACAGGAATCCACAGTCGACGTGTAGGCGGAACGACGTCAAGCCTGTCGATCGAATCCGGGCGGGCCGCCATCGAATCTGCTGGCCTCACACCCGACGACATCGACGTGTTGGTACTCGCGACCACAACCCCTGATCGCCGAGTCCCGCAGACTGCAGCCGGGGTGCAACACGAACTCGGAATTACCGGCGGAGCTTTTGACGTCAACGCGGCGTGTTCCGGTTTTGTCTACGGCCTCGCAGTCGCAGACGGACTCATCGCCACAGGAGCCAATCACGTTCTCGTCATCGGCACTGACACATTGAGCACGATTACCGACTGGACCGACCGGTCGACCGCAATCTTGTTCGCCGACGGCAGCGGGGCCATGGTGGCCTCGGCGGTCGACGGGCCCGGGAACCTGCTCTCATGGTCGTTGGGGTCCGATGGAGAGCTCGAACGGCATCTCTACTGTGAGCACGACGGCAAGATGATCATGAACGGCAAGGAGGTCTTTCGCAGCGCTGTGCCGTCAATTGTTAACACCAGCCGAGAAGCTCTTGATCGGGCAGGCCTGACAATCGACGACATTGCCTTAGTTGTGCCGCATCAAGCCAACGTGCGCATCATCGAAGCAGCCTGCAAACGTCTCGGGGCTCCAATGGACAAGGTCGCCGTTTCGATCGACCACACGGGTAACTCTTCATCGGCCACCATCCCGATCGCCTTCGACGAGGCTGAAGCCGCCGGTCGAATACAATCTGGTGATCTTGTGCTGCTTACCGGATTCGGTGCAGGTATGAGTTCAGCCTCGGCGGTTCTGCGGTGGGAACCATGACGGGCCGAGTCGCGCTAGTCACCGGCGGAAGCCGAGGCATCGGCCTGGCAATCGCGGAGAATCTGGCTCAGGCCGGGCACCAGGTTGCGGTTACCTACAACTCCACGCCCCCGGCTGACGCCGAACGGCTCGGGCTCTTTGCGGTCAAAGCCAACATCACCGAACCGGAGCAGATCGACGCGGCCTTCTCGGCCGTCGAGGAACAGCTCGGGCCGGTCGAGATTTTGGTCGCCAACGCTGGTATCACTCGCGACAACCTTGTTTTACGAATGACCGACGAAGACTTCACCTCGGTCATCGAAACGAATCTGACCGGCAGTTACCGAGTCGCCAAACGTGCCGTTAAAGCCATGATGCGCGGTCGATGGGGCCGCATCATCTTCATCTCATCAGTGGTGGGTCTCGGTGGTCAGGCGGGCCAGGCCAACTACGCCGCGTCCAAGGCCGGACTCGTCGGCTTAGGCCGATCATTGGCCAGAGAATTTGCGTCGCGCAACCTCACCGTGAACATCGTGGCTCCCGGCCCGATCGACACCGATATGCTCGCGGCCCTGAACGAAGATCAACACGCTCAGATCATTGACATGGTCCCACTTGGCCGAGTCGGCACTCCCGACGAAGTCGGCGCCGCAGTGACGTTTCTCGCATCTGAAGGTGCAGGATTCATCACCGGCGCAGTGCTCCCTGTCGATGGTGGTCTGAGCATGGGCTAACCCAAAGAGGAACCAAAATCATGAGCGAAGAAAACTTCGAACGATTCAAGAAATGTGCAGTAGAGGTACTCGCAGTTTCCGAAGAGAAGGTGACTAAGGAAGCCAGCTTTGCTGATGACCTCGACGCCGACAGTCTCGACCTTGTCGAGCTTGTCATGGCCCTCGAAGAAGAATTTGACGTCGCAGTAGACGAAGAAGAACTCGAAGGTATTGACACTGCTGGCAAGGCCTACGATCTGATTGTTTCAAAGCTCTGATGAGCGAGCGCCGCGTGGTCATCACGGGCGCCGATGCGGTCGCCAGCTGCGGCCTGGGGCGTTCGGCCTTTTTTGACGGGCTCCTGGCTGAGCCAACTACCCAACGCCCGCGTGAAGTCGGCGATCTCGATCTCGATCCATACTTCGACAGCGTCAAAGACAGCCGCAGGCTCGACCGCTACGCGCACCTTGCGATCGTCGCCGCTTCCAACGCTCTCTCCCAGGCTGGCGATCTTCCGTATGACCCGATACGGATCGGCACGTTGATCGGTACTGGCGTGGGCGGTATGCGCACCTTCGAAGCCCAGGTTCTCGTTCGCGAAACCAAGGGCGATCGGCGGGTCAGCCCTTTCTTGATCCCGATGCTGATGGCCAATAGCGCCTCCGCGAGTATCTCGATGCGCTACGGGTTCGAAGGTCCGTGTGAAACAACTGTTACGGCATGCGCAGCCAGCAATCAGAGCATCGGCAACGCGTTCAATATGATTCGGTGGGGTCGATGCGACGCCATGATCACCGGCGGATCTGAATCGGCCACCACCCCGACCGGGATGGCCGGTTTCGCCAATATGACCGCTCTTTCAACAGTGGGCATCAGCCGGCCGTTCGATGCCGAGCGCGACGGTTTCATTCAGGCCGAAGGTGCAGGCGCACTTATACTTGAGGAGCTCGACGGTGCCCGAGCTCGAGGCGCGACGATCCTCGCCGAAGTTCTGGGCTATGCGACATCAGCCGATGCCCACCACATCACGGCGCCGGCGCCCGAGGGGCGCGGTGCAATCAAGTGCATGCAACTCGCGCTCGACGACGCTGGCCTAAATCCATCTGACGTCACCTATGTCAATGCCCATGGCACCTCAACGCCGCTGAACGACGCCGCAGAAGCACATGCGGTCTCCAAGCTGTTCGGCGATGTTGGGCCCGCTGTGACGTCAATCAAGGGCGTCACAGGCCATTCTCTTGGCGCTGCAGGCGCACTAGAGGCAGTGTCAGTCGTCGAGTCGATCCAACGCGGCGTGATCCCGCCGACGGCGAACACAACTGCTGTAGATCCCGAGCTTCCGCAAATTCGCGTTGTCACCGGCCAAGGAGCGGACTGGACCCCGGGACCGACGCTGTCGAACTCGTTCGGTTTCGGCGGACACAACGCCACGCTCGTGTTCGGGCCGGCTCCGGTCTAGCAGCCCGAGACGGTCGGTTAGGCGTCGACCGCTACAAACATCAGATCGCACTTGCAGGCGATGTCACCGTCGACCGAAGCAACTCCGGTTGCTTTGCCGGCACGCGCCGACATGCGGGTGACCTCAATCGCCAGGTCCAGGCGCTCCCCTGGTACGACCTGGCGGCGAAAGCGCGCATTGTCGAGTCCGCCGAACAACGGCAACCGGCCCGCAAACGAGTCACCGTGGAGCACCGCATAGGCGCCGAGCTGAGCGATTGCTTCGGCCATCAACACACCTGGCAAGGTCGGTCGTGCTGGAAAATGCCCGGCGAAGAACGCCAAATCGGCGCTCGGAGTCCACCAGCCCGTCGCTGACTCGCCCGGGACAAGCGTGGCTACACCGTCGAGAAACAGAAACGGTGCGCGATGCGGGATCACATCTGCTGGTTCGGGCAACGTGTCGGTCATCAGAATCACCTGCGGTCATCGTGGGGAAATATGCACTCTTGCAGAAAACGACGTCGGGAGACACCCGAGGGTGTCTCCCGACAGCGAGTTTGACGGTCTCGACCAAAGAGAATTGGCCAAGCAGGCGTCTCAGCCCTTGGCTGCAGCCTTGAGCTTTGAGCCAGCGCTTACTTTGATGCCTCGTGATGCGGCAATCTGCAGCTCTTCGCCGGTGCGCGGGTTGCGTCCTTTGCGAGCCGCACGGTGGGTACGTTCAAATGAGATCCAACCGGGAACGGTGATCTTGTCATCGCTGCTACCAACGTGGTCGGCAACGACTTCGAACATGCCGGTAAGCACAGCGTCGACATCAGCCTTGCTGACATCTGTGTTGTTGGCAATCTTTTCTACGAGTTCGGACTTGTTCATGGGGGTTACTCCTCTGTCTGCCCACTCGAAAGGGTGGGTCGGCGGCATTACAAGAGTCGATGCAGGGACCGAAGTCAAGCATTTCCAACGTTTTTGCTTACCCGCGATGACACTTGGCTTCGCATCGACTATGAGCTCTTTTCGGCTGATCCTCGCATTGCTGGTCGCCGATTTGTCTCGGGTTGCAGCGCCGACGACGTTGGCCACGCCTACTGAAGATCGCCTCGAAGCTGACCTACACTCACAACCATGAGTGGTGCAGCGGAAGCCGATGATCCGTTCACCACGTACGTCGTGCCAGAACTCGATGTGCTGGCACGAGTCGCCCGCTCAATTACCGGCAATCCGACCGATGCCCAGGACCTGGTGCAAGACACCTTGCTTCGCGCTTACAAAGCAATCGATCGTTTCGACGGTCGATATCCCCGCGCCTGGTTGCTCACTATTATGCGCAACGC
>CALKPY010000157.1 GCA_937991435.1 uncultured Acidimicrobiales bacterium
AATGCCTTCGATGCCCATGTTGGCGGCGATCACCGCGTCGTCGACGTCTTGAATGCCTTTCAACACGATGGGCCCCGACCACAGATCTCTGAAGATTTCGATGTCGGCCCACGACAGCGATGGGTCGAGTTGCTCGTTCACGTACGGGCCGAGCGCTACGGCATCGGTTCCGTCGCGGCCCGAGCCGGTACCTGTCACATTGGCGAATCGGATCGGTTCAGATCGCGCAAAAGCGAGGGTCCACTGCGGGTGCCGTAGGCCGTCGACAATCGTGTCGAGCCCTAGCTTGGGCGGAAGCGTGAATCCTCGCCTGATGTCTCGTTCGCGGCGGCCGAGCGTGGCGAAGTCAACCGTGATGACGATGGCCTCGTATCCCGACGCGGCGGCTCGGTCGACCATCTCTTTAACGAGCCCCCGGTCTTTCCACACATACACCTGGAACCACTTCGGACCGTCGCTGACCGCGGCGACTTCTTCGATCGAACGCGTACCCAGCGTCGAAAGTGTGTAAGGAAGCCCACGTTGTGCCGCAACCCTCGCCACCGCGAGCTCGCCCTGTGGGTCGGCAATACGCGTGAAGCCGGTCGGCGAGAGCGCGAACGGCAATGGGATCTCGCGCCCAAGCAATGTGGTCGATGTGTCGACCGCGGTCATGTCGCGCAACACCCGCGGGCGTAGGAGCACGTCGGCAAATGCGTCGATGCTCGACGCCAACGCACGTTCGTCTTCGGCTGCTCCATCGATGTAGTCGAACACGCCGCCTGGCAATCGACGCTTGGCCAAGGTGCGCAGGTCGTCGATGTTGGCGCATCGGTCGAGTCGGCGTTGCGTCAGGTCACCTTCGAGCCCTCGAAATCGCAAGGTCGATCGCAAATTTTCTAAAACCACAGTTGCGCTTCCGTTCGGTAACAGCTGGTACGCCGTCTCATCAGCAAGGCTGTCTCCACCGTATGGCATGACGGCAACCAGAGCTTCGCCAGGTTGCGGTCGGCCCCGTGTCGTGGCTGGTCTCGTCAGCCGGCGACGATGAATCCGACCGCGACGACGGCCAGGGCCACGCCGACGAGTTGCACTCGACCAAGGCGCTCGCGCAGCACAATAAAGGCCCAACCAACGGTGACCGCCGGGAACAGCGATGTCACGACTGCAGCAACCGAGGTCGAGCCCTGACGGGTGGCGAAGATGAACAACATGTTGGCGAGGGTGCCCAGAACCGCGATGCCAAGAATCGGGGCGACAGACGAACGATTGATGGTGACTCGATGTCTCGTGGCGACGACAACGAGCGCCAGAGCCACGAACCCTGCGGCCCGAGCGGCTACGAGGGGCCACATGCCGCTGTTCTCACCAGCCTGCGAAAGTCCGAGTAGCAGCATGCCGAGCCCGATCGCTCCGCCGATCCCAAACATGAGGCTCTCGGCGACAGTTCCTTGGCCGGGCGATTGCGACATGCTGGTCAACGCGATCGCAACAAGTCCGAGAACGATTCCTGCAACCGCCAGCGTGCTGAGCGAATCATCACCAAACACGCTCGAGAACACGACCGGCAGCGAAGCCGCTCCGACACCCGCAAGCGGTGCAGCGATCGCTACTCGAGCACGGGCGTATCCGGCGTAGATCGACATCAACCCGGCCGCGCCAGCGACACCGGCAACCGCTCCCCAGATGAAGTCCGCGGTGACCGGATCAGCCGCTACAAACTGTGTGAGTACCAAGGCGACCACCACGCCACCGAGGTGGCTAAACATGGTCACCAGCAGCGCCCGCGTCGAGCGGCTGGCAAGCCCGCCAAGAAAGTCTGATGTGCCGGCTCCGATGGCCGACAGCAGACTGAGCAGCACGGTCATCGGCGGCATGTTGACACATCGCGGCGCCCACACGCGCAAGTTGCACCAGAACAGCTGACTACCAGCGCAGACAACTCACTACGATCAGCTTCGTGTCAACGTTGTGGATCGACTTCGCCGGTATCCCGGTTGAGGTGACCGCGGCATTGAGTTTTGGTCGTTCGGCTGACCTCATGCTTGACGAAGCCAACAAGTTCATGCATCGGGTAACCGGCGAGTTCAAGCTCATCGACGATCGCTGGTGGCTCCACAACGCCGGAAGCTCAACCCGCCTGATCATCTTCGGTGCGAACGGCGCCCGAGTTGACCTGCCGCCCGGCACCGAGGCTGCGTTACCGCTTCCTTCGGGGTCGGTGTCGTTCATCGCCGGACCCACGCCGTACCAGTTGAATTACCAGGCTGACACCCCAGCTGAGCCGGTCTCTGCGCCGGCCGGCGACGGCGCGGCCACGATCGAATTCGGTTCTGCGCTGACTGAGCGAGAGTCGATCTATCTGACCACCTTTGCTCTCTGGCGGTTGCGTGGCACGTCGACGTCGCTGCTCAGTTACGCAGACGTCGCGACGCTTTGGGGCGTGTCTGAAAAGACGATCGATAACACGTTGCAGCGTGTGCGCGGCCGCATGAAAAGCGGTGGTGTTCGCGGTACCGAGACTCTCGATGGTCTCATCACACACTTGCTTGCTCATGGACGAATTGGTCTCGGCACGTTGGCGGCCACCGAAGCCGAACACGATCATGGCCTCTCCAATGCACCAACGCCGTAGCGCGTCTGACGTACCACCAGCGAGGAACCTGGAACCGTGACCACTGCTGACTTCGCCGCTACCGCCTCTGACGGCGCGGCCCCGGTCGAACGTTTGATCAGGCGGTTGCGTCTCGAAGCTGGCGACCAGACAAACACCTTTATTGGCAGTTCCGGCCAGAGCGGCATGAACCAAGCCGGTCGGCTCTTCGGCGGGCTGGTCGCCGCGCAAACAATCATGGCTGCGGGTCTGACGGTGCCCGAACGCGAGATTCACGCAGTGCAACAAGTCTTCTTGCGAGGCGGTACAGCCGACGCCCCAATTCAGTACCGCGTGACACCGATGTTCGCCGGGCGCACCTACGCGTCGGTCAACGTCGTGGCTACTCAGCACGACCATGTCATCAGTCAGGCTCAGGTCGGTCTGTCGGCTGGCATCGACGGCCCCGATCGGGCCGATCCCGTGCCGTCGGTGGTGCCCGACATTGCCAACACGGTCAACCGGGCCGAGTATCGGGGTCACGCAACCTGGCAGGCCGAGCCGATCGAGTTTCGCATTGTTGCCGAGCGACAAGACAGCGCAGAACCCAGGCTCGAAGCGTGGTTTCGCCCCACAGGCGATGTGCCTGACGAGCCGTTGATCCACAAGGCACTCGTCGGGTTCGCAAGCGATCGTGCGCTGATGAGTGTGGCGATGAAGCCCCATCGCGACGCGGGCAATGTCAAAGGAGCGACGCTCAATCACACCATCTGGTTTCACCGCACCGTCCGCCTCGACAACTGGCACTCATACGCCATGCAAAGTCCGAGCCTGGCCGATGGACGGGGCATGATTCATGGCGCGATTCACGATGAATCAGGCCGTCACATCGCGTCGACCGCGCAAGAAGGCACTCTGCGCTTTCTGTGAGTGGGCCTTGTCTGAGTCGACCTTGTCTGAGTCGGCCGTGTCTGAGTCGGCCGTGTTCACGTAGATCTCGCTCTGACAACTAGCGTGCGGTCATGTCAAAAATCACATTGATCGCAAAGCTCACCGCTGCCGAAGGTAAGACCGACGAGTTCGAAGCAGCGCTGACGACGATGGTCGAGGCAAGCAATGAAGAAGCCGGCCTTGAGATCTATTCTGCACACCGAGGCGACGACAACATCTACTGGTTCTTCGAGCTCTACACCGACGGCGATGCACTTGCGGTACACGGCAAGGGTGACGGTATGAAGGCCGCCATGAAGGCCATTGCCGACTTCATGGGCGCACCACCCGAGGTGCACGTCTGCTCCCCAGTCGTGGCCAAGGGTCTCGCGATTTGAGCGAGTTCTATCGTCAGTCTCATCGGGCCCTGCAAGAAGAACTGGGCTCGGTGCCGCTCGCCGACGCGCTCGCTGCGACGATCGTCGTCAACCAACTCGACGATGACGCCGCGGCCTTTGTTGCGTCACGCGATTTTATGTTCTTGTCAACGGTCGACGCCACCGGAAACCCGACCGTTTCACACAAGGGTGGCGCACCGGGCTTCGTGAGGGTCGAGAACCCCACGACGCTGATGTTCCCGAGCTATGACGGCAATGGCATGTATCTGTCGATGGGCAACATTGCCGAAACCGGTCGCATTGGCCTGTTGTTTATGGACTTTGCGACTCCTCATCGCGTCCGAGTACAAGCGTCTGCCAGCATCAGCCGAGACGGTGATGACCTGGCCCGATTCCCCGGGGCGCAACTGGTCGTGCGCGCAGAGATCACCGAGGCCTTCGTGAACTGTGGCCGCTATATACACAGCCACAAGCGCGTCGCCAGTTCGCCGTATGTACCCGATGACTCCGGCGAGGCGCCCGTTCCAGCATGGAAGCGCATTGATCTGCTGCAGTCGGCATTGTCAGAACAGGACCAGGCGCGTGCCGCGCAGGCTGGCACGATCGATTTTGACGAGTACGCCCAACGTGTGGAGCGTGGCGATCCCTAACGGTTGAGAGCGAGACTGACACTTGCGTCTGTGATGGTGCCGGGGCGTAGGGTCACCGCATGCGTATTGGAATCAATGGATCTGGCCAGTTAGCAAACCCGGACCTCGGCACTCTCACTGCAGATATTGCCGCGGCCGAGGCCGACGGGTTCGCGTCGTATTGGCTGGCCCAGACCGGTGGTGTGGATTCGCTGACCGTGCTCGCCGCCCACGGTGACACTGGTTCAGCACTCGAAGTTGGCACCGCCGTGATCCCCACGTGGGTCACACACCCCCAGGTGCTGGCTGGCCAGGCAATGACCACCCAAGCCGCAGTCGGCGGCCGTCTGATTCTCGGCATAGGTCTGGCCCACGAGCCGTCGGTCACCCAGCGCTGGAAGATGACCTGGGAACGTCCTGTTCGCCAGATGCTCGACTACCTCGATGTCTTGATGCCGCTGATGCATCTAGGCGCGGTCAATCACACCGGCCACTTCTGGAGCTATGAAGGCGAGATGCCTCGGGTGAGTGAAACCCCACCCAAAGTCATGATCGCGGCGCTCGGTGAGCAAATGCTCAAGGTTGCGGGTTCGCGCACCGA
>CALKPY010000158.1 GCA_937991435.1 uncultured Acidimicrobiales bacterium
AGCAGACTTTGGCCGCCAGCAAGGACCTTGGCTTCGTCGCCATGTTCTGCGAGCAATGCGAGCGCTTCGTCGAGCGTCTCGGGCCTGTGGTAGGTAAAGGCAGGATTTTTCAAGATTGGTTCTCCGTTGGCGGTGCCGCACCGTTGCGGCCATTCACCGGTGTTGGTTTCGCTGTGTTTCGGATCGTTCAGCGGTGGTGACGTCTGCAGCCGACTCTAGATGGCGTATTGGTGCGCGGGCCGTGCGGACGTTGTGAGCGAACGCACGAGTCTCAAGAGACCTGACTGTGCGAAACCCACGTCGCGTACATAGCTGCGTAGTAGCCATCAGCGGCCACGAGTTCGTCGTGGCTTCCGAGTTCGATGATCGATCCGTTCTCGACGACTGCAATCCGGTCGGCCTTCATTGCGGTTGCCAGCCGGTGAGCGATGATGATGGCCGTACGACCGCTCAAGAGCGCGTCGAGGGCTTGCTCCACCCGGGCTTCTGACTGCAGGTCGAGGTTCGACGTTGCTTCGTCGAGCACAAGTACCCGGGGTCGGGCGAGAAAAGCACGAGCAAGTGCGAGTAGCTGGCGTTCTCCCGCTGAGAGCGAGGTGCCCCGTTCGTGCACCGGCGTGTCAAGGGTCTGGGGAAGCGCAGACACCAGGTCATCGACACCGGTTGCGATCAGTGCTTGCCAGACTTCTTGATCGGTTGCATCAGGACGAGCGAACGCGACGTTGTCTCGCACCGTTCCGGCAAAAAGGAACGGTTCTTGGGGCACTACGCCCAACTGACGGCGAAGCGACTCGATCGACACTTCGCGTAGGTCATGCCCGTCGATGCGGACCACCCCCGACTGCGGGTCATAAAAACGGGTGATGAGTTTGGCGATCGTCGATTTGCCCGCTCCGGTTGGGCCGACGACGGCGAGGCTCTCACCTGCAGCAAGCCTTAGCGTGACACCGTCGAGGACAGGTTGACTCGGGTCGTAGCCGAAAACCACATTGTCGAGCTCAATCGCTCCATCGATCGGCGGCAACGCAACTGCGTTTTCAGCTTCAGCTACCGTCGGTGCGGTTGCGAGCAACTCGCGTAGCTTGCGGACTGCCGACTGGCCCTGTTGGTAGCCGTTGTACAGCTGCGTGAGCGACTGGATGGGTGCGAAAAACGCGGTCAAGTAGAGCAAGAACGCGACAAGTTCGCCGACCTCAAGATTGCCGTCGATGACCCGTTTGCCTCCGATTAGCAACACCATTGCTTGGCCGACGATGGCGATGGCCTCGGTTCCAGGCGTATAGATCGATGCCGCCCGAATGGCATTGAGGTTCGCGTGCTTGTGGTCTCCAACGACATTGACGTGGTGCACGACGTTGTGTCGGCGCCGGTTGTGCGCGGCAATAACTCGTATCCCCGCCAGGCTCTCGGACAGATCGGCGAGCACGGCGGCGATTCGATCTCGTACGAGTCCATACGCAGTGTCTGAACGATGGCGGAACCAGTTGCTGAACAACAAGGTGACCGGCAACACGATGACCAGTGTCATCATGGCCATCCATGGGTCGAGCACGATCAAGACGGCCGTGATGACGGCAAGGGTGAGTCCCTGCACCGCAAAATTGACGAGGCCTTCTTGGAACAACTGCGAAAGTGCTTCAACGTCGCTGGTCATGCGCGTCATCAACACGCCTGCCTTTTCTTCGGTGAAGAAGTTGAGCGATTGGCGCTGCATATGGGCGAACACGCGAATGCGAAGTGCTCGGGTCAGGTCCTCGCCCATTGCACCGGTGTAACGAATACGCACACGATTATTGACGGCTGCCATGACGATGAACACGAGATAAAGAACAAACGTGGTCACCAGAACTGACCGGTTGCCGGGCACGACTCCGCGGTCGATGCCGATACGCGTCAGAAGTGGCCCGGCCTGGGCCGCCGCGCTTTCGACGAAAACCAGGGCGAGAGCCCCGGCGAGACGCCAACGATGTGGCCACAAAAAGCTCCGCAAGGTGAACGGTGGCTCGTCTGGGTGTCGGTGATCGAACCTGATCGCCGGATCGGGGTGAGTCGGCTCTCGGGCGAGTACGGCATCAACCTCGGCCTGTAGGTGTCCAGGCACTCCTGCGTGCGGAAGTCCGGCATCGCGAGCAGCAGTCGAGGAATTCGCTCCGCCGAACCCGACCGGAGGACCAAAGCTCATGAGCGATCTCCGTCGGTGTGGTCTGGGTCGGTGTGGTCTGGGTTGGTGTGGTCTGGGTTGGTGTGGTCTGGGTTGGTGCGGTCGGGGTTGGGGTGGTCTGGGTTGGTGCTGCCTGCTGGGGGCGGGTCACTAGTCTCCGCGAGGATCTGTACGTATCGGGATTCGGTGGCCATCAATTCGTGATGGGTGCCCTGTGCGGCAACGACGCCGTCTTCGATGAGTAGCACACGGTCGGCGAGTGCAATGGTCGAAAGTCGGTGCGCGATCAGGATCGTCGTGCGACTTGCGAGCAGGTCATCGAGGGCGTGGTGTATTGCTTCCTCCACCGTCACGTCGATAGCGCTGGTTGCGTCGTCGAGAATCAGAATGGCGGGATTCTCAACGAGAGTCCGAGCGATGGCGATGCGTTGCCGCTGGCCACCTGACAGCGTGTAGCCGCGTTCGCCTACGACGGTCGCGTAGCCGTCGTCGAGATCCATAATGAAGTCGTGTGCCTGAGCGGCACGCGCCGCACGTTCTACCTCGACGCGTGAAGCATTAGGTACCCCGTACGCGATGTTGTCGTATACCGACGTCGAGAACAGGAATGGTTCGTCGAACACCAGGCCGATGTAATGGCGCAGGCTGGCCACGGTGACGTCGGTGACCTGATGGCCATCGATGCTGATAGTTCCGCTGTCGGCTTCGTAGAACCGGGCAAGCAACCGGGCGATGGTCGACTTTCCGCTACCGGTGCGCCCGACAATCGCAATTGTCTCGCCAGCGTTGATTGACATGGTGAGTCCGTTGAGTACCGCAGGTCGGGCGTCAGAATCGTGACCATTGAAATTGGTGTCGGCGTCTGTCGGCTTCTGAGCGCTTCCGGGGTAGGTGAAGTGAACGTCATCGAATCTAATCACGCCTTGTGGGCGGGTCATTGGTGGTGCGTTGGGAGCATCGGCGATTTCTGCAGGTTCGTCGAGAACCGCGTAGACGCGGGTGGCTGCAGCGTTGGCTCGTTGTGATTGCAGTAACAAGAAACCGAACATGCGAAACGGCGCCTGCAACATGACGACATATGCATTGAATGCGAAGAGGGTGCCGACGGTCACCTGCCCGTCGATGGCGAGCAGTCCGCCGTAGAGCAACACGATTGCAGATCCGATTCGGGGGAGGGCTTCGATGAAGGGGTTCCACGTTGACCGAGCACGAAAGGCCTCGTTGTTGACCCAGCGCAGGTGGTCGGCGGAACGCGCCAGCAGGTTGAGTTGGCGTTCTTCGGCGGCGAACGATTTCACAACCCGAGTGCCGTTGACGCTTTCGTCGACGATCGTGGCCAGCTCGGCCATGCGCGCTTGACCCACCCAGGTCAACGGGAACACGGTTAAGCGAAGTTGCTGCCCAAAGAGGTACACGAACGGAAGCGTGCATAAGGCGACAAGCGCCAACTTGACGTGAATCGTCAGCATGAAGCCGAACGCGATAGCGAACGCAATCGTGCTCATGAGGATCAATGGCCCAAACGCGAGCAGCACCTGAATCGACCGGATATCGCTGTTCGCTCGCGAGATGACTTCGCCTGATTGGGTTCGGTCGTAGTACGAAAACGAAAGCGTGGTCAGGTGGTCATAGAGCAGGGCTCGCAGATCGGTTTCGACGCCCCAGGCGACCTCAAACAGGGCGTAGCGATAGGCAGCGCCGAGCGCAAACCTGGCGAGGCCGAGTGTTACCAACACGATGACCAAAGTGGTGAGCTGGCCCGAACTTCCCTCCCGAGTCGCGTCGATCGCTGAACGGGCAACGGCAGGCACGCTCACCTGCGCGATCAAGGCGATAAGCCCCGCGACGACACCGACGATCAGCGCCCTCCGGTGCTCGAGAATCACGGGTCGTAGCCGCCGTAGCCAGCCAAGTGACGTCTCAGGATCGATCGTCGCTCCGGGTGGGCTGTGGCGGGCGTCGACACCGACCCGTTCAAACTCGTTCATCAGCCCGGCGCGGTTTCCTCGCTCAGAGAAATCGCCGGAAGACACTTGGGCAGTGTGGCGCCTGAAACCGCAGGTGCCCCGCGCTCGTGGCCGGCAGGTCTGTCGGCTCGCCGAGAGGCCGATGCGGCAAATCGTTTGTCAACGGCGTTTGAGGCGGCCTTGTCGTTTGGCTGCCTCGACCAGCGTGGCCTCGATCTGGGCGTTGACTGACCGGAACTCATCGCCCGCCCAGCGCGCGTAGACGTCGTAGAGCTCTTGCGGCAAGCGCAGCGGGAACTGTTTGCGAGATTCGGGCACCGAATGCGATCAGCGATGGAGCGTGCCGACGTTGACCACAGGACTGGTCGGCGTGTCGCTAGTGATCACGGTCATGAGATTTGACGCGAACGTGGCCTTGCGCTCGGCGTCGAACGTGATGCCGTCTTCTGGACTGCTGCCTTGTTCGAGAGCTTCGATCGCGTCGCGAACCATGAGTACCGCGCCTTCGACGATCTTGGCTCGAGCGGCAACGATTGCGGAAGCTTGCTGACGCTTGAGCATCGCTTCGGCGATTTCTGGCGCATAGCTGAGGTCGG
Organism: uncultured Acidimicrobiales bacterium; assembly: GCA_937991435.1. Classification (GTDB taxonomy): domain Bacteria; phylum Actinomycetota; class Acidimicrobiia; order Acidimicrobiales; family UBA10347; genus UBA10347. Next base: position 4,725 of record CALKPY010000158.1, read on the forward strand.
TGATTCGAGCTTCGAGAATATTGACGCCGGCAGCATCGCAACGCTCGAGCAGCTCGCCGAGTAGATGCTCGTTGACCTCGCCGGTATCGCCGATAAGCGTGATGACGTCGGTGTGTTCGAAAGCGTCGTAGGGATACGCACGCGCCAGTTGACGCACCGCTGATTCACTCTGGGTGTGGACGTAGTCGGTGTAGTTGTCGACGCCGAACACGGCCTTTCCCGTATCGGTTACCCGCCACACGACAACGGCAGCGATCTCGATTGGGTTGCCGTTTGCATCGTTGACCTTTGAGGTCATGGTCGTGAAGTTTCTAATTCGGAGCGAAACTTTTCGGGTGCGATACAAGGGGTTGACCCACCGCAGACCAGCACTTTGATCTTCACCGCGAAAATCACCGAACAAGGTGAAGACGGCCGACTGATTTGGTTGCAACATGTACAGCCCGGTGACACCCACGATGGCCACGAGTGCACACACCACTGCGGCGAAAAACCCGATGGCGGTTGCGGTTGCGAACAACGCTGCAGCTACCAGAAACAACGCAATGCTCAGTGCAAGTACAGGTAGCCCGGCCAAGGATCTGTTGGGTTGGTCACTTAACGGGCGAGCGTCACGCCCCGCGGACGCTGGCCGGTGCGGAATCGGTGAGGCTGCAGGATTGGCGTCAGTCATAAGAGTGAATATATCAGAGTGATATCATTCCGACATCAGTTTGGACGTTGCTCGCGACCTTCGCTTCTTGCTGCTGATTTCGGTCGGAGGTGCGCTCTCGGCGTGGGTCTGTCAGGAATTTTGTGTATCGGGTGTGATCTGATGGTCCGCGGCTGGGTGCTGTGGGCTGGGAAGGATCATGTTTATGACTGATCACAATTTGCCGGTTGTTCCGGCGGCATTTGCGTTGCCTGATGGGGCTGCGA
>CALKPY010000159.1 GCA_937991435.1 uncultured Acidimicrobiales bacterium
AGCTCATAGCCGCCAGCGATCAGTTCCCCGAACGCGAACTCAGCAGGACGGATCACCTCACCAGAACGCCCCTCTTCTTGCAACGTCAACGCGTACGACAGGTAGACGGTCGCAGCGAACTCGCGTTCGTTCTCAGCGAAATCTGATTGGCTCAGAACGTCAACGACTTCGTGGTCGAGCCCACCAAAAACCGTCCCGCCACCACACGACACTGCCAGCAGAACTGTTACCGCCACTGCCGTCGTTTGCCATCTGAACCGCCTGTTTTTCATGTTCGCTCCGCTTTGTCGAATCGTTGGTCCAGCCCCTCTAGTACGGCTTCAACGCGCTTTGAGGACGTTGGGCTTAGATCTACGATCCGGTTGGAGGCCAGCAACAATTGGATCGCCTGGCGCAATGCTTTCTTTGCAACAGGTCGCCCATCGACGGGCACTGCCGCGTCTACTAGTTTCTTCTGGTCCTTTTGTGTTAGCAGACTTTCAATTGCCGTAACCTCAGGGTCGCGAGCTAGCTGTCTAAGTGTGACGATGCGATCTGCCATGATCGGACCGAACAGCTCCAGATATCGCCGTTTCTGACCGCTACCCGCTTCGTCGGAATCGAGCAAGACCACAAAGTTCTTGCCCCATCCCAGGTGCAATGCGATGAGGGTGTCCATAGTCGTTGCGCTGGAACCAGGGACGATGGCCTGAGGACACGGAAGCCCGATGACATCGGCGCAGTAGCTCAGAAGGGCGAAATCTGACTTTCCCTCCACGAGTACAGCCTCAGGTACCGGCTCCAGTCCGGAAGGGCGGTATTGAAGTAGGTCAAGCACGGGCTGGTAGTACGAGACCTTGCTCGGGTGGTCATTCACGAACCTTCGATAGGGAACTGCCGATATGTCAGTCACGGCCGAAGACCCAGCCGCATCGAGAATGCCATCTAGCGACAAGTCTTGGATTGCCGTGTTGGCCACTACGTATGCGCCGTCGAGCCAGCGCAGGTTGATCAGGTGATGACTATGGGTCGTGTAGATCAGCTGGCAGCTCTCCATAAGAGCTTCAAAGCTCTTCAGAAGCTGCGCCTGGGCTGAAGAGTGGAGGTTAGAAGCGGGCTCATCGAGCAGGAATACAACTGGTCGTTGGCGTGCGTCGAGGCCCCGGTATCTCGTCATCAACAGAAACATAAAGAACCAGCGAAATCCGAGGCTGCGATCGCAGAGCTCGAAGTAGCCGTCACTGCTCTTGATTCGAAGCGAGAGATCAGCCTCTTCAGCGCCAGCGGCTGCGGCTTTGACTTGGATCTCCAAGCCCGAGTTGGTGCGTCCGAAAATCCGACTCCACCCTTCGCTAAACGCCTGCGTAATAATCCTGCCCATATCCAGAAGGACTGCGTCCAAACTCGTCTTGTCCGCAGGTTCCTCCGAATGCGTTCGTTCAATTACATGGCGCGCCAGCGTCGTTCCCTTTCCGACCTCACTCAAGACTTGTTCGAATGTCTGTTGGTAAACGGCAGCACTTCCATCGTCATCGTCGGCGGGAACCGCTGCTATGCGAAACGAGTCCGGCAAATCGAACAAAAAATTCGGGAAGTACCAGATCGAAGGAAGGAGCTCATCTCGAACGAAGACCACGGCTGCTTGCCATTCGGGCGTCTCCGCGTCGAAGTCACCAGCGTCCAAATACTCATTAGTATCCGTCGGCTTTCCGTCTAGACCGCCGATACTCCAGACCTTTTCCTTCTTGTCAGGGAGGTGTCGCGAATCCGCGTAGTGGTACACCTCAGTGATAGTAAAATCGTTTGGAAAGCTGTCCAGGTTGAATCCGTGTTGCTCGCGCAGGTGCTCACGTAGGTTCTCGACATCTTCGTCGTCCATCTCCACGCGGGCTCGGAGGCGAATCTGATCGTTGAAGTTGCTACGTTTCGAAACTGGGATCCATTTCTGCGGATCCCGAAGGGACTTCAGGTCCGGATTGAGACCGTAAAGGTCGTCGCGTCCGTAGCCGAAACAGAAGATTCCTTCGAGGATCGTGGTTTTGCCACTTTCATTGAGCCCGATCAAGGTCGTCACGGGATTTGTCAGATCCAGCGTGAGTTCGCCGATTCCCTTGAAGTTCATGAGCGAAAATGACCTGTAGCGCACAAACAGAGCCTAGTAAGCCGGTCCACGGTCTGGTGAATGAAGACGATGTGCCGTCCCACACTCGGTGACCTCAGCGCCTCACATTTGGCGGCTTCGGGAAACCTGCGGCCATCAGACTCGTAGCCTGAGCTTTCGACTGCGTTCGATCCCGCTTCGATGCCTTCTAGAACCTTGAACCCATCTACCGACCCTCATTAACGAAGGTTGTCGATGAGGCTGCCGGGCGAGGTGTCTAGTCCCCTGGCTATGCGCAGGACTGTTGGCAGCGATGGGACGCGATAGCCGCGCTCCAAGTTCGAGACAAAGGTGGCGTGGATCCCTGCGGCTTCGGCTAATCCCTCTTGCGTCATCTTCTTTGCGATGCGGTCCTCTCGGACTCGTCTTCCGAATGCGGCGGCGATTGCGAGTTCTTCGGCGCGGTCGCGTTTAGTCACGCCCTATCGAACCGGACGACCAATGTTGACGCCATAGCCTTCTGATATAGTTCCTCCTCCACGGATTTCTGAGAAGGAACAATTTTGGCGTATCAAAGTCAGGCTTCGATCGGCAGACACCGACCATCTCGGGGGTGGCTTGGAGTGCCCCTTGCCCTTGCGCTGCTCGTTGGGTGCACCGCGGCTGACGCCCCCGACTCAACGACGACCGCAGAACTGGGACCAACGATGGAACAACCGATTGATCTGAGCGGCAACGGGGTCCGTGCGATCATTCCGGCTGCGACGACGACCGGGCAACAAGTTCCGACGGCCGTGTTCGCAGAGCAAACACCGGAGCCAACTCCGACGAGTGAACGGGCGTCCGCTCCGACGGTGGTTCCGTATCTTCACCCGTTTGAAGCGGACTTGGAAGTGACGTTGGTTGGTGGTTCGTATCGGCTTCGGCGTCCTTCGTGTGATCGTGCGTTGTCGCGACCGGTTTGGGTGACCACGACCAGGTTTGCGTGGGTTTGCGATGACGGGCGGGTGTTGTTGATGGACGCCGAGGTTGGCCGCGAAGCCTGGATTTCTGATCTTCGCGTTAACGGGTTGCATTGGCAGACGGGTCGCAACGCGGCCACGACGGGCGCGGTCGGTACTGACGTGGTCGACGCGACATTGTTCACGATCCCAGCAGTTGGCCTTGGCGCTGAGTCCTACGAGTTGCAGTTGACTGTTCTTGATGGCGGAACCGGCGACCAGAAATCGCTATCAGTGTTTGAGGTTTCGAGTGACCGGTACTGGTTTTGGTGGTCGCCGCTTTGGTCTCGGGTGGTGGTGGCCTTTGATGACAACTCGGATACCCGACATGTCATCGTCATTGATACAACGACAGGTGAGCCGGTCGCTGATTTGACGGGGACACGAATTGTTCACCCGGAACAGCGCCTCGATAATCGGCACGTCCCGATACAAACGGTCGACGACGAAGAGACAGTCCAGTTCCTCGACCTCACCACTGGCACGGTCACGGCTGCTCAAACTCCGTTTCATCAATGGTTCGACCACGAGGAGCACCCGTGCTCACCGTACTTGTTGATCAAAACGAGTCTGGTCGGAGACTGGCATCTCCTCGACCCGTCGTCGGCGTCGCCGTCGGTGCCTGTACCAGACCGGTACCGGCGCAGTGTCCTCACAAGCGCGGGCGCGGTCATACGCAATGACGACCAATGGGCAATGCTCACCCCGGCGGGCATCACCTGGGCCTTTGACCGCAGCCTCGGCCGACGGCCTAACAATGTTGGCGGCGAATTGTCGTTTCAGAACCAGTCCGGTCAACGGATCGCGGTAGACCCGACAACTGGTTCCGAGATCGGTCCGGCACTGTTCGCTGACCGCTCCTATCACGGCACGAGCAATGGTCACCTGATCGCTGGCTCTACAACAATTGAGTTTTGGAACGGATCACCATGCCAATGAGACATGCCAGCATCCGGGTCGCAGCATCAATCTTCGTCGCGACCGTGGCCCTGGCGGGCTGTGGTAGCGATTCGTTCGAGGCAGAAATGCGAAACGGTCTGATCGAGTTCGACGGTTACACCGAAGCTGAAGCCAATGAAGTCCCGTTGGATTGGCTCGAACTTGTTGCTGCTGACATTTGCGACAAGCTCGAACGCAACTCGCCATTTATGCAATATCGCGACTACGCCATCGAAACAGCCAAGAAACACCGCTGCTAGCACGAACCCCTGAAGTCCACGTCTCGGGAAGGAACCTTGATGAGCACGGGCACAGCGTCCACTTGCAGCCTCGCGAAGCTGACGCCGGGACCGGCGGCGGTGTCAGACGTCATCGTGGGGCGCGTAGCGAACTATGTCCCGCGCGACGCAAGCCTCAAAGAAGCTGTTCGGTCATTCCGAGAGCAGTTCGAGACGGCCGTATTTGACTATGGCAACATCTCGGAACGCATAGTTGCTGACGTTTGCCGCCATGTCGCGACCGTGTACGCACTTTCAGTCGCCGTGGACCGCTACGACCCGGCGGAGGTGTGGAACGAGTCAAATATTCGTTACATCGCCAGGCAGCTCAAAGGTTCCGGGGCATCGCCTGGTCAGGTTGAGACCTTTGTGACGCGAATGATGCGGATCGGAACAAACAAGGGATACGCCTTTGCACGCGAGCCGCACACGCGACGCACCTCGAAGCAACCCCCGTACAACCAATCTGAAATCGAGGCATTTCTCAACATCGCGGCCGCTCAACCCAACCCCCGCACACGATGGGAACTCGACGCTCTCATCGCTCTTTGCTTAGGGACAGGCGCCACATCTGCCGACATCCGGGCGCTACAAACCAACCAGATCACTGTTACCACCGCCGGTGTTGACGTTGCTCTGAATGGTAAACCGGTGTCACGCGTCGTGCCAGTCGCTGAACCATGGGCGCACCGCCTCACCAACCTCATTAATAACGAACCCGACAACGACTCGCCATGGTTCATCGGCGGGAACCGCTCCACACGAACACCGAATCTTGTTCACCGTATAGTGAACAACGCCACCTGGGCCGACGTCGAACGCCTTTCCATAGCGCGCCTGCGCACCACCTGGATCGTGAGCCGGTTGACTGCCAAATGCCGAATTGATCACCTCGTCCGCATGCTCGGCGAGACCACTTACACCTCAATCAGCCACGCAGCAGCACATCTGCCAGCAGCCCGAACGGACACCTTCGCCGACTCGTTCCGGTCGAAAGCGCCTGAAACGCCGCGTTGAATCGCATTTGCTAGGGAGCGGACTCGTAAACCGTCGATTTGGTCTGGCAGGGAGCGATCGACTGAATCGACCTAGCGCAGCCAGCTGCCGATGGTCCCACCGTCGAGAGTCTCGGCCTCGTCGTTGATTGTGAACGCTATGCAACGCGACTTTCGTTCAGCGGTAAGCCACCCGGCGGCAATCATGTCGTCAGCCACCCGTTGCACCGATCGAGGGTGAACGTCAAGCAGTTTCCCGTACTCCTTGTACGTAATCGGGTCCGCAGAACGATGGATTGCGAGGAGCACCCGGCCGTGCAGAGTGAGGAGTTCCGGGATTGGCGGCTTGGGGGGTTTGGCCACATCTATATATTACCGCATTTCTCCCGACCAGAAGCCATGATAGTGCGTAAATGTCACATCAGATGTTTATAGTCTTTCAGGTGGGGTGCGCGCCTGGAGAGCCCACCCCATGTAAATCACCCAATGGAAGGCAACCCCATGGAAGAAAAACTGCTCTCAGGATGGCAATCGTCGTTTGACCAATCCCAAGTTAAGAACTCGAAATCAACGAGAGCTGTCGTGAAACACGTGGATCCAGTCCCGAATCCGGAGTCCGCCAATTATTGCCTCAAGGTCCAGGCTGACCACTGATTGTTCGGTGCCATTGTTCGTGCGTCCTGGTTTCCATGTGATCCATCCGCCGCAATGAAGGTCGTGAAGATGGCGGTCAACCGTTGATGTTGAAAAGTTGAAAACCTGCCCTTGTTGCTCGATTTTTTCGGCAATCGTGGCGCTGTACATCACGACATCGCCTGTTTGATCGCCTACATGTTCGGCTACTACACCGAGCGTGTACATCCGGTTCCGCACTGCGTCGCGGCGCATATTGCGCCTAGGCATCGCCAAGGCTCGATGTCGTCGCTGAACTGTCCGAGCTTTGTCGGGCGTCCATTAGCGACCAATCCCCACCAAGCATCCCCGAATCCTACATTCAAGAGACGCATTGCTACTCAACTCTGACCTGTGGGTTTCCGGCCAACCCTGACTTGTAGGTTTCCGGGAGACCCGAGCTAACGGCAACAGTCCACCCCCATCCAACCGATCAAGACTCCAACGTGATGAGCTATCACTGACGACGAAGCCATGTCGTCAACTTGCAGAAAGAAGACTCGCAAAACGCGAAAAAGTCGACGTGTTCGAGCACGTCGACCTCCGCAACAACCAACAAAGGAAGTTAATTAGGTGAATCCACAATCTACCTCCCCGGGCGGGGACGAAGCAAGCACCCTCGGGAAAGCGCGCGTCGACCCGTCCACCTCATCGAGTTTTGATACGAACGGTGCAGCGGCAAATCCGACTGGCACAGCGATCCATGGGGTCGGGTCGAACAGGAAATACTGGCGAGCCGACTACTTAAAGCCAACCAGCGACGCGTGGCGCGACCAGGTCCACGGCTACCGGCCACGCAACGCTGCTCTCCGCTCGATCCAGGACGAGTTCTTCGACGACTACGTGCAGCTCGTCAGCGCCTACGGAAATCTGCCAATCGGAATCGCTACCACTGTCTGTCGCAACGTCCTGCTGACATATGAACTCTCGCCTTTGGTGGACCGCAAAGACATGGCGCAGGTGTGGAACACCAAAAATGTTCGCGCCGCAGCGGCCGCTATCCGAGGGTCCCAAACCACACGCGAGGAGTTCACGACACAGATGCTTCGTGTCGCCTACAACCGGCAAGCGGCCATCGTTGACCGTCCCGTTCGGTCCTCGAAACCGACGGAGAAGAAGCCGCCGTACACCAGCGGAGAGCTGGCGTCGTTTCTTGCCGTCGCTCAAACTCAGCCATGTCAACGGACCCGGTGGGAACTGGACGCCTTCATCTCACTGGGTGCCGGGGCGGGAGCATGCGCTCGCGATCTCCGCTTCCTACGTACCGACGAAATCACAATCCGTCGCGACGGCACGGTGGATGCGCTGTTCCGAGGGAAGAAGGACCTGCGCTTGATCCCGGTCGCTGAACCCTGGGCCACGCGGCTCCGTGAGCTTGTTGCGTCTCGACCGGAAACGATGTCGCCCTGGGCGATCATCGGCACACGCAACGCGAACCTCATCCTTCGGCTGCTCGACAGGGTCGAATGGACCGGCACGCAACGACCGCTGCTTTCGCGGCTACGGACCACGTGGATATTCGAGCGGCTCCTCGGCGGGTGCCGGATGGACACCCTCCAAGACCTACTTGGCGAGTCAACCTTCAAAGCAGTAGGACACGCAGCCACTTTCCTTCCCGCGGGCGACAGCGACAGAGACCGCTTCCGAGCGGAGGTGCAGCGATGACTGCGACACCGAGCGCCCGCCGGGCCACGTACCAAACAACAACCACCCTGCCAATGCTGCACAGCGCCGAGGCACAAACCGAAGCCGCGACGATGGCGAAGGCGTCTCGGCCCCGGCCGGTCGACCAGTCGATCCCACGCAGAGCGTTCACCGACGCCCTCACGCTCGCTGTGCTCGCCTGGGGCTCGATCGGTGACGCTCGCAGAAACAAAATCGCGAGCCGCGTCTGGGATGTCATACGTACCTGCTCCTTGACCTACGGGTACGCGGCCGCCGACCTGTTCTCCTTACCGTCAGTGCTGTACTACATCAACAGCGCCGAGTTCGAATCCGAACCGCAGCGTTACGCAGCGTTTAAGGCCTGTCGCCGCATCGGCCGGAACCTCTCACCCGAGACGTGGCTGCACCCAGTACAGACCCGCGACGGCGAACCCATCGACCTCACCCCATACAGCCAAGAAGAACTTGACTACTTCGGGTCCTTATCGAAATCGCTTGTATGGGACCAGTACGGCCAACGCTTCCTTGTGGTGTTCCTGCTCGCTGCGTCGTTCGGGCTCTCCGCGAGAGATATAGCAGTTGCGCACGGCGCCGACTGTCGCATCTCGAACGGACCCGTGCGGATTTACACCACCTACGGGCGCCCCCGCCTGATCCCCGCCGATGAATACTTCGCCGACCGGCTCCGCTATCACATCAAGAAGCGAAAAGATCAGTACCTGGTCGCGTCGAGCACGCCCATGCCGACAGATGCGATCGTCGCCGCCGCACTGCGCCCGACACCGCTGGTCCAAGCCGGAGCGAAACTCCCGACGATCCGACGGCTCGCGTCGACCTGGCGATACCGGCGCCTCGTCGCAGGCCTCCCCGTGCCCGCCATCACCTACCTGTCAGGCCGCAGCACCCATAGCTGGCTGAACCACTTCGGGAACCTCCCGGTCGGGCTCAGCGGCGACGACTTCACACTCGCGTCACGCGCCCCCGACCCCGAAGCAGTCACCGGGCCGTCGTGGCTCAATCTCGACGCCGACATCGAAGACACCTCCAAAGCGAACGACGCCGCCAGGTTCCCGCAGTGGGACGACCCCGAAGACCCATTCGAGGGCTACGACGACGACCTCGACAATGACACTGACGACGACGATGACGACGACGACCCCGGCGACGAAAACGCCGACAACGAGGCCCAACAATGACCGCGCCGCAAGCGGCGAACGCCGTTCGAGCGCGAGCCGCTGCGCGACGAGCCGCCGACAAAGCCGCTGTCGCCGCGCACACACGCACCTCTGACCTATCTGACGACTACACCCTCGACACCGCGTTCCTTGTCGCTGCCCAAGTCGTCGAGCAGCTACCGACGCTCGAACTCATCGAAACTCTCGTACCCGATCACCCAAAGCACGCCGCGGCGCCACGCCAAGTCACCGCCCGCGTGCTGATCGCAGCGATGGTCGCGCTACCGCTGTCAGGGCGACCACCGCACCTGACACGCATCGCCGCCGTGCTCTGCTCGCACCGGCAGGTGCATGGCCGCAACGTCCGTGTGCTCCGCAAGAAGACCCGCAGCCGTCTCGGTCTGCCGAAGAACAGCTATGTCAGTCGGGCGATGGTCCAGCACACCCACGACCTCGTTAAGGCGGCGCTCGAAGAGGAGTTCACCATCAGCCCAGAAAGCTCTGACGCAGCAGGCGAGCCATGACCGCCGCCGAAACAGGCGCAGCCGACAGCGAGGTGACGTATCCAACCGTCGAAGACGACGTGACCGACACCCTCCTCAACATCCTCGCTGTCGACCTACCAGCCGCCGTCATCAACACCTCCGGCGACGCCGACCTCTACAAAACAACGACCGCCGCAGTTGACACGACGATCATCGCGTCGTTCGCCGCTCAAGCAACCCAGATCGACGCCGAAACCGGCGAGATCATATACATCGGCCACGACCCCGACGCGAGGAACCTAAAACGCACCCCCACCCGTCGCGACAGAGACGAATTCCGCACCGGCTACAAGCTCGAAGCCGTCATACCCACCCTCGACATCCCGCTCAACCGGACCGAACCATCCAAAACCGCCACACGCCTACCCGGCGCCGCGATCGCGTACCGGTTCCACAACGACAACCACTCACCGCACCAAACCGTCAAAACACTCCGGCTCCTCGCCGCCAGAGGGCGACACCTCAGCACCGTGACCGGCGACCTCGGGTTCACCAACTCCATCGCAGAAAAATGGGCGACACCGCTGCGTGCGCTCGGCATCGACCCGGTGCATGACCTCAAAGAACACACCCGCACCAAAACCGGCAAAATCCGGCACCGTTCAGAACACCGCGGACTGCGGCCCCTCCAACAACTCACCACCAAAGCAGGCGAACCCGACGGGATGCTCGTCACCATCGACGGCACCGTCTACGAACAACACATCGCCAACCACCTCGACCACATCGGACTCGTCGACCTCCCCAAACCCGAATGGGTCGTCATCGCCAACCAGAACCCCGAACGCGCCGCCGCCCGCAAACAACTCATCCACAAATACGACCAACGAACCAAATTCGCGTGGCGCGAACACGACCGGCCCACCCCCGACACCCACCGGCTCAAAGGCCCAGCCCACGGCACCAACCGCACCGCCTGGTGCGCAAACCACCCCAAAACCCGACACGACGGCCACAAACGCCACCTCCCGAAAACACCGTGCCAACCCGACGACAACTGCCACTGCGCCGCAGTCGTCACCCTCCCCAACACCGCCAACGCCAAATTCCGACAACGCCGCCCCTGGGGCACCACCGGCTGGCAACACCAATACGCCCAACGCTCACTCGCCGAATCCCACTTCGCCACCATCAAAGGCAACTACACCGACCTCGAACGGCCCCTCAACATCCGCACCAGCGGCATCGCTGCACGAGGCCTCGCAACCCTGTGCATCTTCGCCGCCATGAACATCCGCCTCATCGCCCGCCACCGCACCAAACGCGGCCTCGAACCACACCCACCCACACCACAACCACAAACCAGCCCCACCACCCCGACAAACGCCCCAGACGACGACCACCCAACCCCACGACCAGAACCACCCAACACCCCCTAAACGCCGCCACAAGCCAACACAGCCGCCTCACCACCCCGACGCGGCCAACCAGCCCAAACCAGTTGAAGCCCCGGCCCAACAGCCGGGGCTTCAACGCGTCCCGAACACCCCCACCACAGCGCCAACCCACCGAAACGGCAGAAGGCCCGCCCACAGGCGAACCTCCTACACAAACAGGCCTGAACCGTATTCAGACCCCCCGGCGGAGGGAGTGGGATTCGAACCCACGGTGAGTTACCCCACACACGCTTTCCAAGCGTGCCGATTCGGCCGCTCTCGCATCCCTCCAGGTCACAACTCCGAAGAGTCGCGATCGAAGTCGACACGGTATCGTGTTGGTTGCCCGGGTTCCGATGTGACGGCCGGGTCCTGTGCAACAACAGTTCGTGAATCGAGTCAGGGCCGGAAGGCAGCAGCTCTCAACGAAGCCTGCTGTGTGCCGCAGATCGCCTGGTCGTCACTTCCGAACCCGGGCATCTTCATGCCTCAAAGTCCTAGGCGACAAAACCGGCTTCCGATGATTCTGGGAATAGCTGGCGCGTGACAGCGGGTTCCCTGCCCAAGCCCAGATCGCACTCAATACCCCGGAGAACCTCTGTGAATCCTCGACAGCTCGCCTCTCGAGCGCTCTCGCTACTCACCTTGTTGGCATTCGTTGCCACCGCGTGTGGTAGCGGCACGAGTGTGCTGACCGATGAAGAACGCGTCGCAGCGCTCACCACGGCCTCGGAAACACAATCGAACCTGACGATCAGCGACGATCTCACCACCACCGAAATGCTCGACGTTAGAACCGGTGAAAAAACTACCCTCGCCGAACAAGTTGACGGCGATCGAGCAGTCGTCGTCTGGTACTGGGCTCCTCATTGACCGACCTGTCGGCGCCACGGCCCCGACATCGAGCAGTTCGCTCGAGACAACAGCGAAACCATTCAAGTAATCGGCGTTGGCGCACAAGACAACTTCGAATACGCCCAAGGATTCCTCGACGACACGGGCAACACCGATCTGACCATGTTGTGGGAACCGTCAGGCAACATCTGGCGCATAAACGGCATCATGGCGAACTCGAGCATTCAGATGTTCTCCCACGACCTTGGCTCAGGTTCCGGCATCTTGTTCTTCAACGACAAGGATCGTCAATTGATCCTCGACGCCGCTCCACAGACGCCATGGGCTCCCGAGGCTGTCGCCGTCAATTCATAGCCTGCGCTGCCCAGCCGGCAGCTAACGACAAGTAGGTTCCGGTGATGGAACTTGAGTTCGTCACCGGGCCGATCACGGTCGTCGGCTGTCACGCTGAGGGCGAAGTCGGCGACGTGATCGTCAGCGGCATCGCTCCCCCACCCGGCGAAACAGTCTTTGATCAGTCGCGATGGATCGCGGCTGACAACCGGCTGCGTCAAATCATGCTCAACGAGCCTCGCGGCGGCGTGTTTCGACACGTCAACTTGCTTGTGCCGCCGATCAACCCGGCAGCCGATGTTGCCTTCATCATCATGGAGCCCGAGGACACGCCACTCATGTCAGGTTCCAACTCAATGTGCGTCGCCACTGTCGCGCTCGAAACCGGCATTGTTGCAATGACCGAGCCGACAACAAGCATCACGATGGAAGCCCCCGCAGGCCTCGTCACTGCCACCGCAACATGTCGAGATGGCAAGGTCATCGACGTGACGATCCGCAACGTCGCATCGTTTGCCGCCCAGCGAGACGTGTCGCTTGACGTTGACGGCTTCGGAAGCCTGCGAGTCGACACTGCCTTTGGCGGCGACAGCTTCGTCATGGTCGATGCCGCAGACCTAGGAATCGAACTTGCACCTCGCAACGGTCGCCTGCTCGCCGAAGTTGGGGCCAGAATCACCGAGGCCGCCAACGATCAGTTGGGGTTCGCCCACCCAACAGTTGAGTGGAACCACTTCTCGTTCTGCCAAATAGCTGGACCGCCCCGACGCGTCGGCGACACGGCATTAGCGATGACGAACACCGTTGTTGTCAAGCCGGCCAAGCTCGATAGGTCTCCAACCGGCACCGGGGTTTCAGCTCGCATGGCGCTCTTACGAGCCCAGGGCCGCATGCAAGTGGGCGACACGTTGACCATGCGATCGATCATCGGATCAGAGTTTGTCGGCACGGTGGAGAAAGATTGCCAAGTTGGCCAATTCGACGCAATCGTTCCAACCGTCAAAGGTCGAGCGTGGCGCACGGGCGAATTCAAACACGTCGTTGACCCAACCGATCCGTGGCCGCTCGGGATCCGCGTGGGTGATACCTGGCCATCAAGCGTCTAGATCGCGAACGTCCGGTTGCAATCGGTCCGCTTCCTGCTTTCGCGGCGTTGCGGTAGGTGTAGGAGTTGACGTCGCTTTGGGCGGTTCGGTCGGATGAGCCCTCGGGGTCGGACTCGCCGTAGGGGTCGGACTCTCCGTAGGGGCCGGACTCTCCGTGGGCGTCGGAGTTTGCGTGGGAACAGACGAGGGCGTCGAAGTTGACGTTGCTGTCGACGTAGGCGTCACGCTCGATATCGGCGTCGCTGTTGTCGACATAGTCGCTGTGGGAGTACTGGTCGCGGTTGAACTCGTCGTCGGGGTCGCATCAGCTTCCGCTGTAACTGACGGTGTTGCATCGGGCGTGGCCTGAGGCGTGGGCGTCAGAGTTGACTCGGTCTGTGTCGGAACCGGCGTTGATATCCACGCAGCGGCCGGCAAGG
>CALKPY010000160.1 GCA_937991435.1 uncultured Acidimicrobiales bacterium
ATCCAAGGCATCGTTCCATGACCGAGCGAAAGCACCCAACACCGGAGACACACATTCCGGATGGTCTGACCATTGTTCGCCTGCGATCCACGAAACCGCCTCCATCACACACGCCCCACCTGTGGGGCTGTCGTGTGAACCACTAGTCAAGACAACGGCGTCAAGATCGAGTTGGCCTGGTACTTCGAATAGATCGCTCATACCCACACCGTAGTCTCGAAATTCAGGACTAACAACACTGAATAACGAGAACCGCCGGCTGTCCTGTCGCCGAGAAGCCCCTGGATTCATCCACGGGGAGGGATAGGCGACCGACGGCATAGCCGTCGATCTACACGTTCCGTTGGTTGGCGACATACTGCTTGACAACCTCCAATGGAGCCCCGCCGGCAGTGGCGACGAAATAGCTGTTAGTCCAGAGAGTCGGGAGTCGCTGCTTGAGTGCGGGGAACTCGTCGCGGAGCAGACGTGACGATCGACCTTTGATCTGTTTGACGAGCCGATGGATGCCGTATTGCGGGTCGACCTCGACGAGCAGGTGGACGTGATCTGGCATCGTTTCGATCTCGACGATCGTGGCGTCCCGTTCGTCGCACACAGCGTGGGCGATTTCGATGAGCCGCTCGGACACTCCGGGCGTGTCGAGTACCGGGCGCCTGTATTTCGGGCACCAAACGACGTGGTAGGTGCAGTCGTAGGTGATGTTGTTGTTCGATCGCAGCACAGTATATAGCTTAACGCTGTATACTGTTGGTTGTGCAAGAAACCGTCCGCTACACCTACCGGCTCAGGCCAGGCAAGACCGCCGAAGCGGCACTGTTGCGCGAGGCGGAACTGGCCCGCTGGGTGTGGAACCAGTGCGTAGCGACATGTGACTACGAACGGTCGAACGGCGGCAAACCATCCCCAGCGAAGATGGACAAGCATCTGACAGCGGCACGCCACAAGCAGCCGTGGCTCGCCGCAGGGTCGAGCGTCGTCCAGCAGCAGGCCATCCGCGACTGGGGCGCAGCGCGGGCCGCTGCGTTCAAAGTGTCCGGACGGCGTCACCCGGTGTTCAAGTCCAAGAAGCGTGACCGCCCGTCGATCAATTTGACTCGCAGAGCGTTCGCCCTCAAGGCCTACGGCGAACGCACCCGGCTCCGAATCCCGGGCGGGCACCTGATACCTGTCGTATGGTCTCGCGAACTGCCATCCGAGCCGTCGTCAGTCCGCATCTACCAGGACGCTTGCGGTGACTGGTTGGCGAGTTTCGTGGTCCGCCGCGACAGCGAGGTGTTCTCCGACGTTGACGCTGCGATCGGTATCGACTGGGGCGTGAAAACACCGGCGACGACCACCGATCCTGAGTTCGATTTGGAAGCCGCCGAATACGCCAAGAAGGCAGCGAAACGCCTCGCCCACTACCAGCGTCGCATGGCCCGCAGAAAACCGACACCGGGCAAGAAAGCCAGCAACGGATACAAGCAGGCGAAACGGACCGTAGCGAAACAACACCGCAAGGTCACGCGGCAACGGCAAGACACCAACCGGAAGTGGGCACGGAAGGTTGTCGAGCACCACGACCGGATCGCCGTCGAAGATTTCAAACCGACGTTCCTCGCGAAGTCCACGATGGCGCGGAAAGCTGCGGACAACGCGGTCGGCCAAACCAAAGCCGAACTGATCAACTACGCCGAACGAGCTGGACGCGACGTGCGTCTGGTTCCGCCCGCCTACACGACAATGACCTGTTCCGAATGCGGTGCGAAAGCCAAGCAACGTCTCGGGCTGAGTGAAAGAACGTTCGCGTGTTCAGAGTGCGGTCTCGCACTCGACCGCGATCTGAACGCCGCCAGGACGATCCTGGCCCACGCTGGCTTCAACGTGGCATGTGTTGATGGAGTGAGACATGATCCTCCTTTCGAGGTGGCTCGTGCATCCTGAGCATGGAATCCCCCGGCTTCAGCCGTGGGGAGGAATCAAGCAGCAGCAGTCTTCATCCCGCGCACACGGTCGATCGCCACCGCACGGCCTTCCGCTGTCGACAAAGCTGGCACTGTGCGAAACACCGGGGCGTCTTCACGCACCTTCTGTTTCGGGTTGTTCACACGGGACGCGACTTCGGCTTGGCCCGCATCGCACACTTCGACATGATCGCACCACGCGCACAGCGGCCCAGTCTGCGTGGGGTATTCGCCAGACTCTTTGGCTGCGCCGATGGCACGCCAAATGTCACGCAGCCACCGCTTCGCCGCCCGCTTGTTGCGGTCGTTCACCGGGATCGTGAACGCCTGCGAACCGAGATACAACGCCACCGCACGATGCACCGTCACACCGTGCACCGCCTCCAACGCCGCCGCATACAGCAGCATCTGACGTTTCACATCCGTCAAACTCAGCTGACCCTTATACATCGGGACCTTGCCCGACTTGTAGTCGGTGACGATCACGCCTTCGACGCCGCCAACCGTCTTCGCCGTCACAAGATCCACGATGCCGAGGAACGGGACACCCGCCAGCTTCGCTCGCAGCCTGATCTCAGGGGCGACAACGTCGACTTTGGTGGGGTCGATCACATCGAACAACGCCAACGTCTTCACTGTCGCCTCTTCACGAAACGCTTTCGCCGCCTCAGCGTCGAGTTGCAGTGACAGGTATTCTTCGCCGTCGGCGACCTCGGTGCGAAAGCGGGTTTCGAGCGCGTGCAGCGCTGCGTCGGTCGTCCGCTCCGCAGGCTCGAGTGTCATCAAATCCTCGAGTGCGGAGTGGACAAGCGTGCCGAGCACTGCGGGCCCACCGGCGACACTCGGTCGCTTCTGGTTGTACTTGTAATCCCAGGCGGCAGGGCATTTGTCCCACTCCTTGGCGCCGGAAACGGAGAGTGGACGTGGCATGTCAGCCTCTTCCTCAACTGCAGGTTCAGGGTTGGGGTCGCCCGCTCCGCCTTCGATGACTTCAGGGATAAACGACGCGATCTCTGTCGCACCCTGAAACACGCCACGCACCAACGCCGCCGCAGCAGCGACGCCGTCGTGCTCACCGACACGACCGCTCATCTCGCATACGGCGTCGGCGAACGTCTCCGGTTGATGCCAATGCATACGCTCGTCGACACCGAGGACATAGCCGCCGTCGACACCGGGAACATGTAGCGGGCGTTCGACGTCGACGAGCCCGACCCAGGTCTGTTCGACTGGGATCACTTTCGCCACGTTGCGGCCACGGTAGATCTCGATGTCGGGGTACGGGACCAGGTCACGCACACGAAGCCGCACCCCATCCCAAGGACCGCCGGTCAACGCCACATGCGCCACCTCTTTGGCGACCAGGTGTGTCGACCACTTGTTCGCCTTGCGTGAACCAGCCGCCGGTTTCCCCGACTTCGTCAACGGCGGCCCCGACCACCGGGTCTGGAAGGCGGTGCCGGCGATCGGGGGGAGAGGTTCAGTTGTTGCGGTGTCTGCGGTGTCGACGTCGGTTTCGGGCATCAGTCGTCTTCTCTTGCCGGCAGGCGGACGCGCTTCGTCGTGTCGGCTTGCCACACCACGGATGCCTCTTTCTCGGCCATCTCCTGAACGATGGCGACTTGTTTCATCAGCGATGCGCTGAGATTGCCAGCGTCTTCGTCATCGGGCGACATCTGCTCGTACCAGACCTCACTGAGGTATTCGGCGAGGTCTGGGGTGCCAATCTTGATCTCTTGGCATGGGTGGACAACGACCGCATCGCGGACGTAGTCGCCGTCCCATGTGGCGCTCTCTATTAGCTCGTCTAGGTCTTCGCCGTACCGGTCATCGTTCGCACAGTAGAGCGGGACGCCGGGCTCCCAGTCGATCCACTCCATCGCTGCGACAAGGTCAGCCTCGCGATCGTGGTTGAACAACGCTGTGTGCTCATCGCAGAAGACCCGACCGATTTCCTTCAGGTCAGTACAACCGTCGCGCCCACACTGGCAATGGAACTCGAATTCGCTCGGGCCTTGGGCCGTCTGGATTCCGCAGACTCCGCACGCCCATATCGTGTGCGATGTCGGGATCGGGTGGGTTCCGATAGTCATGGTGTCCCTGGCGTAATCGCCCGGAGCTGAGCGATCGTCCAGTCGACATCGCCCATCGCCGTGTGACGGTCGAAGTCGTCGGGCTCGACGCCGACAGCGCGAGACCAGTTGTCGCTGGAACGCAACGCCGGGACGACGCCCGTCTTCGCCATCAACCATCCGCGCCCCAAGCCGCCGATGTCTTCCAGGTGGTAGTGCCACGGTGGCTTGCAGCCGTGTGCCCTGAGCAGGTCGCCTACACGGCGGTCATCGAACGACGGGTTGGAACCGAGAAGAATGATCTGTTCGTTCTCGGGGAGTTCCGAGTGGAATATGCCCGGCTCCAACTCCCACCCTTCAAGGGGAGTCTCGAGGATATTGGCCAACCGCTTGGCAGCGTTTTCTGGCTGGACCGTTGGGCACCCGTGGCCCATCCATCGCTCGGTGAATCCGCCCACGCTGTTCGCCGGGTCCATCACGTAAGGGTCGGCGGCAGCTATTTGCTCGTCTGTCAGATCGATCTGCAAGTCGTCGCAGGCGAGCACCTGGAACGTCTTAGGATCGATCAGCTTCCAAGCGATCTCCCAGACCGCGTGCTTGACGGGGTCGAGTCCTAGGGTTTCACAGTCGAGGACTAGGTATTTCATGGTGCACTCTTCTTTCGAGGTAGGGGTGTGACGGTGAACAACGAACTCAGCCGCCGTGGCGGCCGTCGACAAGGTCTGCCCGGATGGCGTCGACGTTGACGAACGTGCGACGCAGACCAGGGAGATGCACCGCTTTCAATCGGCCGTCCTTGATCATCTGGTCGACAGTGTTGATGTGTATGCCCAGCATGTCCGCTGTCTTCTCTCGCGTGTAGAGCAACGGCAGCGAGCCCGTGTTGGTGTCGTCGATCGCTGTCATGACCGACTCATCCGTTTACGGTCGCGGGCCTCAGCCAACTTCGCAGCGTCGATGTCGGCCAACGGGAACAGCTCTTCACGGGTCGCCTGGAGCACCCCAGCGATGAGCAACTGTTCGAAGGCCTTGGTTTCGACCTCGCCGGAAGAGATCTTGTAGATCTGTGAGCGGGACATCGCTATCGCTTCGCCCAGCTGGGGGATAGTCATGCCGCGTTCGGCCGCTTTCGCCTTCACACGTTCACCCCATTTGGAGAACGGCTTCTCAGACGACTGTGTCGGATGTGTCGATTCGGTGGCACTCATGAGGTCATAATCCAAAGTTTCTCGTTGGCCGGTTCAGAAACCTGTTCACACATTTACGAGACTTGGACACACCGACACCGGCTGTGCTCGGTGTGCCGCCAAGTGTCCGAAGATGCGAACAGGTGGGGGTTTAGCGAGGGATTCGCCTCTTCCACCCTAGTCCCTGAATCCGAGAATCGCTATGCCGAATACAGTGAACACCGCTGCCGGGACACTGTCCGAGTGATGTTTCAGTTCTCGACAAAAGCTGCCGCTCACACTCAGGTGCCGCTATCTTCACGAACTGTGAGTATGCGCCATGGCGCTATCCGAGATCTGGTTCACACATATAGAGGGGTTTGCCGATGTCGACAGAAGAGGCGCGCAAAGCGCTGATCGAAGCGAGGGTGGCAGGTGAAGGCATCTACAGAAGCGACGAATTCGACCCGGCCATCGGGGCTGCCATCCGCGAGATACGTCTCGAACTGGAGGCGACCCAGTCCGAACTGGCCGCATCAATCGAAGGCTGGAACAAGAACCGAGTGTCCAAACTCGAATACAACCGGGACTCTCCGAGCACCAACCCAGGCAAACAAGCGGCGTCCCCGAAAGATCTGCGCCTCATCGAACAGGCGCTCAAAGTGCCGCTCGGAACCATTCTCACCAGAGCTGGCTACGTGGAGCAGGCGCTCACAACCGAACAGGCGATACGCATGGACACACGCCTGCGGCCCAGAATGAAAGATCTGCTACTCCACCAGCTGGCAGCGTCGATCGAACTGTACGGCTCCGGGGACAGCGACGCCAACTAGTTAGTTGTTGGCGTTGGCGGCGGCGATCTCACCGTCGACATCGCACCGAGGTGAAACAGGAGCGGTCGGATCGACCAGCGTTCGCATCAGATGCAGCACTTCAAACGCTGCATCACGTTCGCCGACAACCGGCATCACATGCTTGCCCAGCTCACGAATGGGATCGGCGAGGTCGGGGCATCGGTCGTCGGCAGACTGGGCAAGTATCTCGAATTCTTCCCGCAGAAACTGACCTTCACCGGCAAGTTCCTCCGGGGCGAAACACGGCGCCATCGAAGCGAGCGCCGCGGCAAGGCCGAGACGATCGGCATCGGAGCGCCGGTCGGATGCGCCTTCCAGCATGCTTCTGACACAGGTCCTGGCCTCTTCCCCAAGACGGTCCCCTTTGGGAAGAACGCATAACGACATGATCTGTTCGGGCGAAAGCATGTCGCCCGCAATCATCCTGTTCATGATTCGGCTGCCCTCTCGACACCGCTGTGTGTCGGGTTCGCTGATGTGGGGTGTGAGTTCGGGCAGCGCAAACGAGGGCGTCTAATCGCTGTCCGATGCCCCTTCGACCACTGTCCGAACTTGGATCACTCTAGTGGTCGCGCGGCCACGGTGGGAAAGAAAATGTAGGAAATCTTACTTATATATGTCGGACGACGACCCGGCTCTACCTGACGACACGCGTCGCTCAATCCAGCATCGCCTCGATGTTCGCGCCCAGATTCCCTTCCGAAGAAATCACGTGTGCGTAGGTCTTCAGAAGCATCTGTGCGGAATGCCCTAACTGCGCCGCCACCTTCACCGGGTCCACCCCGGCCGCCAGTTGTGCCGAAGCGTAGTAATGACGCAACACATACGGTTTGCGGCGAGGAAGACCAAGCCGATCGCGCTGGCCGTGCCACGCAACACTCATCATCTGCGGCGTGAACCGGACAGCACGGCCCTCCCGGTACGACCAGAACACCCAGTCCTCGCCGGGGGCGGACGTCAACTCGAGGGCGGTCGCTTCATGCGAGGACTGTTCACGCCACCGCCCTAGTTGGGCGACAACCGAAGGGGCAACGTCCACGACGCGGGCACCGCCGGCTTTCGTCCCGTCGCGGACCTCGATCCCCGACGGGGCTGAAGTCACGGTACGGCCGATGCGAACCTTCTCTTTGTCGAAATCGAAGTCACTCCACCGCAGTGCGACCAGCTCCCCAGGGCGCGCCCCGGTGAACATCGCCACCTTCAGATACGTCCGCCACATCAGACCGGGTACGTCATCATCGAGCATCGCCCGCAACTCCTCTTTCGGAGGAATCTCGACAGGCGCCGCCTCCTTCTTCGGGGGAGACACTCGGTCCATCGGATTGATGCCGACGACGTTCAACCGATGGGCCCATCGGTACATGCCTTTCAACAGCGAATGCACCGAAAGCACTGTCGACACGCTCAGCCCCGCATCACGGATCTCCCGGTACCTGCGTTCCACTTCGACCGGCTTCAACTTCGCCGCCTGAATATCGCCGACGAACCCGAACAGATCCAGGTCGGCCCGACGGCGAGTCAACGTCCCACCCTTCCAGTCGCCTCCGACGGCATTCATGTACGCAACCGCCAACTCCGTCACCGTACGACCGTCGGATGCGACGAGTTCGCCGCGATCACGCAACGTCAACAGTTCAGCTCGACGAGCTATGGCTCGCCGCTTTCCTGTCACCGTCTCATAGTGTCGAAGGCGTTTGCCTCCGATCGAGCCGAGTTCGATGCGGACCTCCCAGGAACACCCTTTAGCGTGGCATCCTGTCTTCGGGTCGCACCGATGGCGTATACCTGGATATCCACTACTCACCGTGTCACCCCAACCGCGTGAACATTCGCCCACAGAGCGTGCGATTCTGGCTGTGGATAACTCGTATGGCGGCACGAGGTAGGCACAGCGCCGAGAATCCAACCACTATATTCGGCGAAAGTCCAGGTCAGGGGGGTGTGATCCATAGTAAGTGACGATATCACTCATGAACGTCCACGTATTGAAGTCTGCGCACGCACAGCCACATCTCGCCATGCAGTGAGTTGACTCTCGCAACACAGTGAACAGGGCCCGCAACGGATACCCCTGCCAGCGTAGGCATCTGAGCGTCGTTGGAAACGCCAGGCAAATGGCGGCACGGATGGCGGCACGGGATCGACCGCCATCAATGTGTGATTCGTGTGGCGGTCTTTATTGGGTGAGTGCCGCCATGGCTTGCTCGGCTTTCCACGCCTCCACGTCCTCTGAGGTTGGAGTGACATGAGCGTGGTGCCCGTTCGGGTAAAGCTCGGCTTCGAACTCGACCGGGACAATGCCGGCAGACCACATGTTGTTGGTCGACACAACGGAGCCGTCGAACATGTTGATCGTGAATTCAGCACCACCGAACCCGAGGCAGCTCTTATCCTTGCCGTTCCGACGGCCGCCGTCGGACAGATAGTGGACTCGTCCGGTAGTCGTATCGCGAACCCGGATTCCATCGTCGCCAATCTTTTCAGACCAGAACCTACAGGTGAAACACAGCCCTGGGGCCATGCCTGCATAGCCGCGTTCGATCCACATTTCGCACCGTTCGCACCGAGTCGAGTTCGCAAACATCGGACGCAGATGGTGTTTCCAGCATCCCTGACCAGTCTTAGACCACGAACCTTCACCATGCTCGCCGACAACCCAGCCATTGTCGCGTGCACGCTGCTCGATTACATCCGCCGAGACAGGGCTGTAGACGTCGGCGATGCGATCTAACAGCCTCACCTTGTCGGTCCGATCGCATCCGATGTGCTTCACATCTCGCAAGAACTGGTCGGCGCCTTTGGCATCAATTGCCGCAGCGATTTCCTCGAGAG
>CALKPY010000161.1 GCA_937991435.1 uncultured Acidimicrobiales bacterium
GCACCCTTTGGCACGCTCTTCGGCGACTGGATCACAGTGGCGAACGGAAGCGCCGACGGCTACGAATACTCCGGCCAAGCGCAGCCAATTGGCGCGCTGTCGCTGCACCCCGGAACCCACGCCCTGCACTACGCGAGCACCTGCTTCGAGGGTCTCAAGGCTCACAAACAAGCTGACGGCAGCGTGGCTGTCTTCCGCCTTGACGACCACGTCGAACGGTTCCGTACGTCAATCTCGATGCTTCGCATGCCGGTGCCAACAACTGAGCTCACCCGAGCAATGTTCTTCGACGCCGCAAAGGCCAATATCGCCCACACGCCCGATGCCCCGGGCTCGCTGTACCTACGACCCACGATCATTGGTTCTGACCAGAACATCGGCGCAGCGGCTGCTCCAAGCACGACCACACTCATGTATGTGTTGACAAGCCCCGTCGGCGACTACTTCGCCGGCGGCGTGCGGCCTCTCAAGCTGCTCATCGAAACAAAGATTCCTCGCACAACACCGCAGTTTGGTTCGATCAAAAGCGGCGCGAACTATGTGATGGCGCTCGGTCCAACACTCGACGCCAAGGCCGCACACGGCGTCGACCAGGTGCTGTTCGCCCCCGACGGCGACACCACCGAGACCGGTGCCGCCAACTTCTTCCTAATCGACGACGACCGCCTGATCACACGCAACCTCGACACCTCATTTCTGCACGGAATCACACGCTCGTCGATCTTGACCATGGCAAGTGACCTTGGCTACACGGTCGAAGAACGGTCAATCCCCGCCGCCGAGATCCTCGACTTGGCGGCAACGACCGAAATGTTTTTGTCGGGCACTGCTGCGGTGATCTCGCCTGTCGGCAACCTCGTGTTCGACGCAGCGACGACCCAAGTCGCCGACGGCCAGCCCGGCCCCAACACGATGCGGCTGCGCGAAGCGCTTGTCGCGGTGCAAACCGGACACACCAACGACACTCACGGTTGGCGCACCTCACTCACCTAGCCGACCGGCTACTCGGGCGTACTCACCGCGCTGATACGCCGGTACCCAATGATGCGCCCGATCGAAACAGCGGTTGCCTCACGCACATAGTCACGCATGGTCGGCTGTACATCTGTCGGCGACACCCAGGCGTCGATACCGACCTCGTCAGCGATCGCCAGAAGACGGAACGTGTGATAACCGTCAGATACCAACAGCGCCGTATCGAGTTCACGAACTTCGAGCTGGTTCGCCGTGGCCGACATCTGTTGCCACGTGTCGCCGCCGTCGACAATGGGTAGCAGCGCCTCGTCGGGTACGCCCAACTCAAGCAGGTAGACATAACCCGAAAACCCCTCGGTGAACCGGTCACCTTCTTGATTCGAGCCTGTGGTCACAATCACAGGCGCCAAACCGTCTTGCCAAAGCTGGTGTGCCTGGTCGAGACGAGCGGCGAACACCGGCGACGGGGTGCCATCGAACTGGGCAGCACCGAGCACAACAATCGCATCGGCGGCCTGCGTGTCATCATTGTCTGACGCTGCCCAGACCTGCAGGAACGTCGCCCCAAAGTAGATGCCGCTCAAGATCACAATGCTGACCAGCACATAGAGCATTGCCTTCCACCGAATAGGCGGAAGCACATCGTCATAGGTCAGCGGATCTCGGGTGCGAGCCGCAGGGCCGGCCGCGACTGCAGCGGTTTTGGGGTCGACGAGTTCGTCGGCAACTTCTTGCGAATCGCCCGCGGGCTGGTCAGACGGCCTAATCACGCTGAGCACGGTGCGCTCAAACGCGGCGAACATACTGGCGACACCTGATTCGAAACTCTCGATCAACTCGCCGCTGGCAGATGGCGCAGCCTGCGCTTGCTCATCGACATGGCCCGCGCCTTCAGGCCCGACACGAGTCTCATCTGCCGGATCTTCGAGACCCACCGGATCTTGGGGCGCGGGAAACGGTGCGCTCTGGCCATCGGCACCGTCTGGCTCTCGGATCTGGCCGAGAGCGTCAGACGGTTCCTCAAACGGCGGCGAGTCGCTCACGTGCCAGGTTCAGCCGTTTCAACGCAGCGTCGCGACCGAGTACCTCGAGCGGCTCATACAACGGGATTCCGCCGGAGCGCCCGGTGACCGCGACACGCACTGGAACAGCCGATCGCACACCCAGTTCGTCGCCCACGCCACGAACTGTCTCGTTGAGTACCTCAGCGGTCCATTCGCAGTCACCAAACGCCGCGATCACCCCGTCAAGAACTTCGGCGCCCTTTTTCGCCTTGACAAGACCCTTTGTGAAGCTCTTGTCGTCGAACTCGATGTCGTCGAGGAACAGCCAGTCGTACCATTCGCCAGCGTCGGCGTACACGTTGACACGCTGTTGCACTTCGGCAGCGAACTGGCGCACCACCGACTCGTCGACGGCGGCACCGAAGCGTTCGTCGGCCGTCAAGTGCGGCATGATATTTGCCACAAACGTGTCGGGGTCAAGCTGTTGAATGTAGGTGGCGTTGAAGTGGTCGAGCTTGTCGATATCAAAGAACGCCGCTGACTTGTTCACCCGCTCAAGGGTGAACTTGGCGACGATTTCTTCAATCGGCCGAATCTCGATGTCGTCGTCGGGACCCCAGCCAAGCAGCGCCAGGTGGTTGACCATGGCCTCGGGTAGGTAGCCGCGGCTGCGGTAATCGGCAATCGAAACATCGTCGCGACGTTTCGACAGCTTTTTGCGTTGTTCGTTCACCAGGAGCGGCAAATGGGCGTAGGTCGGTGGTGTCACGCCCATTGCCTGCAGTATCAATTGCACCTTTGGTGTGGTCGACAACAAATCTTCGCCACGAATGGCATGGGTAATGCCCATGTCTGCGTCGTCGACAGCGTTGGCCAACAGAAACGGCGGCGTGCCGTTCGAACGCCACACAACGAAGTCTTCAAGATCATCAGTGGCGAACGACACATCGCCGCGAACCGAATCGATGAAGCTGACCGTTTCGCCTACGGGCACACGGAATCGTACGGCTTGGCCATCGACCAGTTCGGTTCCGTCAACAGGCTCATTGTGTTCGTCAACAACATAGGCCTGGCCGTTGCTAAGCATGTCTGAAACGACTTGGCGATGACGGTCCCGGTTATCGCTTTGGAACAGTGGGCCCTCGTCCCAATCGATTCCGAGCCAGCGCAACTCGTCGAAGATCACTTCGATGAGCTCAGGTCGATTGCGATCGCCGTCGGTGTCTTCGATACGAAGCACAAAGGTGCCGCCGACCGAGCGGGCGTACAGCCAGTTGAATAGCGCTGTGCGCGCGCTTCCGACATGCAAAAAGCCTGTAGGAGACGGCGCAAAACGGCAGCGAACTTGATCAGACATCGGCGCCCTCGCGTCGTTGAGGGAAGTAGTCATTGTCAGTCGAGCCCAACGGGTCACGGTCGACTCGGCTATCGGGCACCACTCGGGAACCCGCAACCATGTCATGCAACGCGGCGCCATCTTGGCGCAGCGCGCCGATCAACCAGCCTGCAGTGGCCAGAAACGGTACGACAACGACCAGCAAGCCGCTGTTACTAAGCGAGATCGGCGACACCTCGACAAAGAGAATCAGAGCGAGCCACGGAAGCTGGCGAAGCACCGATCGGATCAACCCGCGAGCGAACCCAATCGTGCCTGAGCCGCCAGATTCGACAACGCTCAGGCCGGCGAGACGCTTACCGATGGTGCGTCCGGCCACGCCATCACCCCAGGCGTGATACGCCAGCGTCGAGACAACAAGGAACACAAACAAGATCGCCCACAACGCATCAGACGGCCCCACGCAGAGGCGTTGGGGGTCGTCGATGTCACATACCGATACTTCGGTCATGCCGACGGCCTGAAGCTGGCGCGACGCAATCACAAAGACCAGCCATTGGGCCGCAGCAAGAATCGCGAAGTCAACAAAGAAGGCAACGAATCGGTCGCCGAAAATGGCGGTCGGTGGCGGCGGCGGTTGACCGGCTGCCCCCCGCCCGCGGTCACGTTCGAAGAACTCGGCTGCAGAACCCATGATCAGTCAACAACCGCAGCGAGCACTGAGCGCCACGAGCTTGCGTCTTCGAGAATGCGGGTGTGGGGACGGTGCAAGAACTCAGCCGGCACAGCATCGGCAATCGCGCGGCGTTCGGCATAGTGATGCGGGTGGGCGACCTCTTCGAAAAGCTCGCCGCGGAGCGCGACAAGTTCAGCGTCGGGGTTCGGCGTTGTGTATCCGAAGATCGCGAATGCACAGCGAACGTCGTGCACCGTTGGCGCCCGACCAAACGCTGACGCCCTCTTGAGCGCAACGGCAACGCAACCAGCGGTCACATCGGCCTGATGCTCGCCAGCTTTGAGATGCAGTTCTGATTCAAGGCGACGGGCGACCGTCAGTGCGAAACCTTGGTCTGGGCCCTGAGAGCCAACAAGTGCGCCGTCAGGTTGCCCGGAAGCGAATACATCACCTGGCCGATCGGCCTGCCACGAGCGATCGCGTTTCGGCGGCGACGCGTAATGCGACGACTTGACCGGTTGATCAGGAACGAATTGCGGCTGGCTCACAGGGTGCAGCCTACGCGCTTACGTCGGGCCTGACTGCGAACAGGCGACCGTAGAGATCACCTGGCTCAGACGTTGGTGCCGTCTGCGTGCAACAAGCCATAGACAATGCCGTCTACAAGCGCGTGCCAGCTGGCTTCGACAATATTCTCGCTGACCCCAATCGTGGTCCAGCGACGTTCGCCGTCGGTGAGATCGATCAAGACTCGAGTGACCGCTCCCGTGCCTGCTGACGTATCGAGCACCCGAACCTTGTAGTCGGTGAGCGTGATCTGCTCGAACATTGGATAGCGCACGCCAATGGCTTCGCCCAACGCGGCATGCAACGCATCGACGGGGCCGTTTCCTTCGCCGATCGCCACGATTCGTTCGCCGTCGATACTCAACTTGACGGTCGCTTCGGTTTCCATGTCAACCGCGACGTCGTTCCATGCCCGGGCGCCGCTTCCTGAACGGTGGCTGGTGCTGACCCGAAAACTCTCGAGCTCAAAGAATTCTTGAGTCCAGCCGGCAGCGCCGCGTATCAACAGTTCGAGTGACGCATCGGCGACCTCGAACTGGTAGCCAGAATGCTCCAGCCGTTTGAGTATGTCGATGACTTCGCCCGTCGCGGACCCGTCGAGCTCGACACCGATCTCGCCAGCTCGAATGTCAATGCCGGCTCGGCCCGCCATTTCAGACACCACGAAGCGTGCGCTGTTGCCGACCGTCGATGGGTCGATGTGTTCATAGGCATCGGGTCGACGAGCAATGGCACTTGTGTGCAGACCGGCCTTGTGCGCAAATGCCGAATCGCCGACGTACGGCTGTTGCGGGTCGGGTACAAAGTTCGCCAACTCGGCAACCTGATTGGCGACCGAAGTCAGATGCACGATTCGATCCCGCGGAATTGTTTCGACACCCATCTTGAGGGTGAGGTTCCCGATGATTGGCACCAGGTTGCAGTTGCCGGTTCGTTCGCCGTATCCGTTAATTGTTCCTTGCACTTGTATGGCGCCGCCTTCGACTCCGGCGATGGCATTGGCCACGCCGCATCCGGTGTCGTCGTGCAGGTGCACGCCAATTCCGACGTCGCCGCCGAAATAGTCGTGGATTGCGCCGACTGTGTCACGCACTTCGGTCGGAAGCGAACCGCCGTTGGTGTCGCACAACACCAGACGGGTTGCGCCTGCGGTCGCAGCCGCTTCGAGCACAGCCAAGCTGAACTCAGGGTTGTTGCGGTATCCGTCAAAGACATGTTCGGCATCGAAGAACACTTCGCGCCCGTTGGCAACCAGGAACTCGACCGATTCGCGCACCATGGCGATGCCTTCGTCGAGTTCGGCACGTAGCGCCTCGGTGACGTGATAGTCCCAGCACTTGCCAACAATGCAAACCGTCGATGTTCCCGCCCCAATCAGATTGGCCAGCGTCTGGTCTTCGTCGATGCGACCCCGAGGTCGGCGAGTTGACCCAAACGCCACAAAAGTGGCGTTGTCGAGGTGCAGCTCGGTTGCTGCCCGCCGAAAGAACTCATCGTCTTTGGGATTGGCGCCGGGCCACCCGCCTTCGATGTAGTGCACCCCGAGCCGGTCGAGCTGCCGGGCGATCTTGAGCTTGTCCTCGACGGTAAATGAAATACCTTCGAGCTGGCTTCCGTCACGAAGGGTGGTGTCGTAGATCTCGACACTCGATGGAAGTCGACTGGTCATAGCAGTGCTCCAGATTGAGGAAGAACTCAGCGTGCGACGAAGAGCTCAGGTGTGGTGGACAGCTCGGTGAGCGAGTCGCCGATTCAAGACACCGCGGCGGCGATTGCGTCGCCGATTGCCACGGTACCGCCCTCGGTCGACCCAAACTTTTGGGCGGCAGCGGTGACCCGAGCTGCCGCGTCGGTTTCGCCGAGATGGTTCAACATCATGGCACCAGAAATGATCGCCGCTGTCGGGTTGGCCACGCCGGTTCCGGCGATATCTGGAGCAGAACCGTGCACGGGCTCAAACATCGATGGGCCGGTTCGACTCGGGTTCAAGTTGGCCGAAGCTGCAAAGCCAATGCCGCCGCTAACCGCTCCGCCGAGGTCGGTGAGAATGTCGCCGAACAAGTTGTCGGTCACGATGACGTCGTATTGCTCGGGGGCTTGCACGAAGTAGATACACGCTGCATCGACGTGGTTGTAGGCGGTGTTCACAGATGGGAAGTCGACTGCGACCTCGTCAAAGGTGCGCTGCCACAGGTCGCCCGAAAAATTGAGCACATTCGTTTTGTGGCACAACGTGAGGTGCTTGCGCTGGGTCGTCGCCGCGAGTTCAAAGGCGTGGCGAATACATCGTTCAACGCCCATGCGGGTGTTGACCGAGCCCTGCGTGGCCACCTCGTGCGGTGTGCCCTTGCGCAAGATGCCGCCCTCGCCCGCGTAGGTGCCCTCGGTGTTCTCCCGGATCACGGTCATGTCCACGCCAAGTTCAGCCGACACGAACGGGCGCTGATTCACATACAGGTCGAGCTCAAATCGCATCTTGAGCAGCAAGCCGCGCTCGATGACTCCTGGAGGAACACCTGGTGTGCCCACCGCGCCGAGGTAGATGGCGTCGAGCGACTTCCACTCTTCGAGTGTCTCATCGGGCAAGACCGTTCCGTCTGCCAGGAACCGGGTGCCACCAAGGTCGTAATCGACAAGGTCAAGTTCGACGCCTGCAGCCTTGATGACCTTGAGCCCTTCGGCAATGACCTCTGGGCCAATGCCGTCGCCGCCGACGATCCCCACGCGATGTGCCATGTTCCGTGCCTCTCGTTGAGCGCCAACGTCTTGTCTTGCAGCGCTGTGACCACCGGCAAGGGTACGCATTTGCGTGCGCCACGCACGCTGTTGTCAACCCGGCACTGAGCCTGCCCGGTTGAGGGGTCGGTATCGTGTTGGGCTATGGCAAACCCGAAGCAACTCTCACGCGAGGCATATGAACGGCTTAGCGCCGAACTTCACGACCTCACCACGCGCGGCCGCATCGACATCGCCCGCAAGATTGAAACGGCCCGGGAACTCGGCGACCTCTCCGAAAACGGCGACTACCACGCGGCCAAAGAAGAGCAAGGCAAAATGGAGGGGCGCATCATGCACCTCGAAAGCACCCTCGAAGACGTCGAAGTCTCTGACAGCGCGGCGGCAACCGATGTTGTTTCTCAGGGCAACGTTGTGACCATTCGCTACGAAGGCGAAACCGACACCGAAAAGTATCTGGTCGGCAGCATCGAGGAACGCCGCGAAGGCATCATCGTGATGTCTCCTGGCTCCCCGCTCGGCGCCGCTCTGGTCGGCGCCAAAGAGGGCGACACCGTGTCATACGAAGCCCCCGGCGGTTCCTTGTCGGTCGAGATCATCGCGATCGAGGCCTGACACATGACCTCGGCGACCAACCCCCGCACCCTCAGCCAAAAAGTCTGGGACAACCATGTCGTGCAGAGCGAAGACAACGGTGCTGCGCTGCTCTATATCGATCTGCACCTTGTTCACGAGGTCACCTCACCGCAGGCTTTTGACGGCCTGCGTCTGACCGGACGCAACGTTCGTCGCCCGGACCTGACCGTCGCCACTGAAGATCACAATGTGCCAACGACCGATCAATCGGTGCCCATTGCTGACCCCGTGTCTCGCAAGCAAATCGAAACGCTTCGAGCGAACACGGCCGAATTCGGCATCACGAACTACGCCATGGGCCACATCAACCAAGGCATCGTGCATGTCATCGGCCCTGAACTCGGCCTGACCCAACCAGGCATGACCGTTGTCTGCGGCGACTCTCACACCAGCACCCACGGGGCGTTTGGCGCCTTGGCGTTTGGTATTGGAACCAGCGAAGTCGAACACGTGCTCGCCACCCAAACACTCCCCCAACTACCGCAAGAGACAATGGCGATCACGATCAATGGCGAGCTCCCTGAGGGTGCGTCGGCCAAAGATGTCGTACTCGCTGTGCTGGCTCGCGCAGGCACCAGCGGCGGCATCGGGGCCATCGCGGAATACCGGGGTTCGGTTATCGAGAACCTGTCGATGGAAGGTCGTATGACCGTCTGCAACATGTCAATCGAATGGGGCGCGAAGGCCGGCCTGATCGCCCCCGACCAGGTCACCTTCGACTACCTCAAAGGCCGCCCGCACGCGCCCACCGGCGACGACTGGCAAGCCGCCGTCGAGGCCTGGACCCAGCTGCGCACCGACGAGGGAGCCACGTTTGACCGTGAGATCGTGCTCGACGGCGCCGACTGCGTTCCCCATATCACCTGGGGAACCAACCCTGGCCAGGTCGCCCCCATCAACTCGAACGTGCCGAATCCTGACGAGTACGACGACGCTGGCGAACGCGACGCTGCCGCGCGCGCTCTTGAATACATGGACCTCACGCCCGGCACGCCCATGCGAGATATCGCCATCGACACGGTGTTCATCGGAAGCTGCACCAACAGCCGCATCGAAGACCTGCGAGCAGCGGCCCACGTTGCCCAAGGTCGAAAGGCCAAAGACGGGGTGCGCACACTCGTGGTGCCTGGTTCCGGGCTCGTGAAGCAACAAGCGATCGAAGAAGGCCTTGACCGCATCTTCATCGACGCGGGCTTCGACTGGCGTGAACCGGGCTGCTCGATGTGTCTGGCCATGAACCCTGACAAGCTTGCGCCAGGCGAGCGCAGCGCCAGCACAAGCAATCGCAACTTCGAAGGCCGCCAAGGCCGCGGCGGGCGCACCCACCTTGTTTCACCCGAGGTGGCTGCTGCCACGGCGATCGCCGGCCACGTTGCTCTTCCAAAGGACCTGACATGAAACCTGTTCGCATTGTGCAAGGCCGAGCGGTACCGCTTGACCGCAATGACGTCGACACCGATCAGATCATTCCGAGCGACTGGCTCAAACAAGTCGAGCGCACCGGATTCGAAAAGGGCTTGTTCAGCGAGTGGCGAGACGACACCTCGTTCGTTCTCAACAAACAGGAGCACGCCGGCGCCAACATCTTGATCGCGGGCCCGAACTTCGGCACTGGCTCATCTCGCGAACACGCCGTCTGGGCCATACAGCAATACGGTTTCGAAGCGGTCATCTCGCCGCGGTTCGGCCCGATCTTTGCCAACAACTCGACGAAGAACGGGCTCGTCTGCGTACAGGTCGACGCTGCGATCGGCCAACAACTCTTGGCCGAGGTTCAGTCGAGCCCCGACCTTGAGATCGTCGTCGACGTCGAACGTCTTGTGCTTGAGGTACCAGCCCTCGGCATCGAAGAGAGCTTCCCGCTCGATTCATCGGTGCAACACCGGTTCCTCGAAGGGCTCGATGACATTGCGCTGACAATGAAAAAGGGCGACTCGATTGATGCCTTTGAGAAATCACGCCCATCGTTCCTGCCGTCGGCCTGAGCCATGCCAACAATGATTCCTGATTCCGTTCGCCGTGCAGGTTGGATAGCGGCGTTCGCGGCGTTGACCCGCCGGGCCGTTAAGGGCCTACGTGGGCTTGATGATCCGCTGCCCGAGGACCAGCCTGCCAAGTGGCCGCCCCTGCCGGTGCAGGCACCTCAGAACTAGACGTTCACGGCAAAGGGCACGGGTTGCCCGGCTAAGGCCAGCTCGACCTGCTCGCCGATGGTCACCCCAGCTTTGAGTTGGGCTTCGGTGGTACTTGCACCAAGGTGAGGGGTCACCGTGACCTGCGGCAACGAAAAGAGCGGCGACTCGGTCGTTGGTTCCTGAGCGAACACGTCGATGGCTGCGCCACCAATGGTGCCCGCGGCGATCGCATCGGCCAGATCTTGCTCGATAATGATTCCGCCACGAGCGACGTTCACGATTCGCATGTCGGGCTTGGCTTTGGCGAGAAGCTCGGCGTTGATGAGCCCGATCGTGTCGGGGGTTCGGGCGAGGTGCAATGTTACAAAATCGCTCGCCGCCATTAGCTCTTCGAGTGACACCAAGTCGACATTGAGCTCTGTTGCCCGCTCGTCAGAGACAAACGGGTCATACGCAACAAGGTTCATGTCGAATGCCGCTGCGCGCTTGGCGACGAGCCCACCGATGTTGCCGAGGCCAATGATGCCGAGCGTCTTTTCGGCGAGCTCAACGCCGTTCCATTTGCTTCGCTCCCAGCGGCCATCGACAAGCGCAGCGTGAGCCTGAGCGATGTTGCGAGCCTGCGCCAGCAACAGGGCCATGGTGTGTTCGGCAGCGGTCACTGCGTTTGAAAGCGGCGCGTTGGCGACCATCACGCCACGCTCGGTAGCGGCCGCCACGTCGACATTGTCAAGGCCGATCCCCGCCCGACCAACAATCACGAGATCGCTACCTGCATCGAGCATTTCGGCGGTCACCGTGGTGGCTGAGCGAATGATCAGGGCCTGTGCACCGACGATCGCGTTGAGGATATCAGCTTCGTTCAAACCGATCTGAACGTCAACGTCGTGGCCGGCAGCTCGAAGCCGCTCAAGACCGTCTGCGGCTATTTCTTCGGTTACCAATACTCTCGCCATACAAACATAATAGCCGACCGAGTGGGTCGGGATGCCATGAGTTGACGTGACAACGAACACACGACCCGAAACCCAGCTGTTCATCGGTGCCAATGCAGGTCGGCATACTGCTCGGGTGCATGACGTGATTGTTGTTGGAGCGGGAATGGCCGGACTGGCGGCGGCCCGTCAGGTGCAAGCGGCCGGGCATACCGTGACAGTGCTCGACAAGAGCCGAGGCGTCGGCGGACGACTCGCGACACGACGCATCGGCGATGCGGTGCTCGACCACGGGGCGCAGTTCTTCACGGTTCGTGGCGACTCTTTTAGCGGTCTCGTCGACGAAGCGGCCAAAGCGGGTGCAGTCGCTGAATGGTGTCGCGGATTCGGCGAGGAAGACGGCTACGCCCGTTGGCGCGGCGACGCGGGTATGACGTCGCTGGCCAAGTGGATGGCTCAGCCACTTGACGTGCAACTCGCGAATCACGTGCATGCGATTTCGGTCGGCTCCGACGGGGTTCGGGTCGTCGACGCAACCGGCACAACGTTGGCTCTCGGCAACCATGCGATCGTCACCGCGCCGATCCCTCAGATACTCACCA
Organism: uncultured Acidimicrobiales bacterium; assembly: GCA_937991435.1. Lineage (GTDB taxonomy): Bacteria > Actinomycetota > Acidimicrobiia > Acidimicrobiales > UBA10347 > UBA10347. The sequence goes on from CALKPY010000161.1 coordinate 11,603, forward strand.
TGTTCGGCCACGGCGACGTCGCCCCTGGCAGCTCACTCGAACAGTCACTTCGCGCCACTAGTTACTTCGCGACGTTGGCGCTTTTGGCCGTCGTTAACGGCCCCACCAACGTCGCGGAACCGGGCGGCATGCAATTCGAAACTGGCCCGTTCACATTCATTGCCGACAACCAACGCAAAGGCATCTCGCCCGTTCAAGCGCTGACGTTCCACGCCGCACACGAGTACAGCCTGCGCCGTTATGACGATGACGACGAAACGGTTCATGGCGAACTTCTCGCAATGGCCGCCCCGTGGCTGGGCGAGGCAACTGTCGTCGAATCTCAGCTGAAGAAGTGGCGATACGCCGGCCCAGTCAAGCCCCTGACCAATCGCACCGAGGTGATCGCGGCAGGCGCTCACACAATCGCCCTCGCTGGCGATGCCTTTGGCGGTCCCAAGATCGAAGGCGCGTTCAACAGCGGCCAAGCCGCCGCTGACGCGGTTGCCGCTGCGATCGCGGATTAGCACAAACGCTCCGGTGCTCTCGCCTGCGACGACTAGCCAAGGAAAGCCGCCGGGTTCGAATGCTAGATTCACCTCCGATGACC
>CALKPY010000162.1 GCA_937991435.1 uncultured Acidimicrobiales bacterium
GTCTGAGGCATACCGTGATCAGGATAACCTACGGCGACACGCATAGGTCGTTTGACCCAAAACGACGCACGCCCGGTGCCCAATGCGCGACTCTCTGCGATGTGAAGAGTCATGAAACTGTGCAATCCTCACAAATGCTCCACGAAGATGAACAGCTGATATGGCTGGGCAGCCGAGGCGAAGCCTCCAAGCTTGCGCCTCAGCTCGAGACGATTTTGGCACAGCTGTCAACCGGTGTTGTTCTTTGCAAGTCCGACGAGACCGACATGTGGCCTGTCATGGCCAACGAAGTCGCAGCGACCTACTTCGGCGGCCCCGACGCACATAAAACAGTGACCAAGGACCTTCGCGAAGGGCTTCGGTATTGTGGTGTGCTCGACGCAGCTCGTCTCGCCCAATTCACTGGTGAGACCCAACACCTCGAGGGCATTGTTGCTCCAGGAACGCTGGCCTTTGGTCAGCTGATGGATGTCACCGCAAGCCCGCTAGACACAGCAACAGTCGCAATCACATTCGTCGACGTTTCCTAGCCGAATCGCTCGTCGCCAAGTCACCCCAAGCGACGCTTCGCCAGACGGACCTGCATGCCGGCACGAGCTAGAAGCCCGCGCCTTTGGTGTATCCGCCATCAACAACGACGTTGGTGCCCGTGACCCAGGAAGCAGCTGGACTGGCGAGGAACGCAACGACATTTGCGACTTCAGGGGCCGTTCCCAACCTGCCCAACGGCTCGTTGGCGATCGACGTCTCATACAGGTCGGGCATGTTGGTCTTGATGTGATCCCAGCCGCCGCCTTTGACGAAGATCGGGCCTGGACTGACCGTGTTCGCTCGAATGCCCTTGGGCCCGAGCGCCTGCGCATATCCAGCGACGAGCTTGATCACGCCGGCCTTGAGCGCGCTATAGGAATCGACGCCGCCCATGAAGTGTTCGATCGCCGCGGTGGTAGAGATGGCTACGATCGCCGCGCTGTCTGACTTTTCAAGCAAAGGCTGTGCAGTTTCGACCAGTCGCACGAGACCGAGCACGTCGACGTCGAGGGTCTTCTTGAATGCTTCGGGTGCAGTGCTGCCGGCTCCGCCACCGCTCGCGTTTGAGACGACGATGTCGATTCCTCCGAGTTGTTCGCCCGCTTGCGCCACCCACGCGGTGAACGCGTCGCCATCAGCTACGTCGACCGCTGTGCCGTGAACCGGCCCTAGCTTGCTCAACTCGGCAACCGCAGCGTCGACCCCTTCTTGGCCTCGCGCCGAAATGGCTACCGAAGCTCCCTCGCTGAGTAGCTGTTCGGCAATCGCTCGGCCAATGCCCCGGCTGCCGCCGGTGATTATTGCCTTTTTGCCCGTCAGTCCTAGATCCATCTATCGACCGTAGCTCGTGCGGGACGAACGACGAAGTTGATCTATCGTGGCCGAACTCAACACCAGTGACGACCACACACGGAGTGACGCAATGCACTATGGGGTAGCGATCTTCCCGACGGCGTATTCGATTTCGATGACCGATCTCGGCCCGGCGCTCGAGGATCGCGGTTTCGAATCGCTATGGCTTGCTGAACACAGCCATATTCCGGCAAGTCGCGAATCAGCGTGGCCTGGCGGTGATGAGCTTCCGCAGATGTATTTCGACACACTCGACCCGTTCGTCGCTCTTGCATCAGCAGCTGCGGTCACGACCCATCTGAAGTTGGCGACTGGCATCGCGCTCGTCGCGCAGCGAGACGCGATTCACACGGCGAAACAGGCCGCGAGTCTCGACGTCATTTCGGGGGGCAGGTTCCTGATGGGCGTGGGTGCCGGCTGGAACGTTGAGGAGATGGTCGATCATGGCACCGACCCAGATCGCCGGTTCGGACGTATGCGTGAGTCGGTTGAGGCGGCGCGGGCTCTGTGGACCAATGATGTGGCTGAGTACCGGGGCGAACAGATCTCGTTTGGGCCGACGTTTCAGAATCCAAAGCCAATACAACCCGGCGGCCCACCAATACATGTTGGGGGCGTGTTCCCCGGCGCGATGCAACGGGCAGTCAGATACGGCGACGGTTGGATCCCAATAGGCGGTCGTGGCGACTCCGGGTTCGCTGAGCAGGCAAGAGCTTTCGACGAGGCGTGTGCAGCTGCGGGACGCAACCGCGATGAGCTCGAACTGTCGGTGTATTACGCGCCAGCCAATGCCGACTCGATCGCGGACCTCGCAGCTGTTGGCGTCGATCGGCTCATATTCGGTTTGCCATCAGCAGACAGCGACACCGTCCTACCGCTGCTCGATGGATTTGCCCGCCTTATGGCCTGAGCCCGCGGTGATAGCCCGCATTTGTCGCATCTGATCCAATGAACTTTTTGGCGTCGCTAGCTGCTGGGGTCGAATCTAGCCGACAAGGTCGGGTGGCCAGCGAACTCGGGTGGCTAGCCTCGGGTAAATGCAGGTTCTGCGCGATGGCATCGACCGAGTTCCACAGGGCGTGTTGACCGCCGTTTCGGTCGGCTCTTATGACGGCATTCATCGAGGACATCAACAGGTGCTGTCGACGTTGGTCTCTCTCGCTCGGGAACACGGTCTAGCCCCGGCGGTGGTCACGTTCGACCAGCACCCAGCGCGGGTGATACGTCCCGAGAATGCGCCGATGCTTTTGACAAATCATGACCAGCGGCTGGAACTCTTTGCTGGCCTAGGCATTGAGTATCTCTACCTACTCACATTTGACGAGGAACGCTCGCAGACCTCTGATCGCGACTTCGTCACCGATGTTCTCGTTGACCGCATGAACGTGCGCCAAATCGTCGTCGGAAGCAATTTCCACTTCGGCAAAGGTCGCAGCGGAAGCGTTGACACCTTGCGTGACTATGGCGAACAGCTTGGGTTCGACGTTGCCGGACTAGACCTTTTTGCAGATGACGACGCGGTCGAACCAATTAGCTCAACCGTGATCCGTCGCGCTCTTGCTGGCGGCGACATCGAGTCGGTTAACGCCATGCTGGGCCGCCCGTTTGAGACGCGCGGCGATGTCGTCAAGGGCGATCAACGCGGGCGTTCGATCGGCTTCCCGACTGCCAATGTGGCCTTTCGGCAAGGATGGGCGTGGCCGGCCGAGGGCGTCTATGCCGCTTGGGTCACACTCGATGACGGACGTCGCATGCAGGCAGCGGTAAATATCGGTATGCGCCCGACGTTTCACCAGCACGCGCAAGAGCCGATTCTCGAGGCCCATTTGCTCGACTTTGACGAAGATCTGTACGGGCGTGAAATCGTGGTTGAGTTCGTGGCGTTTCTGCGCAGCGAACGTCGATTCAACGGGATCGATGAAATCAGCGAGCAGCTCAAGAAAGACGTCGATGCAGCTCGTCTCGCGCTGGTCGGCGACCGGGACACCTGAAAGGCGAACATGTACACAGGAATTGTTGAAGAGCTCGGGTCTATTGTTTCCATCGAAGGGTCCCGCGTGCGAATCGGCGCGCGCAAGGTGCTTGATGGAGTGCAGCTGGGCGACTCGACATCGATCAACGGGGTATGCCTTACCGTGGTGGCGTGGGGCGACGACTGGTTCGATGCCGACGTATCCGATGAGACGATTGCCCGCTCGACATTCGGATCGTTGAAGGCGGGCGACGCGGTAAACCTGGAACGTCCGGTTCGTCTGCAGGACCGTCTTGGCGGACACCTTGTTCAGGGACACGTCGATGGAGTGGGAACAGTTTTGAATCCGGTTCCTGACCTGCACATCTCAATGCCCGAGGGCATGAGCCGCTACATCGTCGAGAAGGGTTCAATCACCGTCGACGGCATCAGCCTGACAGTTGTTGATGCCCTTGATGACGGGTTCACATGCGCGATCATTCCGCACACGGCAGCGATCACCACGCTTGGGTCCAAAAAGGTCGGCGACACCGTGAATCTCGAGGTCGATGTCATGGCTAAGTACGCAGAACGGCTGCTAGCAGGTCACCTCAACGGGGCGAGCTGACGGTGGCATTCACCGAGGGTGAATACCCTCCTAGTGTGCGGCGCCGTAACAGGCTGGTTGTCGGCGGGTTGGCACTAGCAGGTGTCACCGCATGCACGATTACCGCCGCCGCTTCGAGCTGGCCCTGGGCCAACGCGTTCGCCTCGGCAGGAATTCTCATGTTGTTCTGCGCGGCGTTGTGGTGGATGTTTGCTTCGGCCAAGGCAGGTCCGGTTGGGCTGTCACCGCGCACGAAGTCGTGGTTCAGAGACGTGGCTTCCCCGTATCGGCGTGTGCGCTAGACACACAAACCAGCTGCCGAATAACGTCCCCGAGGCGATCGAGTAGTGGTTTCGCGTCTCAACGCACGACAATGGGCGCGATGACAGACATACAGCTCGATGACGTCGAGACAGCCATAGAGGCTTTCGGACGGGGCGACATCGTGATCGTCGTTGACGACGAGGACCGCGAGAACGAAGGCGACTTGATTCTCGCCGCTGAGTTCGCCACTCCAGAAAAGATTGCGTTCTTTGCCAAACAGGCTTCGGGGTTGATTTGCTTGTCGATGACGGGTGAACGTCTCGATGAGCTCGACCTGCCCCAGATGGTGCAACGCAACGACGAAGCCATGCGCACTGCATTCACGGTGAGTATCGACTTTCGCCATGGCACCACCACGGGAATGTCCGCCGAGGACCGGGCGCTGACGATCACCAAAGCTGTTGATCCCGAGGTTATTGCGTCGGACTTCTCGCGGCCCGGACACATCTTTCCGCTTCGTGCCCGGCCAGGCGGCGTGCTGAAGCGAGCCGGGCATACCGAGGCAGCAGTCGATCTCGCTCAGCTTGCAGGACTCTCGCCAGCGGGCGTTCTCGTCGAGGTCGTAAATCCTGACGGGACTATGGCCCGGTTGCAGGAACTTCGGGCGTTTGCCGACGAGCACAATCTGCTGCTTATAAGCATCGCGGATCTGATTCGCTATCGACGTCGCACCGAAAAGTTGGTGCGCCGAGTCAGCGAGGCCCGAATCCCGACAGTGCACGGCGAGTTCCGCTGTTTCGCGTTTGAGTCGCTACTCGATGGGGTCGAGCACGCTGCGTTTGTCGTCGGTGACCCGTCGGCGACCGATGACATTCTCGTGCGGGTGCACAGCGAATGCATGACCGGCGACATCTTTGGTTCGATGCGCTGTGACTGCGGCCCCCAACTTGACGCGGCAATGGCCAAAGTGGCAGCCGCCGGTGCGGGCGTTGTCGTGTATTTGCGAGGGCAGGAAGGTCGCGGCATCGGTCTTGGACACAAGTTGCGGGCGTACGGCCTGCAAGACGAAGGTCGCGACACCGTCGATGCCAATCTTGACCTTGGACTTCCAGTCGATAGCCGTGAATACGGTATTGGTGCACAAATCCTCGTCGACCTTGGCGTTAAATCGATGCGTCTGTTGACCAACAACCCTTCGAAGTTCGGAGGGTTGGCAGGTTATGACATCGAGATCACTGGTCGAGAACCAATCGAGACTGTGCCCAACGCCGAAAATATTCGGTACCTACGCACCAAACGTGAGCGCATGGGCCACTTTATGGACGATCTTGATGCTGCGGGAGACCTCTGATGGCCGGATCGCTACCAGCGCCTGACGCAGCGTTGGCGGGCATTCAGGGTTCCCACGACGGAAGCGCAGTGCGCCTCGCCGTCGTGACCGCAAGGTGGAACGACCATCTGACCATTCGGTTGCTCGATGGTGCACGTCGCGGCTACGAGCATTGCGGCATTCGCAGCGAGAATGTGACAGAGGCCTGGGCGCCCGGGGCATTTGAGTTGCCGTTGGTGTGTCAGCAGTTGGCAGCAAGCGGAGAGTTCGACGCGGTGATCGCCATTGGGGTGGTCATCCGAGGAGAGACGACCCACTACGACATCGTGAGTGAGGCAGCGGCGGTTGGCGTGCGAGAAGCTGCTGCACTCACGGGTGTACCGGTGATCTTTGGTGTGCTCACGACCGAAACCGAAGCACAGGTCTTGGCGCGTGCGGGCGACGACGACACAAACAAGGGCTTTGAGGCCGTTGTCACCGCGGTAGAAATGGTGACCTTGTTGTCGGCCCTGCCGCGCTGACCCCGCGACTTCGGAACCGTTGATTCGGCGCGAATGCCAGTGGAAAACTCAGTGGATATCCCGTGGATAACCAAGTGCGAGCTGGGGATTTCGCCTGTGGTTGGGGAAAGAGCTGGGGATTTCGCCAAATCGGTTGACGCACCGATTACCGGGTCGCAATAGTGAGCGGACCGAGCAGAACCAACGGCACGAAATCGGACCGCATCTAACGGCAGATGGGCAACCCGAACCCCGCAAATGCAACCCGCAGACGAGCCGCAAGGACTGCAAGGTAGGAACTGCATCAGAACGCCACAAGGGCTCCCCGGAGCCGGAGGGGTGCGAAGAAGCAGAACCGCTTGGGACGATCCCGCGACATCGATTTGGTAACGATGAGACGCCTCGGGATCGTCCCCCCTTTTCGTTTTGGTCGACGCGGCAGCGCTCGGTGGGCAACTGGCAGTCTTGTTTTAGGACCGTTAGGAATAGTCGGCTTAATACCGCAGCCTCGCCCTAGTCTCATGCCGTGACGCGAAACCTGCTCGAAGACTTCGAAGCCCGCGGGCTGATCCACAACTCCACCGACCGAGCCGCGCTCAACGACGCGCTCGAAAGCGGATCGGTGAGCTTGTATCACGGCATTGACCCGACGGCAGACAGTCTGCACATCGGCAGTTTCATTGGCGTTCTTGCCATGCGGCGGTTCCAAGATCACGGCCATCGTCCGATTGCCCTGGTCGGCGGATCGACTGGCATGGTGGGAGACCCCGGTGGTCGGTCTGACGAGCGAAACCTTCTCGACGAGGACACGCTGGCGCGCAACGTTGCAGGTATCAAAAACCAGCTTGCCAGATTTCTAGACTTTGACGGCACAAGCGAAAACGCGGCCAGGTTGGTTAACAACTTTGACTGGACCGGCGACGTGCCCGTGCTCGACTTCCTGCGTGATGTGGGCAAGCACATCACCGTGAACCAGATGATGGCCAAAGACAGCGTCAAGAGTCGTCTTGAAAGCGAAAACGGAATTTCGTTCACCGAGTTTAGCTACATGCTTTTGCAAGCGTTTGACTATTGGTGGCTGCATGAAAACATGTCGGCCACGTTGCAGATCGGTGGCAGCGATCAGTGGGGCAACATCACCGCGGGCACCGAGCTGATTCGCAAGCGCTCCGGCGGCTCGGCGCACGCTCTGACGTGGCCGCTTCTCGTGCGGTCCGATGGCGCCAAGTTTGGCAAGTCACAGGCTGGCAACATCTGGCTCGATGCCGAGCGCACTCTTCCCTACGAATTCCACCAATACTTCCTGCGTGTTCCAGATGACGATGTCGAACGCATGCTGTTGCAACTCACTCTGCTGGCCGTTGACGACGTTCTCGAGATAGCGGCGGCCCATCATGCGGCGCCGGAACAGCGGCTGGGTCAGCAGCGATTGGCCGACGAAGTCACTGCGCTCGTTCATGGGGCTCAAGCTGTCGAACAGGCCAACCTCGCGGCCGCCGCCATGTTCGGCAATGCCGACCTCAACGTCGAAATGGTCGAGTCGCTGCGGGGAATCATTCCCGAGACGACGATCAACAATGCCGATTACGACACCGAGCAAAATGCGGTCTCGTTGCTTGTGGCCTGCGGGTTGTGCAAATCAAACAGCGATGCGCGACGCAAGCTTGGTGAGAACCAAATCGCCGTAAACCGGGTTAAACGACAAGACACAGACCTCAAGCGCTCAGATCTGCTCGGGGAGCGTTATCTGCTCATTCAGATGGGCAAGAAGAACCGTCACCTGATCATCGTCGACGGCTGACCGACACTTGTGGTGCTGACTCAGGCCGACGCCTCCGCCAACATGCGTGGTGCCGCGTGGATGACCACATCGATGTTCGCATTTACCGGCAACGACGCACTCATGAAGCGTGCCGCCGAGGATCTCCCCCTGTTCCAGGCGGTGTTTCTCCGAGGGATCCCGCTCATCGGTGCGTTGTGGCTGGTCATGCGATGGTCCGGTGTTTCGCCGTCGGCCGCGTTGCTGCGCGATCGGCCGCTGGTTCTTCGGGTAATCATGGAGATGGTGTTGATGGTCAGCTTTCTGCTCACGCTCATAAAGGTTCCATTGGGAGCGCTCGCTGCAGTAGTGCAACTTGTGCCGCTTGTGGTGGCCTTTGCCGCAGCACGGCTGCTTCATGAAAGGGTGAGTCCGCATCGGGTTGGTGCGTTGGCGCTGGCGTTTTGCGGCGTGATGCTCGTGATTCGTCCGGGCAGTTCGGATTTCAATCCCTGGTTCATTTTGGGCTTTGTGACGGTTTGCCTCGTCGTTGTTCGGGAACTGTCGACGCGAAGGGTTGGCGCTGATGTGCCGGCCCCGGTTATCGCGTTTGTGACAGCAACAGCAGCGACGGCTCTTGGGGGAGTGCTCTCAGCGGTGCAAGGGTGGCAACGGCCCTCGCCGCTGGTGTGGCTATTGCTGGTTGCTGCCGCAGCATTCATGACGGTCGC
>CALKPY010000163.1 GCA_937991435.1 uncultured Acidimicrobiales bacterium
CTTTGTGAAGCGGCTCGCTTCACCCATTGGTACTTCGAAGACAACATCTGCTGGGTCGCAGACTGCGAGGTGTGTTGCGTCCCGATGGTCGTGTGGAAGCAGCATCGTCTCGATCCAACCGATGACATGATTGGTCACATGTTGTCCGCTCTTCGCAGCGCAGCAACCAGTCGATTCGGGGGTGATGAGTTTCGCATCGACCACGACATGCGCTCGATTCCTGACCATTGGCATGCGCATGCCCGCGACCCCGAATGGTTCGCGCTTCGGTCCGACCGCCCGCTTTCACGATTCACGACGGTCGCCGGCCCCCGAGTCGAGCGCTAGCGCTGTTGCGCCGAGATTCTGCAGTTAGGAAATCCTTGCAGCTAGTCGTCTTTCAGCGCGACCGCGTTTGGCGTCACATTCATCTTTGGCTCATACGCCGCGGCCACTACCTCTTCACCAACGCGCCGTTGGGTGACCTTGAGGTGCTCGATACACGCCGGACATGGTCCATACTCCTGCGCTGAAATCACCGTCTCGCAGCGAGGACATGGGAACGCAGACAAGTCAAACGGTTCGTCGCGAGCCCGAAACTGCTCCGGTTCCCGGGCCGGCTGTCCGCTCATGACGCCAGGTCGGCGGCGAGGGCTGCGCCTTGTTCATCGCTGAACGGCACCTCGCATACAAGTTCGGCGAAGTCGGAGCCGACTGCAATCGGTACCTCTCCCTGCACAGGGAACCGCAGGTACTGCACGGCACTCAGTCGGTCGTCACCGACCTGCGACGGGTCAAATGTCGCATACACCCGACTCTGGTCTTTCATCACAACGTAGAGATGTTCCTGCAGGCCTAACCACTTGATGAGCAACGGCTTGCGATCGGCCTCGTCCGGGATCTCGATCAGCAACACGCAGCCGAGGTCACCGGGTTCACCAAGAATCGAGTTGTAGGTTTCGATCTCGTTCGCGATGTCGGCTTCTCGCACGATGCGCTCGGCCCGCATGATCTCTTGAATCTGGTGGATCAAGGTTTGACGGTTCTCGAAGAGAAAGGTCAGGTTGTCATTGAGGTGGACACGACGTGCCCGCTTCGCTTCCATCACTTCGTCGCGAACCTGTTCGCGTGAATCTTCATAGGTGGCGAAGTCGATGATGTCTGAACGTTGAACGAGACGAGTCATATCGTCAGGCCTCCTCGGTAGTTGGAATTGGTGTAGGGAACCCATCGGGTTCGTAGGCGCGGGCCAACACGCTCATCGGATGCATTGGTTTGCGGCCAGCGTGCTGTTGAAACTGCACCGCCGCCAGCGGGCATTCAGTTGCCCACACCTCTGCTTTTTCGGCAGACTTCAACCCGTCAAAAGCCTTTTTGCCAATGCGGACCGATACCTCGAAGCCTTCAACCTTCATGGCGTAGGTGCCGTCGTGGCCGCAACACTCCATGGTCATTTTAGGTTTCGTTCCTGGGATCTTCTTGATCAGATCTCGCCCTTTGAAACCAACTGCTTGTGCACGTAGATGGCAAGGCGCGTGATACGCGACTTCTGCGCCCGGACTCGACTTGAAGTCGGTGTTGAAACGGTCTTCGTCGCGTAACTCCCAGAGGAACTCCGCCGGGTCGCTGGTCGCTGCGGCAATCTCAGCCACCGCCGCTCGATCGGCAGGTGCTGCGATCTCGCCCCACTCGCGGCGGAGCATCATGGCGCACGTCGGGTTAATCGCGAGCACCCGTTTGCCCGCTCTCACATGGGGAAGCAGCTTCTCAACGTTGTGCGTGATGTTGTCTCGCACCTTGTCGAGGTTGCCTGATTCCCAAGCCGGCATGCCGCAACACAGCAGACCTTTTTCGCAGGTCAACTCGACGCTGTTTCGTTGCATGACATCGACCGTGTCATGACCAATTTCAGGCTCGTTGTGCTCAACAAAACATGTCTGAAAAAGCACGGCTTCACCGCGCGTCGGGTCATCGTGTATCAACCCTTGATCGTCGGCCCACGCTTCGAACGATTCCTTCGCGAATTCGGGCAACAACTTGTCGCGGTGAATTCCTACCGCCTTTTCGACCATGGCCCGCGCCGGGGCCTGCTTATTCAGCCAATTCGTCAGACCACCCGTAGCACGCACACTCTTGCCGAGGCGATCGGGATCTCCCAGCATCTTGTCCCGCAACGAGATGCCATCTCGTTCGGCTCGTTGAGCCTTGAACCGATGCACCATGCGAGGGAAGTCAAGCTGGTATTCGTGTTCGTCGCGCACGGTGTATGGGCACTGCACCTCACACAACTTGCACTGGAAGCATTCGTCCATCACTTGGGCGGTTTCGACCTCGGTGATCTTGGTGACGTCGCCGTCATGGCGGTCGTCGATGAACGAAAACAGTGACGGGAAACTGTCGCAGTATTTGAAGCACATACGGCAGCCGTGGCAGATTTCAAAGGTGCGCGTTATCTCTTTTTGAAGACCCGCGGCATCCCAATAGACGGGGTCTGCCGTGTCATAGCTCAACCCGTCGGTTGGCGAGTACGAGATCGGTCCGTTCGAAGCCATCAACAACTCTCCCAGGAACTGCGGTGGGTACCAAGTAAATACGAAAGTGCTTCCAAAAAGCGAAAAACGCAGTCATCGGCACATGCCGGTGACTGCGCCCTTTGCACAAGATATGAGCTAGCCGAGGCTGTCGAGCATCTCCTGGAAACGACCGGCATGTGACTTCTCGGCCTTAGCGAGCGTCTCAAACCAGTCAGCAATTTCTCCGAAGCCCTCTTCGCGGGCGGTCTTGGCCATACCTGGGTACATCTCGGTGTACTCGTGGGTCTCGCCAGCAACCGCTGCCTTGAGGTTTTCCTCGGTGTCGCCAATCGGTTCACCCGTTGCAGGGTCGCCAACGGTCTTCAGATAGTCGAGGTGGCCGTGCGCATGGCCGGTTTCGCCCTCGGCGGTCTCGCGGAAGTTGGAGGCAATCGCGGGGTAACCCTCGATGTCCGCGACCTTGGCGAAGTAGAGGTAACGGCGGTTGGCTTGAGACTCACCTGCGAATGCTTCTTTGAGGTTTTCGTGTGTACCGGTGCCTGCAAGATCTGGCATTGGTGACTCCTTGAATTCGTGTTTGACTGAGATCGCCTACCGTATCCGTCAGTCGATCGCGCTGCTCAGGGGCGAGATGGCCGAATCGGCATCAGCAACACGAGCTGCGAAGCTTGCACGATCACGATCGTCTGCCCGACAAGGAGCCCACACCGTGTTTCCAACCGTCACCGTTACCCAACCAGGCCGAACCAACCTGTACCTGAGCATCGTCGAAAAGACCGTGTTCGGGCGAGAATGCGAGGGCGTGCTGGTGGCCGACGAAAAAGTATCGCGCCGACATCTCTCGGTCATGCCCGAAGGACCAAACCTACGTGTCGCAGATCTGGGCAGCACAAACGGAAGCTTTATCGATGGCCTTCGAATCGACGGCGAATCGATCCTCGCTAGCGGCTCCACGTTGTCGTTCGGAGACACGACGATCCGAATCGAAGCTCCGCCCGCACCAGGGTGACCCCACCTACGGCCTAGGAAGTCGCCGTCGACAGTCGAGGCAACAGCGCGTCGTCAGCCCGGTCGCGTCGACGAATGCGCCGAAACACTTCACCACCGAAACCAGCGGCGCACCCGAAACTCAGCGCTGCCACAATCACAGAAACCCAGTCCGTCGGCGCTCGAAACGCAATCATGGCAACGATCGCCAGCGCGGCGCCACACGCCGAGCCACGAGCTACGAGGCCGACAGTTGATCGAAGGGTAAACCGTCGGCTACGCACACGGCCGAGGTACGACTGGATCGAAGCCGCTGCCCCAACAGCGACGGCTACAGCAGCAAGGAACGGCACCGTAGCCCACGGTGCGTTTGTCAGCCGGACGGGAATTCGGTGCTCGACACCAGCCACATCAGTAGAACTCAACTCGACCACGCCAGCGGCAGTCCACTTGAGACGACCGGGGTCGAAGAATCCTTGCGACACCCTCGTGGATCCAACAGGAATGCCGAGAAACGAAACGTCCAGCTCGTTGAGGCTGACCGTGACGTCATCGCTGATCGCAACGACACCTTCGAAGTCGACCTCGATGGGTTCTTCGGCATTGCGCGCAAAGATGCCTTCGACCATCACGTTTTCAGCGTTGAGAGTGCGGGGCTCGCTACCGAACAACCCCACGATTGCCAACAACGCGCAAGCGAGAGCCAACGCTGCAGCGACGGCAAACGGCGCCCCAGACGAAGATGGTGTTTTCAATTCGGCGAGATTGACGAGGTCTCGAGGTGACAAATCGTTTAGATCCGCCTCGACGGACCGCGTCGCTCGTAGTGGCCGAACCGCGGTCTTCACGTCTGGGGCCTGCACCGAAGCAGCGAAGCGTGGGAGCGCATCCGATGGCTGTATCTCAGTACTGGGCTCAAATCCGATTGACGAATGCATCGCTCGATCGATATCCGGCACGCCGGTTCCGAACGCAACCGGCGGCTGCCGGTCGGTGCGCCGGTTACGGCGTTGGGTCGTTCGAGCGGCCGTCTCGATAGCCGAGTTGCCCGCAATCGACGCACCAACGTCACCGACCCAATCTGCACCCCAAACTTCTGCGGAAGCACTTGCAAGCGCCACGCCAAATGCTTCTGCTGACGGCCACCTTGCGGTTTCGCGCCGCTCGAGCGCTCGCATTACAACACTGGCAATTTGAGTAGGGACTTCGCTGGCCAGATCGCTAAGCGCACGTGGGTTGCGCTCCAGTCGCGCCATGGCTGTGGAAACTGCGCCGAGATCACCATCGAATGGCAATTGACCTGACATCAACTCATACAAGATCGCGCCCATCGAGTAGACGTCGGCTGCTGGACCACAGGCCCGACCTTCGGCCTGTTCCGGCGACAGGTACAACGGCGACGCGAGGATCGCTCCGTCAAAGGTACCGACGGTCTCGCTCCCGGCGAGCACGTGGGCGAGCCCAATGTCTGCGACCTTTACCTGCCAGTCGTGGGTGAACATGAGGTTTGCTGGAGTCAGTCCGCGATGCACAACTCCCCGCTCATGTGCGTGGTGCAGTCCCGACAACGCAGCGAGAGCGAGTCCACATGATCGCGGCACCGACAAGCCGTGATTAACGAACTGATCCCACACCGTGCCGTTTGGCAGCAGCTCCATGACCACGGCGAGGTGCCCGCCGTGGTCGACCATTTCGTAGGCTGCAGCGATATGCGGGTGATCCAGCGACGCGATTGACGGTGAGTCGTTCGTGAATCGTTGTCGCACATCAAAGTCGATGGCGAACGACGGCGGAAGCTCCCTGATCGCGACCTGTCGATTCGTGGCGCGGTGGCGGGCGAGGTACACCACCCCCATCGAGCCGCCCCCAATTTCTGCAGATATTTCGTAGTCGGGAAGTGCCTCGACCAATCCGGTCAGGACGGCCATCTCAGACTCCTCACCGTGCCGCGTCTCAACGAATCAGTCGACGAGTTCGATGGCGTACTCAGGGCAATTGTCAACGCAAAGACGCGCCTTGTCGTGCAGCTCGGGCGGGATCTCACCCGTTGCCGTCAAGACCGCGTAGCCCTCGTCATCGACGTCGAATAGTTCAGGGGCGAGCATGTAGCAACGGTTGTGGCCTTGGCACAGCTCGCGGTTGTAGTTGATCTTCATCTCTGCTTCTCCGTTGTCGGCGATCTCAAACTAGATCAGGAATGCACGCGTATGGGGAGTTCCCGAGGTCCACGAATCTGACCGGTCGAGAATCGCACACTTGCTGGGTCAACCAGCTCGAACTCGTTCACCCGTTCGACGAACACATCGAGAGCGACCGTCAGTTCCATGCGCGCCAGGTTCGAGCCAAGGCATCGGTGAATACCGAGACCAAATGCACCGTGACGGTTCTTTTGGCGGTCAATGATGAACTTGTCTGCATCTTCGAACATGTCGGGATCACGGTTGGCCGCCGGAAACGGCAGCAGCATCCAGTCGCCGGCCTTCATTGGGCAGCCAGCAAGCTCATGATCCTCGGCAACACGCCGAGCCATGGTCACCGGGGCGTACGCCCGCAAGAATTCTTCGATGGCAAACGGTCGCACCTCAGGCTCGTCACGGAAGCGTTTGAGATCGTCAGGGTTCTGAGCGAAGTGCCACAGCGCCGACCCAATGGAGGACCATGTGGTGTCGATGCCAGCCACGATCAGGAGCAAGATCGTGCCGCGTACGTGCTCGGGGGCGAGTTTCTCGCCATACAGCTCGACCCCGAGAAGGTGATCGATCAGGTCGCCTTCACCGGCAGGTTTTGGGTTTGCCGCGTGTTCGGCGATGTGTCGGTCGAGGTAGTACTCGGCGGTTTCTTCTTCTTCGAGTTCACGCTCGATCGGGTTTTCCACGATGTGGTGAATAAAGGTGCGAAAGATGTCTCCGTCTTCGGCTGGCAGACCAAGCATCTCAGCAATGACACGAACAGGAATCGCTTGGGTGTAGTCAAGAGCAGCGTCAAAGACACCGTCAGAATCTGCGGCCTTGGCGAGCGCCGAGTCGAGCAAGCTGTGGCAGAAATCGGTTGCGAAGGGCACTAACTCGTTGACCTTCTTGGGAGCAAACGGCGCCAGCAAGAGCCGACGAGCGTCTACGTGGAACGGTGGGTCGCTCGTGATCGGCGGTGCTCCACCGATTGGTGGCGGCATTACGTCGTCAGCCGAATACTGATTGACGACGACTTCATGGCTCGTGTACCAACCGTTTTCGTTTGCCGCTATCGCAGCAATGTCTTCGTGACGGGTCGGAAGCCACATGCCACCAAAACGCTCACTACGCGCGACCGGACACGTGTCGCGTAACTCATCCCAAATCTGCGGCGCATTTGCCGCGTAGTCGGGGTGTGTGTGATCGAAGTCGGTTTCCCAACTATCGATCGGTCGAACACCTTCGCCGCCACTCCCCGCCTGCTGCGTGCGTTTGGGGGTCGGCGTTTCAGTCGTGTCGGTCACGATGCCTCCGTAATAATGAACGTTATTTGGCAGGCTACCCCGCAACGAAGATTTGGTCTAGGTCGCGTTCACAAGGTGGCCACTACGCCTCACGACGGTGGAGCTTCAGCACCGGGTCGCACGACAAGGTCGTCGCCGTCAATATCGACCTCGACACGTGCCTCTTCGGGGTAGGTGCCCTCGAGCAACGCAAGTGCGATCTTGTCTGCAAGCTCTCGTTGGATTACCCGTTTGAGAGGTCGAGCCCCAAAGGATGGGTCGTGTCCGAGGTGTGCGATGCGCTTGCGGGCGGCGTCGGACACGACGAGAGTCAGCTTGCGTTCAGCCAGTCGCTGTTCGAGACCACGCAGTTGAATGTCAACGATCTTGATGAGATCAACCACTTCGAGTTCGGAAAAACGAACGATGTCGTCGATGCGGTTGACGAACTCAGGTTTGAAATAGTCCTTGGGATCGATGGGCAGGTTGCTCGTCATAATCAACACAGAATTGGTGAAGTCGACAGTGCGACCCTGCCCGTCGGTGAGACGCCCATCATCGAGCAGCTGCAACAACACGTTGAACACGTCGGCGTGGGCCTTTTCGATCTCGTCGAGCAGGATCACCGAGTACGGGCGTCGACGAACAGCCTCGGTCAGCTGACCTCCCTCGTCGTAGCCGACGTAACCGGGGGGAGCCCCGATGAGGCGGCTCACCGAATGCTTCTCCATGAACTCACTCATGTCGATGCGAACCATGGCCCGCTCATCGTCGAACAAGAAGTCCGCGAGAGACCGTGCCAACTCTGTCTTGCCGACGCCGGTCGGACCCAGAAACATGAACGATCCAATCGGACGATTCGGATCGCTCAGCCCGGCACGACTGCGTCGAATTGCGTTCGCAACAACCGCTACCGCTTGCTCTTGACCGACGACCCTTTTGTGCAGCACCTCTTCGAG
Organism: uncultured Acidimicrobiales bacterium; assembly: GCA_937991435.1. Classification (GTDB taxonomy): domain Bacteria; phylum Actinomycetota; class Acidimicrobiia; order Acidimicrobiales; family UBA10347; genus UBA10347. Next base: position 7,914 of record CALKPY010000163.1, read on the forward strand.
CCGTAACAACTTCTGCACTTCACCCTCAACAAGACGGGCAACAGGGATTCCTGTTGATCGTGAGACGACTTCGGCGATGTCTTCTTCGTCGACTTCTTCTTTGAGCATCTGACGATCAGCCTGCAACTCATTGAGGTCCGTTGTGGCCTGTTCGATGTGGAGCTCAACGTCGGGAGCGATGCCATATCGCAATTCGCTTGCACCAGCCAGGTCGCCGGATCGTTCGAGGTTCTCGGCATCGATCCGCACTGTTTCGAGCTGCTCCTTGAGCTGTCGAATTCTCGTGATTGCGTCTTTTTCGCCCTGCCAGTGGGCCTGCATGCCGGCCAGGTCTTCCTGCAGGTTGGCGAGTTCCTCTTCGAGTAACTCAAGACGCTCAGCAGATGCGCGGTCGGTTTCCTTGCCAAGGGCAACACGTTCTATTTCGAGTTGGCGAATTCGTCGGTCGACGACATCAATCTCGTCTGGCATCGAGTCGATCTCAATGCGCAACTTGGAACCTGCCTCGTCGACAAGGTCGATGGCCTTGTCGGGCAGGAACCGACCCGTCAAATATCGATCACTCAGCACTCCGGCTGCGATCAGCGCGGCATCTTGGATTCGCACGCCATGGTGCACTTCGTAGCGCTCTTTGAGCCCGCGAAGAATGGCGATGGTGTCCTCGACCGACGGCTCTTCGATCAGCACTTGCTGGAATCGCCGTGCCAGCGCGGGGTCTTTCTCGACGTACTTGCGGTACTCATCAAGGGTGGTGGCACCGATCATGCGCAACTCACCGCGAGCGAGCATGGGTTTGAGCATGTTGCCGGCATCCATTGCGCCCTCGGCTCCACCTGCTCCAACCACCGTGTGCATCTCGTCAATGAAGGTGATTACTTCACCGTCGGCATCAGTGATCTCTTTGAGAACGGCCTGCAGTCGTTCTTCAAACTCACCGCGGTACTTCGCGCCCGCCAACATTGACGCCAGATCAAGCGAAATCAGCCGCTTGTTCTTGAGCCCCTCGGGCACGTCGCCTTCGACAATGCGGCGCGCGAGTCCTTCGACAATGGCGGTCTTGCCCACGCCCGGTTCGCCAATCAGCACAGGGTTGTTCTTGGTACGGCGACTTAGCACCTGGATCGTGCGCCTAATCTCGTCATCTCGACCGATGACGGGGTCGAGCTTGCCTTCGGCCGCGACGCGGGTCAGGTCACGGCCGTACTTCTCAAGTGCCTGGAACGTGTCTTCGGGGTTCTGCGATGTGATCCGCTGGCTACCTCGAACGTCTCGTAACGCTTCGAGTAGCACCTTGGACTCGATATCGACCCGTTCGTTCATCGCCAGCAACAGGTGCTCGGTCGAGAGATATTCGTCGCTGAGATCTTTTCGTGCTTCGTCTGCGTTGGCGAAGACCCGCTGCAGTTCTTTGGTCATCTGGGGTTGGCTTCCGCCATACGCGTTGGGAAGCTGGCTGAGGCGGTCTTCGACCTGGTTTCGCAGCGCAAGCGGCGCGACACCAACCCGCTGCAGCAACGGCAACACGACGCCATCAGACTGACGAAGCAAGGCAGACAAAATGTGGTCGGGGGTCAATTCTGGGTGGCTGCGTGACTCAGCCAGGCTCATCGCCTGTTGCACAGCTTCTGCAGTTTTGTGAGTCCACTTTTTCGGATCGATGGCCATCACACGCTCCTCTGACCGATGGCGATTGTCGTGTGCACTCAACAACACGGCAAACCGAAGATGTGTTCCGTTGTCCGGTGAAGTTTTCTGAACACCGACACCCATGGCAACCACCACCTACGAGTCAGTCGCCCGGGTGTCTGATACCAATCCTCAATGGCTTCCGAACTTCAGCGCTACAACATGGGTTCCCCTACGCTGGGTACAGATGAATGCTCCTAGCTACCACCCCGACCCGCGTGCTGAAGATGCTGCATCGCAGTTGGTCGAACACGTCACGAGCGATGGCGAGGTGATCGAGATCGTGACACGAAGCGCCATGCGGTTAGGGGCCTTGCGCCATCGAAGCGTCTACATCGTCGTTCTCGACGGCATGGGCAACCTGCTCATTCATCGTCGAGCACCATGGAAAGACATCTATGCCAATGCCTGGGACCTTGCGTTTGGAGGCATCTGCGACCCAGGCGAAACCTGGATCGAAGCTGGTCGGCGCGAGCTCTCTGAGGAAGCCGGCATTTACGCCGACCTCATCGACTGCGGCCCAGCTTCTTTCGAGGCGCCCGACGTAGCGCTTATCGCTCGGATCTACGCCTGCCACCACACCGGTCCGTTTGTGTTTGACGATGGCGAAGTCACCGCGACCAGGTGGCTGGCGTTAGATCAACTCGAAGATTTCGTCGCCGCCAATGAGGTGCCCACAGACAGCGCGGCCTTGATCACCAGCCATCTCATCAACAGCCTGCAACGCCCGTGATAATTGTCAGCCAGCAACGGCCCGTGTGTCCACGCGAGAACGCCCGCGACGACAACGCTTGCACGGTCTACGGTGACTTCCGACCGGTGAGTGACCAAGAGCCAGATACCGTTCTGTCGGGTCGCGCACTGCTGCCGTTCATCGAGAGGTCATGATGAGAATCGATTTACAGGGCGCCCGAGTGCGCCCCTTCGGTGCCGCTGGCGTCGCTCACCGCACACCAGGTGGCTTCGTTTCACTGGGCAGTCCTGACTCCAGCCATCTCTTGAGCACGCTCGAGTCGCATCACAACCAGCCTGATCTCATCGAACGCGTCGTCACCAAGCTCAGCGAAGCAGTCCCACAAGCGTTTTGCATGCTGTTCACGAGCCAGCAAGACGTCTTCGTCCTGGCGGTTGGCGACGCAGTCGTCAAGCTCGAAACCGCTAGCGCTCAACTGACGGTGCGAGCCCGGCCTGGCCAAATGCTCATGCAGCGAATACAACTCGGGCTCAATGACGACGAAGGCCGCATCGAACTCTGTCGGCTCGGCACCATGATGCACGAAGCCGAGGGGCTCGACACACTCGTCGATCTACAGACCGGCACCGTGTTGGCCGAAGGCATTGAGCTGCGGGTGCAGGCCGCAACTGCTCCCGACCCCGTCGTCGCACCGGCACCCCCGGAGCCCGACGAAGAACTCCCCGGTGACCTCGAAGACCAACTCCCCAGTGACGCGGAGTACACAGAATCACACACCGCTGATGGCACAGGCGAGCCTCCCGCCGAAGACGATGACGATCTCGACTCACCGACTTCGTCCGACCCTGAATTTGACGAGCACCTTGTCGATGACCTGCCATGGTCCGACACCCTCGAACCAGTCCTAGAAGACGCCGCTCCCTCGGGCCGAGGATTCTTCGAACTTTTGCACGAAGACCCGTCACACGAAGACCTGTCAAACGAAGACCCAATCGACCGCGACTACCTCGAGGCCCCATCCGACTTTGATGGCGGACCTCCGCCGGTCTTCGACCCTGAAGCCATTGTTTTCGAATCAGTTGTGGCCGAATCAGCGGTCGAGTCCCAAGGATCCGACACTCCGGCGGTTACACCGATTCTGATTCCAACTGATTCACCAGTTACATCTGCCTTCGCTGACGACATCATCGCGGCAGGTGACGCCACAGCCATGGCTGCCAAGCCTGTATTCGACGAGCCGTTTGTTCCTTCGCTTCCTGACTTCGCGCACGAACCCGAGCCGGCCGTCAGCACCGAGCCGGTGGTCTATGCCGAACCGCAACAGGTGGCCGAACCGCAACAGGTGGCTGAACCACAGGAATTCATCGAATCGCCTCGCCCTCTCGAGGGCTCCTCAACGCTCGGGCCGATCATGGTGCTCGGCGTTGCGTGCCCGAACAACCACCACAACCATCCAGATGCAATGTATTGCTCTCACTGTGGCTCCAAGATGGCCACACACAACACAACGGTGCTACTCAATGGCCCCCGCCCGCCTCTCGGCGTACTTGTGGTTGACGATGGAACTACGTGGTCGCTGAACTCTGACCTGATCATCGGTCGCGAGCCAACAGGCCACCCAGACGTCGCGGCCGGGTTCGCAGCGTCGATGACTCTGAGCGACGACTCGCTGTCGTTGTCGCGCCAGCACACGCGCATCTCGCTAGAAGACTGGACGGCCTTCGCAGTCGACCTCGGATCCGCCAACGGCACATGGCTCAGCCGCAATCGGTCGGCCCAAGAGTGGCGTGCAGTCACGCCCGATAATCCAATGGCGCTCGAACCCGGTGACCGTGTGCGGGTGGGCGGTCGAATTATCCAGGTCGAGCTTCACCACGTTCGCTGATTCCACCTCTGCCAAAAACCGAAACTCGCCGGAGTCGCGAGAGCGACATCCGGCGAGATCGACGTAGCAGATCGTTGTCGCGAGTTACAGCTCGTTCGATGGTCGACCGATGCCCCCTGCGGGGCGACCGCCCATATTGCTGTTCAGCCGCGCCTCGTTCATCAGACCGGGAATGATCGCACCGAGCGATTCAGGGTCATCTCCCTGCTCCGCGTGGGGGCCAAGCACCCAGCTCTCTGCTATTCCAACTCGGTTGCCCGCAACGTCGAAACAACGACCTGTGACCGATCCGCCCTCGGCACTTGCCAACCAGCACGCGACATTCGCGATCCACCGTGGACCGAGGCTCTCCTTGGCTTCGTCGTCCATTTCAGAGAACCCAGGAAGATCGGCCGTCATACGGGTGAACGCGGCGGGCGCCAAACAATTGACGGTCACGCCGTACTTGGCGAGCTCCATGGCGGTGATCTGCGTAAACGCGGCGATGCCTGCTTTCGCTGCGCCGTAGTTGGCCTGGCCAATGTTGCCGTAGATACCTGACGGTGACGACGTGTTAATGATGCGGGCGTCGTTCTCTTCGCCAGCTTTGGCCCGTTCACGCCAGTAGGTCGCCGCATGATGGGTCGGCGCATAGGTGCCTTTGAGGTGCACATTGATGACAGCATCCCAGTCACTTTCGCTCATGGAAAACACCATGCGATCGCGCAAGATGCCTGCGTTGTTGATCAAGATGTCGAGCCCTCCAAAGGACTCAACGGCTTGATCGATCATTGCCTTGGCTTCGTCAAAGTCAGCGACGTTCGAGCCGTTGACAACCGCTTCGCCACCCATGGCAACAATCTCGGCGACGACCTGCTCGGCCGGACTCATATCAACGCCCGAACCGTCAGTTGCACCCCCAAGGTCATTGACCACGACCTTCGCACCGTTCGCAGCCAGCATGATCGCGTGTTCGCGACCAATACCGCGACCAGCGCCTGTAACAATCGCTACGCGTCCTTCAACCAGATTTCCCATGTCAGCTCCAAACAGCCCGTGATGAATGATCAGCCGCCAAATGTACGGTCTCTCCAGTCTCCTGATGAAACAGATCGGTAATTCTTCGATGGTCGACCAAGACCCCCCACCGCTGTCGCCACCAAATCCAACCCCGGAATCGGCGTCACCGATGGGGCAGATCCTGAACCCAGCCGGACGTTCTCGTCCCTATTGGGGCCTTGCAGATGTCGCCCTTGCGTTTGTCTTCATCGTCTTTGCGATCATCGTTGGAGGAATCGTCGGCGCTCTACTCGCGCTCATTGAGGACAATGCCTCTGACTCGTGGCCTGTATACGCAATTGCTGCGGCAATCGCGTTTCAACAACTTGGCCAGTGGATGTGGCCAGTCATCGTGTCGAAGACCAAAGGCCTCGGTCTCCGCGAAGACTGGAAGCTCAGATTTGAGCCAATGGATCTGTTACGTGGGCTCGGTCTCGCGGTGACCTGCGTCGTTGCTTCCGGGGTCTTGAGTCAGCTAATGACCTGGATCGTAGGTCTGCCTGATTCAGCGAACGCGTCAAACACTGGCGTGTTGACCGACAATGATGACTCGTTATGGGTGATCGGAATCATCTTGCTGGTCACGATCGGCGCGCCGTTATCTGAGGAGCTTCTGTTTCGCGGGCTTATTTTGCGGATCTTCGAAAAGCACTTTGGAACGGTTCTCGCTGTTGCCGGATCAACCCTGCTGTTCACACTTCCTCACTGGCAGGGAGGCGCGACGTTCGACGAAACCATGGTCCTGTTGGCAGCGATCGCTGGCGTCGGAGCGGTGCTCGGGATCGGCGCGATCAAGTTTGGCAGTCTTGGGCCACCGATCATTGGCCACATGATCTTCAATGTGTGGGGAACACTGGTAGCCCTCTACATCTAAACCCGATCTTGGTCCAGGTCCCGCATTGCGTGGGTCCTGAGTTGCACGGCAGGGGGTGGCTGAATGGGAACCGTTGCGCCCGGTACCCTGCAGCCAATGCCGGACATTCAAAACGCCGACACTGTTGTGCCCCTGTTAATCATCGGCGTTTGCGCGCTTTTGATGATTCTGTTCTGGGCCTTTACGCGCTCGCCGCGGTCTGCCAAAGACCTCACCCCGGTACTGGCGGCCCAGGAACCAATCGCTGGACAAACCACAGTCACTCAGGCTCAGCTTGGCGTCTGGCACCGGGCCCACGGTGAAACTGTGCAGCTGTGGATCGAAAATCACGAAGATCTCCTCAAGCGAGTGTCCGCGGACGGCTTAGCCATCAATCTTGACGCCAGTTTGACGGCTGGCCACGAACGACTTGGCCCACTGATCGACGCGGCCGTCGAGCAACACCCCGCACCACAAATGCGAGCGCAGCTCAGTGCCCTCGTCATTGCGTGCCGAGGCACGATCGAAGCGCTCCGGCGCAGCAACTGGGCAAGCGCCGAGAAAGAACATCTGGCGTATCTCGAATACCGAGACCCCTGGCTTGACCGTTTACGTCAGTTCACGACGGCTGAGCAGCAAAACCAACAGATCCGAAACATTGCGGCTTCACAAGATGCGCTTCCGGATTTACTCGACCGCGAAGATACCCGGCCCGGCTGATCAGCTCACGTACTCAAGGATCGCTGCCGTCACAAGATCTGCCATCTCTTGTGTACCCCGCTCGTCAGGGTGCACACAATCGAGCGCGTTGATCCACGAGGCACCAACGGTTTCGCCACGGGCGCAATACGGGTGCACATCTGCGATCTGACCGGCCCCGATCAAGTCACCAAGAATTCCGAACCCGTCCTCACGGCTCGAGTCAAGCCCGATGCCGTTCGGCGCACCTTTGCCCACAAACGCACTGGCGATATCAACAAACACGACCCGGTCGCTTGGGTAGCTTTCGGCGACATCGCGAATCACGTCGTTCATCGCACCAACCACTTCGTCAGCTGCCTGACGGAAGCACTCGAGTCGACACGACGCCGTGCCTTGCGGGCGCTCTGCGACCGGGTTGTAATAGTCGGTGACGAACACGGTCGCGTCAGTCTCTGCGACCAGGCGACCCAGCGCGGTTGTGAGGTCGCGACGAATGACCGCCATGCGTCGACCGACCTGATCGCGGTCGAGTGTGCTTCCGTCATCGAGGAAAAGCTGGGCCGGACCAACGAAACCGGTGTCGTTGGCGCCAATAGTCATAGTGATGAACCGAGGATTCGACCGCACGGCCCATTCGAGTTGCGGCTGTCGGCCTGATTCAGGTGCCGTGTTCCGAAATCCACCGCCGATGTCTTGTTGCCAGAGGTCGTCGACGTCGTGACCGCTGCAGGCGATCAGGGCGAACTCGCCGGCGCCCGGTGGAAAGACACCTGCAGCGTCGAGCTGGTTGAAAACCCGCCGCGGGTACGAGTTAGGGGCTCGCCAGCACGGGTCAGGGTTGAGATAGTCGGCAAGATCAAGCCCATGACCGCTCGCGACCGAGTCGCCAAGCGCGATCAGCGCCTGTGGGTGGCTGTCGTAGCGAGCAGTCAACGCCACCTCGCCAATTGTCGACAAACCTTGACTGTCGGTGGCTTGCACCGTGACCACCCATGTGCCGGCGGCGGGCGGAGCGAATCGCACGCGGTCGGTTGCCTGCGCCGTCACCCCAGCGGGTGCGTCGATGACCTCAACGTCTTCGACGGTTCCGTCAGGGTCAGTGGCGATGATGATCTCAAGGGAGTCGCCCACCGTCATGCGAATCGGATCTGAGTTGACGATCGGCGCAAGCATTGGCGTTGCAGTGGGTTCTGGCGTCGCCGTTGGTAGCGGCGTGGGAGTTGGCTCAGTCGTGGAGGTCGGTCTCGGAGTGAGCGTCGGCGATGGCGTCGCAGACGGCTGCACCGTCAGCGCAGCCGGTGGGCTCGTTGCCCGACCGTCGACAGTGTCACGAGAGCTGCTGTCTGATTCACCGACTTCATCAACTGCACTCTCATTGGCGTCAAACTTCGAGTCGTCGTTGTCACCGTCAGACACGATTCTGCTCGAGCAGGCGGCCACGAGAAGCAGGACCAAGACAGTCGCGAGCACTGACTGAGAAGTCGAACGGTGCATATCCAAACGTTAACGTTGCGGCTCCAGATTGATCAGGCGTCGATCTCAACCGCAGCAACGATTTCGCTCCAGATCTCGTCGGCGTGATCTGCGTAATACTCGTGCCACACATGCAACGCGTCCTGGTAAATGGGTCGCTGTTGCAACGAAACCTCGCACAGCGGGTATCGGGGACACGACACCGTGTCAATATCGACGGCGTGAATTCGATCGTCTTCGGCAGCAAGGCGTCGGTAAATACGTTCCGTCTCGATCTCCTCGGTCCAGTGGACAAATGCGCAAGAGGTGGCATCAGACTGGACCGACAGGCATCGATTCGGAGAAGTTGGCGGCAGCGGGATTGGTTCGAGCAGCACCAATTCGCCGGCGTGGCCGAGAATCTCTTCGGCGGAACTCCGGGTCGCCAGCTCTGTCAGCTCTGCCTCTCCCAACCCTTGGTAGGACTCGAGCTCACCAACAAGTCCAAGGTCGTTCACAGCCGGATCAAGCCGGCTCAAGTTGGCGACCGACACAATGTCAGGCTGAAGGTCGGGAAGCACCCGGTCATAGGCGTGTGGCTGCGAGACTCGGCATCCTTCGATAAATCGCTGATCACGCGACTGTAAGTTTCGCTGCCATGGGCAACCGAGGTAGGTCGTTGCTGACAGTTGGAAGCCATGGATATCGGCAAGCCTGATGAGCGCGGGCACCAAGGAACGAGCGTGACTGTCGCCGATGAGATGCACCGACAGCGAGTCTGGTTCCTGACCTTCACGCAGGATGCACAAAACGGCCGCACCCCGAGGGCACTGACCGGTCTCCTCAATTGCTCCTTCAGAGGCAGACGCAAGCAGTTCCGCTGGCGGAACTGCTTGCGGTTCCCTGATTCCAGCCACGAGCTCTTGGGCCGGCAGCAATCCTGGCCGGGTCGACCGCTGCAAGACAGTAGGAGTGACGATTGCCACCAAAATACTAAGCATTAACGTCGCGGCGATGACCAGGGACGACCGGGTTCGGGGTCGTCCTGTACGCGGCGGCAGTTCTACGAGCTGGCTTGACAATGCAGCAAGCCCGGTGCCACACACGGCACTAAGAAGGGCGACGGTAACGCGCGACGTTTCTGGGTTGATCTGACGCAGTGCCACCGTGACGGGCCAATGCCAAAGATAGGTGCCATACGAAATCTGACCCAAGTAGGTCAACGGACGCATACCGAGAAGGCGAGCCGACCAGCCAGTGGTCTTGCTCTCAAGCCCAGCCAACGCGACCAGCGTGACAATCGTGGCACCCAAACCGCGCACCCCGGGGCTCACCTGCACCAAGCTCGACGACAAGACAAAGAAGCCAGCGAGCGACATTGCAACAATAAATGTCGAGCCAGCTGAAAACACTCTCGGCAGTAGCCTGCCTGTTCGGCGAAGGTGATCGAACGCGAGCGCAAGCAGAGCACCGGCCAGCAACTGGTACACACGCGTATCTGTGCCGTAGTAAGCCCGAGAGATGCCCTGTTGCTCCTGCACGATGAACTGGGTGACCAACGAGGCCAGTGCTACGAATGCGATAACAATCGGCGCAATCGCGAATCGATTAAAACGACGAGAAACTCCCGCCAGGAGCCAAAGAAGCAGCGGATAGCCAACGTAGAACTGCTCTTCGATCGACAGCGACCAGAAATGCGCATAGGGACTGAGCTCGAGGTCTGCTCCGAAATAGTCGGTTGACTCGGCGATGAAGTGCCAATTGGCGAACCAAAGAGCTGCCGCTCGAGCGTCGTCGATGAGTTCAGCGCGCCCAACCGATCCGCTCACGAGCAGCATCAGGGCGGCGCTGCCCACAATCGCCAGCAGCGCAGCTGGCACTAACCGCCGCGCTCGACGCGAATAGAACCTGACCAGTCGGATCTTGCCGTGCTCCGCATAGTCGTGCCAGAGAACATTCGTCACCAGATAGCCCGAAAGAACAAAAAAGAGATCGACGCCGATAAAGCCGCCCTGCCCCTTGAACGATCCGGAATGAAATGCAACGACGGTGTACACCGCAATCGCTCTGAGACCGTCAAGCTCAGGGCGATGGCCCCACGGAGCGAGGGCACGCGCGCTCGATCGTCGCGCTTCACCTGAATTTTTTCCTATGGCCACGGTGCACTCCGGCTCGCCCGTCGCACCAAGAGTGCACGAACGGACACACGCGCCACATCGACTTCAAATATTCTGAAACCTCGACACCGCTCTCGCAACACCCCGAATCTGCCAGCACCCCGACCTAGCAATACGAACACCAGCTCGATGCGCTCTAGGCTTTGGGCGAATGCATCCCCCATCGGTGGACCGGCTGGCCCGGTCACTCGCCCACACCGGCTTGCCGCATCCGTTGCTCGTCGATGTCGCGCGATCGTCGATCGAAGCCGGCGACCACGACCGGGCCGAGGCGCGAGCCCTCGCTGTTGCTCGATCGCTGCTACAGCCAGTTATTAACGCAACAGGCACCTTGCTGCACACCAATCTCGGTCGAGCCCCGTGGGCAGCGTCGGTCGACGCGTCGTTCACCAATCTTGAGTTCGACCTGGCAACCGGCCAGCGTGGATCACGCCAGCGCAGCGTCGGGCAACTCTTCGCCCGCCTCTGCGACACCGAAGCCGCCATGGTGGTCAACAATTGCGCGGCCGCAGTGACGTTGGTTACCGCAGCGCTCGCGGCGCAGCGACAAGTGCTGGTGTCGCGGGGCGAACTGGTCGAGATCGGCGGGGGCTTCCGAGTACCCGAAGTGATCGAACAGTCAGGAGCGCGGCTCCATGAGGTGGGCACGACGAACCGCACGCGTGCCGCCGACTTCGAACGAGCAGCCGCCGCACCCGGCGGCGACGTCGCCATGGCGCTGCTTGTGCACCAGTCGAACTACAAGATCGTTGGCTTCACAGAAGCAACCCAGGCTCGCGATCTCACTGACCTTCGCGACGGTGACGGCAACCGGGTGCCTGTGGTCTGTGACATCGGCTCAGGACTGCTCGATGCGGCTTGCCCGTGGCTTGACGAGGGACCGCCGCTGTGGCTCGCCGACGAACCTGCAGCGAAACAGACCCTTGCCGAAGGCGCAGACCTTGTGTGCTTCTCGGGCGACAAACTTCTCGGAGGCCCTCAAGCTGGCGTTATCGCCGGCAGCGCCGAGCTCGTGGCCAAATGTGCTGCGCATCCCCTAGCCCGCGCATTTCGCCCCGGAAGCCTGGTCATGCAGTCACTACAACAATTGGCGATGTCGTATCTTTCACGAGACGGCAACGCCATTGCGTTTTGGCGCATGGCCGCTCGGTCGGCCGACAAACTCAGAGCTCGCGCACAACAGGTAGCTGAACAGCTCGACGGAACCGGCGGCACGGTGGTTGACATGCATTCGGTGCCTGGCGGCGGCACCTTGCCAACCGTTGAGATTCCGTCTGCCGGCCTGCGATTCGATGGCGACCTTACCGCAGCGCTTCGGGCTCATGAACCGCCAGTTATCGCCCGGGTACACGATCAGCAAACCTTTCTCGATTTCCGAACCTTCGAACCCGAACACGATGCAGTGGTCGCCAACGCCCTCAGGAACGCCACAAGCGGCGGCCCCGCACTAGACACGTGACGGCCTCTCACGTCATTTCAACTGCTGGTCACGTCGACCACGGCAAATCGACGCTGGTGACCGCGCTGACGGGCACGAATCCTGACCGGTTCACCGAGGAACAAGAACGCGGCCTCACTATCGATCTGGGCTTCGCGTCGACTGCGCTGCCGAGCGGCCGAACGATCGCCATCATCGATGTTCCTGGGCACGTGCGCTTCCTGAAGAACATGCTCGCCGGGGTCGGGGCCGTCGACGCCACCGTGTTTGTAGTGAGCGCTGTCGAGGGTTGGATGCCCCAGAGCGAAGAACATCTGCGCATTCTCGAGCTGCTCAACGTGCGCCACGGCCTCGTGGCTCTGACCCAGATCGATCTCGTCGACGACGAAATCCTCGAGCTCGCTCAGCTTGATGTACACGAACACCTTGAGGGCACATTTCTCGAACACGCCCCGGTAATTCCGGTCGACTCGATCAGCCGTCGCGGCCTCGATGACCTAGTCGCTGCAATCGACTCAGTACTCGACGACACGCCACAGGCTGCCGATCTCGGTTGGCCTCGATTGTGGATCGATCGCAGCTTCGCGGCCAAAGGAAGCGGCACAGTCGTTACTGGCACCCTTACCGGCGGATCCCTAGCTGTTGACGACGAGATCACCATCGAGCCGAGAACCCGAGTCGCTCGAGTTCGAGCGATTCAAAGCCTGCACGAGAACCTACACCGGGTAACCCCCGGTAGCCGAGTGGCGCTCAACCTGTCGGGCGTGTCTCATGACGAGGTGCGGCGGGGCGATGTGATCGTGCGAGCTGGCGACTGGCACCGGAGCTCGGTGTTCGATGCCCGCTTGCGGGTCCTTGACGATCTCGGCCACTCGCTATCTCGGCGCGGAGCCCATGTCATTTACCTTGGGTCAGGTGAACACCCGGCAGCGTTGCGGGTGCTCGGACTTGACGACCTGAACCCGGGCGACGAAGGTTTCGTACGGGTGCGCCTCAAGGCGCCTTATCCAATGTTGCCCGGCGACCGGTTTGTGCTGCGCGAGAGCGGCCGCAGCGAGACGATCGGCGGCGGTGAGATACTCGACATCGATCCGGTCACTCGCGCATCGCAGGCCAGCCCTGACCGCAGTGTCGAACGCGTGATCGCAGAGCGCGGCTGGGTAGATGCTGATCACCTCAAGCTGCTCACGGGCGAAACAGTTGCACCCAACGTCGGCTCCTGGGTCGTCGAGGCCCAAACGCTAGAGACCGACAAGGCCAAACTGCAGGCTGCGGTCGAGGGCGCCAATGCACTTGGGCTTCCCCTCGCTGAACTCGACGACCGACAGCGGGCGCTCGTCGAACTTAACGACGAACTCGCAATCGATGGCACCCATGTGCGCATCGTCGATGCTGCCGACGCGCTCGCCGATCACCCCTTCCTCGCCCAGCTAGTGGCTTCACCATTCTCGCCGCCCGGGCCAGGTAGCCATGACCGCAACGAAATCCGCGAACTGGTTCGCCGAGGTTTGGTGATCCATACCGAGGGCTTGTACTTCGCTGCCTCGGCGCTTGACGATGCCGCACGGCTAGTCGCCAGCCGGCTCGCAGCTCAACCCGCCGGGGTCACCGTGTCAGATCTACGCGACGTGTGGAACACGTCGCGCAAGTTCGCGTTGCCCATGCTGGCTCACTTTGACAGCACAGGCGTAACGCGACGACGCGACGACATTCGTATTGCTGGCCCTCGGCTTCCCGAGGTGTGATCGAACGGATGGGACCCGGCTAACTAGCCTCGGAGGCAAGCAATAAGTTGCGGCGTTCGTTTTCGTTCGTTCCGCCCCAAATTCCGTGGCGCTCACGGATCGAGACGGCGTAGTCAAGACACTGGGAGCGCACGACGCACGTGCCGCAGATTTGCTTGGCGCGCTCTTCGCGCCGAGCCTTTTCCTTTCGTGGCTCACCCAACGGTGGCGGAAAGAAAGCTGATGCCTGCGGTCCGCGGCAAGCAGCTTCTGCCTGCCAGTCGAACTCCCGATATGTCATGGTCATTGACACCCCCCAGTGCGACGCCCTCATTAGACGTGTGCAGAGCAACCTACGCTGAACAGTCGTTCAGAGCAAGGGGTAATTGTGTCTATTGTCACATCCCCCAGCTTTATCCACAGCCTCTGTGTAAAACCGGCCTAGTTGGTGCCCGGTAACGCCCGACGCTGTGGACAATTACTCAGAATCGGGGGAATTCCGCCGTTCTCGGTAGTCACGAGCGCCACCATCTTCGGGCTCAACCTCGAGCCACAAACCTTCGACTGCGACAACGCGCACGGCAGCACCGGCAAGTATTGGAGTCGCCCGGTTCGTGCGGGCACGCCATAGCGAGGCCCGTACATCGACGACGCCATCAGGCGACACATCTTCAACGGCAGAACCAACCTCACCAATCATCCATTCGCGACCGATGGTCGGGGTGGAAAATCTCGTGCGAACCATCGTTGGCATTCCGCTAACCATCATCGAAATGATTCCAACGACGCCAACAAGCATTGGTATCCAAGACATCGAAGCTGGGTCTTGGAACAGCCCGATTGTTCCGACGATGAGACAGATTGAACCAACGATGGTCCAAAATCGCGGGACTCCGGTCTGCACATCAATAGAAAACGCGAGCATGGCGACAACAAGCAACACCAGGGCCCAGAGGTTTACCGGAAGTATCCACAGGCCAAAACAAGCCAGCAGGAACATGACCGCACCGACGACTCCAGCTACGCCGACCCCCGCGGTGTAGAACTCAAAAACAAGCAGGGCCAATCCGAGCACAAACAGCAAATACGCGACCGGTGGGCTAGCAGCAGTATGTAGCTGTTGACGCACGAGCGAAGGACCTTCGAGTCGCACCTGTGTGCGCAGCTGAGTGCTCTGGTCAACCGCTGCGGTGACGATGCCTACGTCACTAAGGCTGACTAGGAAGTCGCCGAGGGTAGGTGCAGGCAACGCCGCGATGCCCTCGCTGAGTGCTTCTTCGCTGTCGATGGTGCCGTTCGCAACAAGAGTGCGCTTGGCCCCCCAAGGCACACCAAACCGCGGATCAAGATGCGAGTCGGGGCCCGCGTTACCGAACCGGGATCCCAGCGGAATACCAACGCGGTCTACGAGAGAAGCAAGATCGACCCACGCGCCGAGGGCACGGGCGCCGCTTGGACCCACCCATATGGCGATGGGAATTTCGGCGCCGGCGAGCACGTCAGCGAAGTCGTCGAGTTCGCGCTGGGACAAAACCGATCCGCGACTATTCACCTGCAGCGTTACAGCAAGCACACCTTGGGCTTCGGCGTTGCGAATGCTCGTGGTGACAAAGTCGGCGACGATTGGATCAAGAAGACCGCTGACCTGAAGTACTGAAGTAACCCCAGCCGAGGGATCAGGCGCATCGGGGTTCGGAGCGTCGGAATCTTGGGCATCGGCGCCAGGGGCAAACACGGCGAAAAGTTGCAACAAGAGCGCGGCAATGAGTGACGCTCCCGCCAGCCGGCGACGTGAATTCACTGGAGATCAGTCCGAGTCGTCGCCGTTGAGCAGCTTGTCGACAGCGTCGTCAAGCGTCTCAGTGACCGGAACAATGCGGTCGAACCCAGTCGTGTGCAACAGCCGAGTCAGGGCTGGCTTACCGCAGGCAACAACAATGCTGCCTTCGTTGTCGCGGTTGCGGCGAATCCCACCGATCAGCGCGCCTAGGCCTGCTGAGTCCATGAACGGCACCTCAGAGAGGTCAATCAACACGCGCGGCGATTCGGCAACGGTGCCAAGCGCCTCACGAAATGTTCCGACGCTGTACGCGTCAATATCGCCGAATGGACGAACGACGTTGTAGCCGTCGTCTTCGTGCTCTTCGAACTCGACCTCGAAATCAGACATAGAACCTCCCGGGGGGTTCTCTGATGCTACCTGCCGCCTCAGGTTCGGCCATGGACGATCTGGTGAGTAGCCTGCAACTTGTGACACAAGTCTTGTTGGCGACTGATGCCGATTGGTTATTCGAAGAAGTATCTGCCGCGCTTACCGCGCCGGGCACCGACCTAGCGCGTATTCGCGACGGTCGAGACCTGGGATCGGTCGCCGCCCAGATGCAGCCCGATTTGGTGCTGATCGATTTACAGATCGGCAGCAAGGGTGGTATTGCATCGTGTATTGATCTGCGACACGACATAGCCATGGGGCGGGCCGAGCCAGCAAAGATCCTTATGCTGCTCGATCGCGACGCTGATCGTTGGCTGGCGCGCCAGGCTGACGCCGACGGTTGGCTCGTAAAGCCGCTCGACGCATTTCGGTTACGCAAGGCCGCCAAGGTCGTTCTCGCCGGCGGCACCTCGTTCGAAGGCGAAGAGGCCGAACCAGCACTCGTCAACGCAGAGACCGACCGCACGGCCGAAACCGACGCATCAACCGACTGAGCGCGTCGCAGCCACACACAATGACTTCGACGATTTTTGGACTTCGACGATGTGCGACTTCGACGATTTTGGGACTTCGACGATTTGGCAATTCTGCAGATCTTGCGGCGCTGTTATGTTGCTACTTCTGATGGCCGCTGCGTGTAGCCCGGGGCCTGAACCAATCGATATTGCGGTGTTTGGTCGTGACCAGCAGCCACCCGATCTGATCGATCCCGACGTTTTTGAACTGCTCGACATGCAATTCGATGACGGGAGTACCCGTGCTCTTCACATGGGCGCAGACGGGCTCGCGTATTTCGTGGCAACTACCGACGATCGAAGCGCGATCTGCTTGGTGTTAAGCGATCCCACCTCGGGAACAGGAGGGAGCGCCTGCGCCCCCGTCGAACGATTCGACGAACAAGGCCTCGCCCAGGGATTCGGATCTTCGAACAATGGCGGCTCGCGCTCGACGAACGCTTGGCTGGTGCCCGAGAGATTGACGGCGTTCGCCGAGGCGATCGCCTCGGCAGAGCTCGCGGAGAATCTGTTCGAGCACGACCTTTCGCTTCCGGAGCTAGGTGAGCTGGTCGCCGCATACAACGGCTGAACTCAATACGACGGCTGAACTCACGCCGACATGACAGGAATACCCAGAATCGGCTCACATTCCCCAAGTTTCGATGCGCCCGCCCAACGTGCGCGGCAATACGATTGTGAGATACCTGAGGAGATTGGGCGTGCGACAAACACTTCGATTCTGTGTACTGATGGCTGTGTGCCTGGCGATAGCTGGCCTACCCGCAGCCGCAGAGGCAAAAGACGACGCTGACGTCAACTCGCGCTCGTCGGACCATGTCGTCGAGCAAAAGCAAGCAACGAACGACGACACGCCAGACCCGCAATCGATTATTGGCGGCGACGACGCCGCCCCTGGCGACTATCCGTTCCAGGTATCGCTGCGCCGGACGGGGTTTGCTCGCTATTCATGGGACGCAGAAGAATGGGGACCTCTGGCCTACTACGCCCCTGCGCCCACCAACCAAATCGACGGCCATCAGTGCGGGGGAACCCTCGTGCATCCCGAATGGGTGTTAACGGCAGCTCACTGTGTCGCCGATGCTGACGAATACTGCAGCTTCAATCACGGTTGCAACACCGTGGGTTTCTGGGAAGTGGAGCTCGACGGCGTCATAGTTGGAGCGCACACGCTGTCGGCAACGTCTACTGCTGACGTAATCAAGATCGTTGAGACGCACGTCCACCCCGATTACTACTGGCAAATGGCCAACTTCCAAGGGTTCGATGTCGGTTGGTGGTTCCCGCAGCGAGAACTGCACGACCTTGCCCTTCTGCGACTTGCCAAACCGGTTGACGCCATTACGCCGATTCAACTTCTTGACGCAGACGCGTTTGCGGCTCCCGGTAACGAGGCACACATCATCGGCTGGGGTCTCAAAGAGGGTGAACTCGATGGACCGCGGGAACAACCCGACGTTTTGCAACACGCACTCGTGCCAATCCACGACGATAACGAATGCCGCGCGATTGAGAGCGATTACCACAATGGGGGAACGCTCGACCCTGCCACGCTTCCTGAAATCATTTGTGTCGGAATCACTTCGGACGGCGGCCTATCCGGTCTGTCGTTACCCGGTGGCCCCCAAGGCGTTGGCGTCAACGCCTGCTACGGCGACAGCGGCGGACCATTATTCGTCGACAATGGGCTCGGGGGCTATGGACAGGTCGGCGTTATGAGCTACGGGGTGTGTTCTGAGTTCTCTGCGTACACCCAGTTGACCAACTACATCCCGTGGATCACCGACGTCATCAGCGCAGATCATCACCCCGATCCACTGATGATGTCGGCGTGTTCGGATTCAATCCCGCTAATCGCAACAACCAGCTCCGTGTCGCACTTCTCACTGGCCGACGCCTGGGATGCGGGGGCCCAGCCGCATTCTTGGACCATGTTCTCGATAACAGCGAATGACGGAAGGCTGACCCGCCACGGAGACCTTTGGCGCTACACGCCGCCCTACCCCGGCTTCGGAGCTGACTGGTTCACATACACGGCCACCGACGAGTCGGGCGACCACACCGGGCGAGTGAACCTCAACATCATGACCTGCTCTTCGGTCGGCGGATCGTGCGTGCATCACGCCGTGCAAGGTCGTGCAACCGGCTCACCAAGCGAGGCCGCCACAAAGGGGCCTGGTAGTAAAGCGGACCTGCAACGGCGGCCGACCCAGCAGTGCTTGGCGACACCTCAGAACATTGCACACCAGGCAATTCTTCAGC
>CALKPY010000164.1 GCA_937991435.1 uncultured Acidimicrobiales bacterium
AAGGAACACCATCGGGCTCACCCGACCAAACGACTTGTAGTGGTTCTGCGCGGCATCTTGAAAGATCTCCTGGATCGTCCCAGCGCTACCTGGCGCGAACACCACTCCACCAAGAGCCACCGCCAACAATCCCTCCTCACGGATGCTGTTCGCGAAGTACTTCGCGATCTCGCCTGCAAACGCGTTCGGCGGTTCATGGCCGTAGTGCCACGTCGGCACACCCAAACTGGTTAAACCACCAGCGTGGTTCGGCCACCGTTGCCGCACCGCGAACGCAGCATCGAGCCACTCGCCGACCGGCTCGAACGATGCCGCTCCTGCAAGAACATCGAGGGCCTGACCGAGAGCTTCGTCAGGGTGCTGGGCCATCCAGCCGCCCAGATTCGCTGCCTCCATCGCCCCTGGACCGCCACCTGTAGCGACATAGAAGCCAGCGCGGGTCAACTCACGCCCAAGCAACGCCACCGACCGATACGTCTGGTCAGTGCGGGACAGACCGTGGCCGCCCATGATCGCCACGACGCGGTTGGTGTCAACCTCTTCGAGCAGCTGACGAATCGCATCGTCAACTGCGTGATCATGAATGCGCTCGGCGAGGGTGGCAATGACGTCGCCGGTCGATGCGACGTCGACATGCCAGTGGTAGGCCAGCGCATCGGGGGTTCGCTCGTAGCTTGCGGCATCGCCGACCACATAGCCGTCATACAACTCGTCCGGCGAGTAGAGAGCGCCGCGAAACGGGTTGAACGGCAGCCCCGACATGGCCGGGAACACGCAGGCGCCTTCATCGTTCAAGTGTTCAAGTGCCGAAGCCTCGAGCTGACAGCCAAGAAAGAATGCCCCGCGGACATCAGCTTCGACCAGCTTCCACGTGCGCTCACGCAAATCAAGGCCCTGACAGGCCGTGCCCGCGAGCGTGTTCGAATCGCCCAGGTGGGCATCGAACGCATCAAGGTCCTCGAGTTCAATCACTCGCCAAGTGTGGCGGCGCAACGCCTAGCTGCCACCGCAGCAACCCGACCGCTGCACCCTGTGGCCGCAATCGGCGCCGCGGCGGCCCCGTATCGATCAGTTGTGGACGGCATCGCCCTTGACGTCGAGCATGAGACGGAACGACGTCAGCTGGGTCTTCCACCAGTCGGTCTCGACCGCCGTGCGTCCTGGAACCGACCGAAGCGACTCGTCGATCACTGCGATGAACTGCACGTCGTCGTGGGCCGCTGAACGCAGATCAAGCAGGGCGTCGACAACGCGGGCATGACTCGTCAGCTTTCCGTCGAGCGAACCGAGCAGCCGATCAATTTCGACCTGCACCATGGAATCAGTCATCACGCTTCCTTCGTCTGTTTGGGTCATTGGCATGTGCAACGCCGTCGGCGACCGCGCATTCCACCTCGGGGTATGTGTTCGGCGTCACATGCCCCGAATTGAGCGGTGTGGCACCGACCGCACGCCATTGCTGACTGACCCAGAGGCCAGCCGACCCGGCGACAAAGCCCATTCGGCCGAATCCGACCGACCATCTAGGCTGGCCAACTTGACGCAACCAGCTTCAGTCACTCCATCTCACCCGCAGGCGGCGGTCGAAGTCACTCGCGATGCGTGGCTCGCACTCGGCGTTTCGACACTGGTGACCTTCCTGGTCGTCATCGATATCTCGGCCGTCAACGTCGCGTTCCCATCAATCCGAGACGACTTCGCAGTCAGCGAGTCGGCGTTGAGCTGGATCGTGTCGGGCTACAACATCATGGTCGGCGCCCTGCTGCTGGTCTCGGGCCGACTCGCAGACAGCATCGGCCGACGCAAGGTGTTCCTACCGGGCGTTGCCGTGTTTGCACTCGGGTCGCTGCTCTGCGGAGTGGCCCCAAGCGCAGGGCTGCTCATCGCCGCTCGGTTAGTGCAAGGCATTGGAGGAGCCATCGTGAGCGCCGCCGGATTCGCGGTCATGCTCCCGGGCTTCCCTCCCAGCAAACGCAGCACCGCGATCGGGATCGCCGGGGCAATGGGAGCCCTCGGATCAGTCGTCGGCCCCGGTCTGGGTTCGTTCCTGATCGATCTGTTTTCGTGGCGAGCCATCTTCTTGATGAACGTGCCGCTTTGCCTGTTGGTGCTCGCGATCGGCCCCCGCTTCCTGGCCGAGTCACGCGATCCCAACGCCACCGGCCGCATCGACATCGTCGGTGTCATCATCGGCACTGTCGGTGTAGCCCTGCTCATGTTCTCGATCGTGCAGAGCGAAGCCTGGGGCCTAGGCGATCCCCGAGTCATTGGCCTGTTCATCGTCGGCGCCTGCCTGATCCCCCTACTCGTCAACCGGTCCCGCACCCATCCCGAACCGCTCATCAATCTCGACCTGTTCCGGTTCAGATCGTTCAGCAGCGCCAATATTGGCGGGTTCTTCTACGGCCTGGCCTTCACCTCGGGGTTTCTCGCCAACTCACTCATGTTGCAAGACGTCTGGGATCAGCCGATCCGCACGGTAGGTCTGGCACTGATCCTTCCGCCAGCACTTGCAGCAGGTGTGTCGGTCATGACCGGACGCAAAGCCGACCAATACGGACATCGATGGCTCCTCACCGCCGGATGCATGCTGTGCGCAGCCGGTTACTTGAGCTACGTGCTCATTCTCGACAACACACCGCATGTCTTTGACCGGTTCGTGCCGCTCGGCATCATCACGGGCATCGGCATTGGCCTGACAGTTGCCACATGGTCGAGCGCTGGGCTCAGCGACGTGCCGCCAGCAACCTTCGGCGTCGCCGGGGCCACATTCAACACGCTTCGCCAGGCCGCCTACGGGCTCGGCATTGCGGTCGTAGTTACGCTGATTGCCCGAGGTACCGACGGCGACATTGAAGGCTTTCGCTGGGCATGGGCCTGGTGCGCTGCCTGTTACGTCGTCGCCGCGATCAGCACTGCACTGACGTTCCCGTCAGGATCAAGCGACGACCGCGGCAACGTCCTCGAATAGACACCAGGCCGCGCACTCTCGAAGAACGGGTGGGCGAACAAACCGCGACCCGGTCGCTAGCTATCTGCCTCGGTGTCGTCTGCTTCAGTGTCGTCATCAACCGAAGCCAACGCTTCGTCTTCGATCTCGCCAGCAAGCACATCACGGGCAGCGTCAACGAGCTGCTGGTAGCGACCCAGGTTTCCGATCGCCAACGCCTGTTCAGCCTGCTCGAGCAGCGAAAGCGCTTCAACCCGAGCTGGTCCGTCGCCAATCACCAACGGATCACCAGCGTCGGATCGCGGATTCGCTGCTGCATCGATCGCAGACCGCGAACCGGCAGACAACACATCACCAATGCACTCGCCTTCATCCGAACCAGCGACACCGTCGACTCGGACACCGAACAGTGCATCGATCGAATCGGCAAGGCCATGGCACATCACGACCGAGTCGGCATGCGAGACGATCACCCATTCGAGGTTGGGCTGCTGGGTACCACTTGCGATCACATACAACGGACGCACATACACCAGCGAGTTCTCAACCGGAATAACGACCAGGTCGCCGAACTCGACCGACGAACCTTCGTCCTTGGCATCGAGCAAGGAAATGCGCTCACTAATGCGATCCTGCGACGTGATCTGTGACGCGACCAGCGCCGGGCCAGGAGCCTCGTTATCGCCGGTCGCATTATCGATCTCGTAGCTGACAAGGCGGCCATAGTTCTCGTCGCCAACCTCGCTGACTCCGATCATGAACGCCTGCATCTCCTTCACCGCATCGTCGCGCGAGAACGGCACGAAGCTCCGGAAGATCACGAATTCTTGACGGTTCTCTTCGGGCAGACGCATAACCGAGTAGTACGGGCTGACTCGTTGCTCGGTCGAGAAAGACTGCGTGCCGTCAGCGCTGGTGGTGGTCGTGCTGAGCGCACCGGTCACGCCACCGGGATCCTGAGCGATCGACCACTCATCGCTGCCTTCGAGCAAGTCGGCAGTCTCGGTCGTGTCGACGTGGTACTTGCCCCACATGTTGGTCTGCACGGTGAAAATATCTTCGGGGTAACGCAAGTTGTCGAGCAGGTCAGGCGGCATGTCATCGCGCGATACCAAGACGTCGGGGAACGCTTTGCCCCAGGCCTCGATGATCGGATCAGTCTCATCAACGACGTACAACGTGATCGTGCCGTCATAGGCATCGACGACGGCCTTGACCGAGTTGCGCACGTAGTTGAAGTTGGCCGACCTCAGCCCGCTATTGCTTGCGAGTCCATCGTCGCTACGCAGCTGGCTGTACGGATAGTTCGCCGTGGTGGTGTAGGCATCGATCACCCATAGCACTCGCCCGTCGACAACGGTCGGGTACGGGTTGTGATCAAGCCGCAGGAACGGCGCAACCTTGGACACCCGGTCGCTGACATTGCGATGCCAGACAAATCGACTGTCATCACGCACGAAATTCGAGATCAACGGATCGATGCTCTGGAATCGCAGCGAGAACAACGCCCGCCGGAGCCAGCCGCCCGCTTCGACTCCCCCTTCGCCGGTGTAGGTGTAGGGGATGCGCGTGCCTCCCTCGATCGAGTCGACCTCCTCACGATCAGTGCCCACGATCGCGTAACCGCTCATCGTCTCGCCGTAGTAGATCCGCGGCTGATCGATCGGCACCTCACTCTGGAGTTGATTGTCGATCGGCACGTCACCAATCAAGAAGATCGGCAAGCTGTCTTCGACGGCATTGGCCGGGGCAACAGCGACACCGTTGCCATGGGTGAAGCTCAACGCCTCGCTCTCCCAGCCGCTCTCAGGAATACCACCCGGATTCAGTTCACGAGCACCGATGAGCACCGGCGTGACCGTGCCGTCAACTTCGTAGCGGCCAACATCGATCTGGCGTGGATCGAAGCGGAAGAACGCCCGCTCGACCTGTTGCAGCTCGAACGTCTTGGTCGACACGTCGGGATCAAGCAGCGGCGCCGACGCGAGATTGTCGGCGTTGCCCTGTAGATCAGCCGGCGACAGCGATTCTTGATAGCTGAACGTGCGCTCGACAATCTGCTGAGGCCCGAGACCAAAGGCCTCGCGGGTTGCCTCGATATTGCGGGCAACGTACTCAGCTTCTTTGGTTGTCTCATCAGGATTGACCGAGAAACGCTGCACAACGAGCGGGTAGATACCGCTCATCACGATCGACACAAGAGCCCACAGGCCAACAGCGACGGCCGGAAGCCCCCAACCTCGGCGGCCAATGTTCGCGAGGAACAACACCACCGACAACAACGCAATCAAAATCAACAGGCTGAGCACGGGGAGACGGGCCTGCACGTCGGTGTAACTCAGACCAGAGAACTTGCCGTCGGTCGAATACGCAAGCGCATAGCGGTCGAGCCAATACGTACCGGCACGGACCAGCGCCATCGCCGCGAGCAGCAAAGACACATGGGCCTTGACCTGCGGGGTGACCCGCTCGGTCATGCTCTGGACCCTGATGCCGCCGCTGAGATAGTGCATGGCGACGGTCAGAACAAGCGTGACCAGAATGGCGGTGAAGAGCCAATTGACGACCCACGTCATAAATGGCAAGCGGAACACGTAGAAGCCGATGTCGCGACCAAATTGTGCATCGACTTGACCGAAGTCGCCACCGTTGCGAAACAGCAGCCAGTTCTGCCACTGCGACGCCGCACCGGCGCCAATACTGAGCGCAAACATGGCGACGACACCGAGCCGAGCCAGGCCCCACCGGCCGTCGAGCAGTTCGCGGAAACGAGCGACTGCTTCTTCTTCAGGGCTTGGCTCGCGGTACGCCGGAGCCAATCGGTCGGCGAGCCACAGATTCACCCAACAGATGACCGCAAAGACCACCGTGAAGATGACACCGAGCATGATCTTGGTGAACAACTCACCCCGCCAAATCGAGCCATACCCCCGAGCATCGAACCAGAGGTAGTCGGTGACGACGTTCGCAATACCGCGAACCGACAACAGCAGACCCATCACGGCCACGACGACGACGATTGCGATTGTCCGCAACCGTCGGCTCGCGTCGGTGGAACGGCCGCGAATCGGAGTCGGATTTTCGTCACTCATCGTTGCGAACTCTACCGGGCAAGCATGGCTCGGGTCCCGTCAGGCGGGGCTGTTCGCGGGGCGAGCGCGACGCCGGGGACGCTCACGTTCTCGCTCACTAGTCCCAGACGCGTTGGTGGGCCGCCTTACGGCTGTGCCGCGCTGTTACGGGTTGGTTCGCGTTGCTTTGGTGTGCGTTGCCTCGCAACGAGCGGCAACACAGATCATCGACGCAATGTGCTCAGCCAGGGCGGGAAGGTGGTCCGTCTTGCGCTGCCGGTAAAAGGCACGTACGGCATCGATCTGGTCGTCGCTGCTGACGTCATCGTGCGTATCGACTTCGCCGAGTCGCGCACGGATCGGCCCGACGAGCTCTTCCTCGATCAGTTCTTCGACCGCCGCGGCCGGCATGTGCGTCTCGACCGTGTCACTGCCAGCCGACGACGCAGCCGTTGTCCATGCTGATTCGGCTGCGCCACGAATCGCGACGATGAAGCGGGCGATGTGCGTGTCGACATCGCCGAGGATGTCGAGCATGGCGATCGTCTGCTTCGACGATCCAATGCCTGAAAGCAGATCATTCTGCTCGTCGGCGAGAGCACGGTTCAGCCGCCCGGCGACTGCGCGTTTCGCCTGTACAGCAGCATCCACGGCTTGCGGCGTTGGTTCGTCTGTTTGCTCGACTGCAGGATCGACGGTGGCATCGGCTTCGGGTGCCGAGTCTGCATCGGCCGGTGTCACCGCTGCTGCCGCGACCTCGACCGAGTCACCGTCAGCGACGAGCTCAGGTTCAGGTGCTGGCGAAGCGTCGGTCGTGCGGGAACGCAATGCTGCGAACAAGCTCGTCGACTTGGGGGCGGCCCCTTCAACATCGGCTTCAACATCGGCATCAGCGGCGGCGGCTTGCTTTGCCGGGCTTGCCAGCTCAACCTCGGTTTCGACAGCTACTTCGGGTTGGGTTGCCGCTTCGTCCAAAACAGCTGCTTCGGTTGCGACCGGGAGAGCAATAACCTGCTCGACCACATCGTTGAGTTCAACGATGTCGAGGTTGGAATCCGCGAGTGCTTCAACTTCGAGCAGCTCCGCGTCAGTCTCCGCTACCCGCAGTGCGGCGTCATCGATGTGTTCCGCGACGCCGACGTCTACGGTCTCGGTCAGTTCGGCCTCGAGGTCGGTGAGCGTCTTTGGCTCGGCCAGCAGAAGCGCACCTTCGTCGACCACCGCCGTTGCGATGACCGGACCGGGAACGCTCTCGCTCACCGGTCCCGCTGAAACCGCAGGCTTTTTCGGCACGGGCGCAGTCGGAGCAGCGGGCGCCGCAGTCATCGCTGAGGTCGCTGGTGATGTCGCTGCCGACGTGGTCGGAGTCGGTGGTGCCGTGACCGTTGCGGCATTGACGACGGGTGCTGAGCCTGAGCTCATCGGTTTCACCGACGTCGATCCGGCCCCGCCTTTAATCTGTGGTGCAACCGTTGGCGGCTTTGGCGAGTTCCGTCGTTCGGACTCACTCGCAGCAGCTGCTCCAGGCGCTGATGCTTTGGGGGCGGATGCCTTGGGGGCGGATGTCGATCGTGATGTGGGCGCAGAAGCAGGGCCAGGCTGCAGATTTGCTTCGGTCCGGCTGCTGGCCTGAGCGGTCTGCGCTTCGGTGGCGCTCGTCTTGCGAGAAGCTGCTGACTTCGACGACGTCTTCTGCGGCCGTGACTTCTGTGGCTCTGACTTTTGCAGTGCTGGCTTGGACGGCGATGGCTTGGACGGCGATGGAGCTGCAGCAGTGTCGGACTGCGCGGTCGACGCTGCGCCATCAACATCGTCAGTCGAAGCCTTAGCCGGAGGAAGCCGATCAGCGACCAGTCCAGCAGTGCGGGCATCGGCCATCTCGGCCTCGAGCTGTTCAGCGGTGAGCAATGGCTCAGCAGCTAGACGACGGGCCTCGGAGTCACCCTTGATCTTGGCTTCGGGGAGCGACAGCTTGAGATCAGCGGTGGTCTCGTCGAGTGAACGACGCACCGCTTCATAGGACCGAAGCAACCGATCTCGGCCTACCCGCAGACGCGCGACCTGCGCTCGGGCGTCGCGACGACGTCGATCCATATCGAGCAGGATCTGCATGCGGGCTTCTTCGGCCTCACGTATCAGAGCATCGCCTTCTTGCTGGGCCAACGCGATGCGGTCGACCGTCGCTTGGATCTGCTCGGCTGACTTGCGATCGGCCTCGTCTCGCACTTGCTTGGCTTGCGCTTGAGCCTTGGCGTAGATCTTTTTGCCAGCCTCGTCTGCTTCGCGTGATCGCACCGCCATGACGTCGTCGGCCTTGCGTCGAACCTCAGCTGCTTCGGTCTTGGCATTAGCGAGGATCTGGGCCGCTGATTTTTCGGCAGCCGCTATCCGCTGCTTACCCGCAGCATGGGCAGCGTCGAGCACGCTCGTCACTTCGTCGCCGACCTGACGTGACAGGTCAGCGTCGGTCACCGTGTTGGCGTTTGCCTCGCGCACTGCCTGTTCGGCGGTATCAGCGCGTCGCACGGCTTTGCCGAGTCGGGCCCGCATGTCAGCTTCACGAGCCTGGGCATCGCGAAGCGACGCCGAGACCGATCGCAGGTATGCGCGGACCTGGTCTTGATCAAATCCTCGACGGTCAACCGCGAACGACTGACGCGCTACGGCATCTGGATCAGCTGCGTCGTCGAGCTGAGATTGAGGCAATGGGTCAACCACGGAGACGATGGTACGCGTGCCATTTGACCCAAATCGGCCATTGTTCTGCACGACGATGACAAATTCACGTCAACCACATGTTCCACATGTTCAACACGAGCCCCAAAACTGGCGGATTCTTGCGGAATTTCGGATCCGTTTAGCCCTCTGCTTCGCCGCTTAGGTCCTCAGGAAAAAATTCGCTCACATCGCCGCCAGCAGCGCCAATTGCACGCAACGCATCATCGAGTGTTGCGACACCCACCACCGTGATGTCGTCGCGGTACTCCAGTGCTTCTTCGTAATTGGTTGGAAGATCGAGCGGCTCACCGGTCACCGTGTCAGCCCAGTTGTCACAACAGACCGGCACAAGAAAGAGATCACCATCTGCTCGTTCGGCCGCGACCACCTTGTGTCGTACTCCTCCGACCGGTCCCACATTTCCATCTCGAGAGATGGTTCCGGTTGCAACAACGTTGACGCCATTCGTCATCTCACCGTCGGTCAAGACATCAAGGATCGCCAAAGTGAACGCAAGGCCCGCCGATGGGCCCCCGACGCTCCCGGTGTCAATGTTGACTTCGAATGGCAAGTCCTCGCGTGTGTAGGGACTGGTACCGATGCCGATGAACGCTCGCTCCTCGTCCGAGCGAACGTCATCGTCGAGACAGGGATCGTTGGCCGAGCCAAGCGTGAGCTCAACCGTCTCGGTTTCGCTGGTCCGGGCAATGTCATCAGGATCGAGACGTCCGACCAGAAGTTCGATCGTGTCGCCGATCTCGCGACCGGCTAGCTCGCCGACCAAGTCGTCCATATCCAGAATCTCGGCGTCGTCAAGACCAACGATCAAGTCACCCGTACCGAGCAGACCATCGGCGCCAGTGCAATCAAACACGGCTGACACCTCGACGCCGAGCGGGGTGACAATCAGATCGAAGCCCAGACGCTCAAGAGCAACGACGACCGCAGAGTTCTTTGACAGCTGCATGCGTCGACGATCCTGCGCCCGCTTCTCGTCTGCGGTCTGGGTGCCGTTGACTTCATCTTCATGTTTGATCTCAAGGGTCCGATCAAGTTTCGCATCGACCCATTGCCATATCGAGATGTTCGCTGTCTGCGAGACCGTTACAAAACCGATCTCTCCATCAGGGGGAAAGGCGGTCTCGCCAAGGACCTCGACCCGCCCAATCGTGTCGTACACCGACCCTGGAGAGATGCGGTAAAACGGAAGCGGAATGAACGACGACGCCACCGCCGCAACAGCGATCACGCTCACCACCACGTAGCCCACTCGTCGCGGTATAGCTCGCCGGCGGCTGACCGTTCGAGGCTCCCAGGCGGTCGCTGGCGGAGCTGCACCGACCTCTGAATCACCTGCGGGTACAGTCGGCGGTGTTGTGTCAGCGCTGTTGGTGGTGTCAGTCACCGTGATCCTTCTGGTTGCGAACCAGGCGTTCGGGCACCTGAATGGCCCGACCCCGCTCGTAGCTACAACGCTAGATCGTGTGCACCGTGGTGCCACCTCGCGCCAGGCGCTTCTCTTCGACCACGTTCAGCGCGCATCGAAGAAGTCGGTGACGGGTTCGACGTCACCAACCGCGCGGCGTCAGCGTCCCGGGCGGGACCCGCTCAACGCTCACCGTGCGATCGTCGGACCCGATGCCCGTACCCCGTGGTACATCCGAGTTCGCGCAGCGGTCCTTTTGCTATTCGTCGTCGTTGCGCTGGGCGCAGCGCTGGCCGGGGTGACGTTGCTTGTCATCGCCACGGCACGGGTGCTGCTTGAGACCTTGGCAGGCTGAGTGCCTGCCGAGCAGTTCGACGGCCCAGCTCCCCAGGCAAACCAGCGATGCGCGGAGATTGCGATCGCAGGCCATACCGGCGATGCAGCGACTGCCCGCAGCGCCCTCGCGGACCCCACGGCCGAGGTTCGCGCCGTCGCCGTGCGATCACTGATTCGGCTCGGTCAGGCAACGCTCGCCGACCTCGAAGCCTGCTTCGGCGACGATAGTCCTCGGGTGCGGGCCCGAGCCGCTGAGCTATCACATCTTGTCGACGGTGGTGATCCAACCCGTCTGCTCAATGATCCGGTTGATCAAGTCGTCGAAGTTGCGGCATTCGCGTGTGGCGAGATCCACTGGTCGACCTCGCCGCCGATCATCGAACTGAGTCAGATCGCGGTCAGCCACCACGACCCGTTGTGCCGCGAATCGGCCGCCGCGGCCCTCGGAGCGATCGGCGACCCAGCTGGGCTCGACGCCGTGCTTGCAGCATGTTCGGACCGTGTCACGGTACGCAGACGGGCCACCCTGGCGCTCGCTGCTTTCGATGATCCGCGGGCCGAAGCACAGCTGCACGTCAGCCTTGAGGACAAGGACTGGCAGGTCCGTCAGGCCGCCGAGGATCTTCTTGAAGTCGGTCGGGTTCTCGAACGGCCGGCCGATCCCGGTGCCTACGCCGAATAGCTCAGCGATGGCCGCTGCTCATACACACTCAGCGACGGCCGCTGTTCATACACACTCAGCGACGGCCGCTGTTCATAAACATTGCCTTGACAGCTTCGTAGCTTTCGATGCAGCGACCGGCACCGAGCACCACGCACTCGAGCGGAGCGTCGACGAATCGCACTGGTACTTCAGACTCGCGCGTGAGCCGTTCACGGAAACCGCGCAACAGCGATCCGCCGCCCACTAGATGAATGCCAGTAACCAAAAGGTCTTGTGAGAGCTCAGGTGGGGCCTGTGCAAGACACGACAGCACCGAGTCGATAATCGCCGACACCGGCTCTTCGACCGCAGCCCGTACGTCAGCGGGGCTGAGAACGATCGTCTCGGGAAGCCCTGTCATCAGCTGGCGCCCACGAACCTGGGCCTGCACTTCACCTTCGGTATAGGCAGCAGACCCGGTGACAATCTTGATCTCTTCAGCGGTTCGTTCACCGATTGCAATGCCATGCTCGCGTCGCACGTATTGCTGAATTGCAGCATCGAGGTCGAACGAACCGACTCGCACGGCTTCGAGTGCGACAACGCCGCCCATCGAGAGCAGCGCCGACTCGCTCGTTCCGCCGCCGATATCGACAACCATCGAGCCGACCGGTTCGTTGATTGGAAGATCAGCGCCGATGGCTGCTGCTAGCGGTTGCTCGATGAGCTGCGCTTCGGCCGCACCGGCACGTCGGGCAGCTTCGACCACCGCTCGGCGCTCGACCGGGGTGATCGCTGACGGCACACAGATCACGACACGGGGGCGGTTGAAGCGGTTCACGCCAGCTCGTTCGAGCAGCAGCCGGATCATGCGTTGGGTGACGTCGAAGTCGGTGATCGCGCCCTTGCGCAGTGGTCGCACAGCAACGATGTACTGCGGCGTACGTCCAATCATTTCCCACGCCTGATGCCCCATCGCCAGCACCTCGCCGGACTTCTGGTTTAGCGCGATGACAGAAGGCTCGTTAAGAACGATGCCTTTCCCCTTGGCGTAGACGAGTGTGTTCGCCGTGCCGAGGTCGATTGCCAGGTCGCGTGCCAGGGATCAGTTCCGGTGTGAGACGTTGGTGGCGCCGACGTTCCACCCTTGCTGACGCTGCTGTTCCAGCACGGGAACAACTGCCTGAAGCTCATCTGGGGCTCGCCGAGCACGCAAATCGTGGGTCGCGAACCGAGCCTTGAGCAACAGCGCGCAAGAACCGACAATGAACACAACCAGTGGTATGGCCAGAAAGGCAAGTGGCGACACGCGTCGTTTCCTTGTTACGTCGGGTAGCCGGAGAGCGTAATGGAACCATCGGCCTCGGCGTTCACATTCGCCAAATCACCGACCTCGACGATGTGCTGGGCTTCGAGCCCCCAGCTCTCACCGTCAGTCCATCGTTCACGCTTCCAGATCGGGATCGTGGCCTTGAGCGCGTCGATTGCGAATCGTGCAGCCGCGAACGCATCGGGGCGATGAGGCGAACTCGCCACTACGACAACAGCACTGTCGCCAATCACCAGTTCACCGATGCGGTGCAGCATGGCCAGACGCCCGACAGCGGGCCACCTGCGCCGAGTTTCGGCAACCAGTTCAGCGAGTCGGGGGGTTACCTGCGATTCATACGCCTCGTACTCGAGCTGATCGACGCCCCCTCGATCGCCGCTGTGGTCGCGTGCGACACCTGAGAACAGCACAACGGCACCGCAGTCAGGTCGATGTGCCCACTCGAGCACATCGGTCACCGGAAGCGGTTCGGTCGACAACCCAACCCAGTCATCGCCGACACATTGTTGATCGCCGTCTGTCACACCCTGCACTCGGCCCAGGGTAGGTGACCGCGGTACACCCGCGGACTCGCCGAAGTAGTGTCTCGTCCGTGCAGGAACATGATCACGATGATCTGTTCGGCGATGACCCTGAGACCTTTCGGGTGCCCCCACACGTCGATGATCGACTGTGGCGACATCCCAGTGAGATCGCGGGCATGGTCGCCGCGCAGCGTGCGGAAACCGTTGAACTTCCCGCTGTCGGTGCTGGCTTTGGATCTGTCGATCGAGGCACCGATGGTGGCGAGCCAGCGAATCGTCGCCGGCTTGCACTCACTGGTATCGCAATGTTCGTCTGCGGTGCCGCACTGCTTGGCGGGCTGATGTCCACCGGTGGCGGGTCTACAGCCACGCTTGTGGTCGGCAGCGCAACGGCACCCGCACCGGCGGTCGTGGACCAGCAGTCGATTGTGCCGGCTTCGGATCCAATTGATCCGGCCGTTGCGTCTGCCGCCGATTTTCCGCCTGACATCATGGCATCGCTCCCCCGCATCCAGGCAGCCACCACCGATGGCATGCGTGACGGCAGCGGATTCTTTGTGACCGAAGATGGCCACATCGCCACAAGTTCGTCGCTCATCGCCGATGCCGACTATGTGCTCGCGTGGACCGACGACGGAAGCCGGTTCCGCGCCGAAGTGATCGGCAGCGACGTCCGTTCTGGCATTGCTGTCGTGCAAATTGTCGACAGCGGCCGGCCTGCGATCGCCTTCGCGACCGACCATACGCCCAACCATGGGTTTGCGACGCAGGTCATCGACCACCCCTCTCGCACCCTTCAACAAGGTGAGATTGTGGCGACAGCGAACGTCGAGGGACGATCGGCCAGCCCAGCCGCGGCGCGAGTCACCGTTGCGGGTGCAGGCGCAGTACCAGGGGCCGCAATCCTCGATGCCGATGGTCGAGTCGTAGGGCTGGTCACACAAGTGATCCAATCGGACGACACGAGCCAGGTTCTCGTCACACCGGTCTTTCTTGCCGAGCGGGTCATCGCAGACCTCGTCAGGACCGGCAGTGTGTCCCACGTGTGGTTTGGGCTCGACATTACGGTCGACCCGTCTGCTGGCACCGTCAATGTTGTCAGCGTGGTCCCCGATTCGCCCGCCGACATCTACGGATTGCGAGTGGGCGACAAGATCGACTCGGTCAACGGGGTGGACTTGTCTGCCGATTCGGTCTGGTGGTCAGAACTCGCCGATCATCGGCCTGGCGATCAGATCGATCTCACGGTCACCCGATTCGGTGAACGTCGCATGGTCAGCGTGACGCTCGACTCGTACGGCAACTGAATCTCAGCTTCGAAACCGCCGGGTCAACGATCTGGCAATCAGTCCGATCGCCGCAGTCGCCGCAGCCGTCCCGGATAGCGCGATTTGTTGTCGACGCTTGGCGTTCAACATCGCCCATGGCCGCGCGTCATAGCCCTCGACATAGGCCTCGACGTTCGAATGCTGGGGGCTCCAGCCCAGCGCTCGAATCGCGTCGTTCGAGACGACCCACGAGAATGTTGCGTAGTTCATGATCCCCGGCGGTGTGGCAACAACACCGGCCTCCCACGACAATCGCACGATTTGGTCCGCGACCGACTTGGGAATTGGCAGCCGAGGGGTTCTACCCGACAGCTGGCGGACCTCGTCGGCGCGCACCCACCCGTCTGGAGCGACGTTGAACACTCCCGGTGCCGACGCGTGGACCACTGCCACGACAGCCTCGGCGAGATCATCGAGATGCAGGAACTGCATGTGCGGATTGCTGTCGCTGCCCAACCCCGCGGCCAGTTGCAAGGTCCGAGCCACCCAACTCGACCCTTGCGAAGCGACGGCAGTCGTTGGCCGCAGGATGGTCAACGCTGCGCCGGTCTCGGCTTCCCACTCGAGCGCCAACCTCTCAAGGGTGGCTTTGTTCTCCGCGAACGCCAGCGGATTTGGTGCGATTGGCGCCAGCTCCGTAAGCGGAATCGGGTTCTCGTCGCGCGCCCCGTACACCATCGCACTTGACAGCAAAACGAACTGGCTGACATCAGCCAACGCAGCGGCATCGAGCACAACACGGGTTGCGCGAGTGTCGTGCACCGATGCATCAACGAACTCGTCGCTGCCGTAAGCCGAAGCGAGATGCACGACCGCGTCTGCCTCGGCGAGCAGAGGTTCGAGGTCAAGGTTGCGCAAATCACCGACGTGGTAGGACGTCAACCCTTCGACGTTGCGGCGAACCCGATCGATACCGACAACGTCAACGTCGGGCAATGCCACGAGCGATGCCGCTACTCGTGATCCGACCGAACCGGCAACACCGGTGACTACGACTCGCATGGTGATGAGATTGACTCCTCGTCGAGATGACGAACCTGCCAGGTCGACAAGCGGCCCGGCAACGCTGGCCCGGCGAATGCCGAAGCTCTGTGGTCGAGCCTACGATGCCACCAATGAGCGACGACAGCGGTTCGCAGGGCAACCCTTTCGGCGGCATGCCGTTCTTCGGAAACCTCGGCGGCCTATTTGGTGGACAAGGACTTGGCGGACCGGGTGGTGACCCCTGGGCCCAGGCCCGTCAGATCGCAGGAGCGATCGCGACTGGGTCCGAGACCGAACCAAACGTTGACCCGGCCGACCGCATTGCCTATGAGCAGTTGGCTCGGGTCGCAGAACTGCACGTCAATAACGTGACCGGTTTGCGCGTCAGCGACGGAACTCCGCCCGTGATCCGTCCAGCCACTCGCCACGAGTGGGCATTGAACACGATCGACGCGTATCGGCCGCTGCTCGAAACCATGGGCGAAGCAATCACCCGAGACCTAGGTGCAAACGCGTCTCAGCTCGATGAGCTCGGCGACATGGGGTCCATGCCCGAGATCCCCGGACTTGAGGGTCTGGGCGGTTTCGGCGGCGCAAGCGGCATGGGCGCCGACTTCATGAAACAGATCATGAGCATGCTTGGCCCAACCATGCTCGCAATGACCGCTGGGTCGATGGTCGGCAACCTGTCGCGAAGCAACCTCGGTTCGTATGACCTGCCGCTACCCAGGGGCGAGGCAGGCGAGCTTCTGGTCGTCCATGCGAACCTCGTGGCATTCACTGACGAGTGGAGCGTGCCGGTCGACGACGTTCGCATGTGGATCTGTCTGCACACCTATGTGCACCATGCCGTCATGCGTTTGCCGCACGTCAGCGAGCGACTCGCCGAGCTGACGTCTCGCTATGTCGACGCCTTCGAATCAAACCCCGCAGCACTCGGAAATCAGCTGGGCGGGTTCGACCCGATGAACCCCGGCTCGATCGATGCCGAATCGATGGACTCACTCGAAGGTCTGATGAACGACCCCGAGGCACTCATGGGCGTCATGCAAAGCGACCGCCAGCGAGCCATGCTCCCCGAGATCTCCGCACTACTCGCCGCGATTGTCGGATGGGCCGATCACATGATGGACCAGATCGGCACCCAACTGATCGGCAGTTTTGACATGCTCGCCGAAGCAGCTCGCCGCCGTCGAGTAACCGCCGGCCCTAGCGACCGGTTCCTCGAACGCATGCTCGGCTTGGAACTTGACCAAACCTGTTACGACCGGGGCCGGGCCTTCGTCGACGGCGTCATCGAACGCGGCGGAGAAGCAGCCCTGCAACGCCTGTGGCATTCGGCCCAGAATCTGCCCACCCCGAACGACATCGACGCTCCCGGGCTGTGGCTCGCCCGTATCGACATCGACCAAGAACTGGGATCGGCCGGCGAAGAGGAATAGCCAGCGTTTGACCCGGTGCTCGAGCCGACGTGACGTGTTGCAGAATCACGACTCGCGCCGATCAGAACTCGTCGCGGTCATCCCCATCGGGTTCGCCGTCGTTCCACATCGACCCATCACTGTCGCCATCGGTTCGCTCCAAACCGGTGGGTGTCTGGTCTGCACCGCTCTGCGACTGGTCTGCACCGCTCTGCGACGGGTGTGCATAGTCGGCCCGGTGCCCACGCAACCATGGTGTTGTGGCGCTTTGTCCACTCGCCGAGTCGGGTTGGCCGACCGGTGGGGTGTTCACCCAATGCGGCGGTTCAATCGTGGACTCGGCAAAGGCATCGGCGTAGGGATCAATCGCGTGCTGCACGATCGTCGGTGCACTCTGCGGCGTAAACCGAGATCGGTCCTGCGTGAGCGCCAGGTCGTCAGCCTGTGACGACCGCACGTTCGTGGACGAGTGCGTGTGTGGCGTTCCGGGCCGCTCGCCCGGTGGGGGCACCGCAGCGGGATCTGTGGCCGGGCCACCGTCGGCGCCGGGATGAGCCGGCTGGCGCGCCGGCGTCGAGTTGCTGCGGTCTCGGCGCAACATCGAGCCAAGATTCTCGGGGACGACGCCCTGTCTCACCGCTCGACTTCCGAGGTAGTAGGTGACGGCCGCAAAGATCGAGGCCGCAGCCACGACCACAAAGCCCAAACGCAACGGGATCCGGAGCACCACCGGCACAAGGGCACCCAGAACCCAAGCGATCTGGAAACGCGTCTCGAAACGTCCAAACGTCGCGCCCTGATTGGCGCCAGGTGCATCGCGCTGCACGACCGAGTCGAACGCAAGCTTGGACACCGAGGGTGCGCTTCCGACGACGAACGCAAGCAGAACTGCACCGTTGAGACCACCAGCCCACACTGCGGCGACCGCCGCTGCTGCAATTGCTGCGAGACCGCCCAGGATCATGCGTTCTTCAGCAACCCGCTCGCGCACCCGTGGGGCGACGACGTTGCCGACCAAAATGCCGACACCCCAGAACGCCAGCGGCAAACCAAGTTTCCACGCTGGTTCACTCGACCCTGCTCCAAGCTCAAAGCCCATTGCCTGTTTGACCGCTGCGCCAGCTGCCCCTCCAGCGCCACTGAGATCAATGCCGTCGGCACCACCCCGGAACGCAAACGCAAGCATGAAGAACATGAAGCCGACAACGCCGCGCAAGATCGACATCGCAGACGCGGCGAGCCGAATGCCCGTCGAGCGCATATCGAGTTCTTCGGCAGAGATCTCCGAGGCGCGCACAGCCACCCGCGGCAATTTGAGCGCAGCGGTCAGGCCAAAGATGTAGATGATGAACGCGTACCCAAGCGTGATCGATGAACCGAAAAGCGACTGCAACGCCAGCGCGGGCGCTGCACCCACGAACCCGGAGAGTGCAGATAGCACCGCGAGACGCGCATTTTTGTCGACGAGCTCGTCGTCGGATTCAACCGTCGTTGGCACGGTTGCGGCCTTGGCGATCGAATATGTCTTTCCCAAAACGAGCTGTGCGAATGCAATGGGGAACAGCCACAAGCTGTCGATGTTCGGGATCATCAACACCATCAGCACCGCCCTCGCGGCCAACGTGATGATGATCATCAGTCGCTGACCGCCACGCATGCGGTCGAGAGTCGGACCAATGACCGGACCAACGAGCGCGAATGGCGCAAGCGTGCAGACCAGATAGAGCAGCACTCTGGATCGGGCGGCGGACGGGTCGATCGAGAAGAAAAGCGAACCTGCGAGGGCAATAGCCACAATCGCGTCGCCGGCAGCGTGGAACGCGTGGGTGCGAGCCAGCCGCACAAACGGCGTAACAACCGCAGACCCGTCGGTGTTCAGACGTTGGGAAAACACCCGACTTGCGCTGTCGGTTCGCCGCTGCCGAGAGACCGGCTGATCCGGTGATTGTTCGCCGGGCGAGTTCGCGGAACGGCGGTCGGGCTTAGAAAGTGGCCTCCAGCCTGGCTCGTCGCTCACCTGGGCAATCTAATCGGCGAACTTGTAGCCGAGGCCCCGGATGGTCACGATTCGCTCCGGTGTCGACGGATCGGCCTCGATCTTGCTTCGCAGACGCTTGATATGTACGTCGAGTGTCTTGGTATCACCGACATAGTCATGACCCCAGACCTCGTCGATGAGCTGGTCTCGCACGACCACGCGTCCAGCTCGAGACATCAAGGCTTCGAGTAGTTGAAACTCTTTGAGCGGCAAGTCGACTTGCTGGCCGTCGACCGCAACCTCATGGCGAGCAGGGTCGATACGCACTGCACCAACGACAACCGGAGCCGCCAGTCCGCCGACGACCGGGCCCGCGGTTTTCGGTTCGCTGTCCGAAGCCGACCGCCGCAACAACGCTCGCATGCGAGCCACCAACTCTCGAAACCGGTACGGCTTGGTGACATAGTCGTCGGCCCCAATTTCGAGCCCGAGCACCGCATCGATTTCTTCGCCTTTGGCGGTGACCATGATGATTGGCACATCACTGGTAGTTCGGATCTCGCGGCACACGTCGATTCCGGACAGCCGCGGCAACATGATGTCGAGCAAGATGATGTCGGGTTCAACCGCCGCAAAGCGAGCCAGCGCGTCGCGTCCGTCGCGAGCGACGTCAACGGCAAACCCCTCACGGCCAAGACCGATTCGCAGTGCTTCGAGGAACGATTCCTCATCTTCAACGATCAGCACTCGAGTTGGCCGCGCCGATTCGGCACTCACTGCTGTGCTGCGCTGACCGGTCGTGGGTTCACAATCGGATCCTGACACTGCGGGGTTCCCGTGACCAGCGGGACCTGCACCGTGAACGTAGAACCTTCACCTTCGAAGGATCGCACCTTCACCGAGCCGCCGTGATTCAGCGCGACGTGTCGCACAATTGACAGGCCGATACCGGTGCCACCCGTAGCAGAGTCGCGGGACCGGTCTACCCGGTAGAAGCGCTCGAACACTCGATCGAGATCACGAGCGGGTATGCCTGGGCCCGAGTCGGTCACCGTGACGATGACGTTGGAGCCGCTGTCGTCGATACCGGCACGAACGGTGACCGAATCGCCAGCTTGGCTGTAGTTGATTGCGTTCTCGACCAGGTTTACGAGCGCGGTCAGCAACTGACTTTGA
This sequence comes from uncultured Acidimicrobiales bacterium, assembly GCA_937991435.1. GTDB lineage: Bacteria > Actinomycetota > Acidimicrobiia > Acidimicrobiales > UBA10347 > UBA10347. The sequence continues at coordinate 19,886 of CALKPY010000164.1, forward strand.
TTCCCGACGGTCCTGATTGTTTCAGGGCGAAGCACGACAGACACGGCGACCTTTGCCGACTCTGCGGCTACACGGGTGCGATCAATCGCTTCGGACACCAACTGGCCGACGTCCACATCGTCGTCAAAGGTTGCCGTCGACGTTGCCTCGATGCTGCTGAGTTCGAGCAAATCGCCGATTGTGGCAGCCAAACGGTCGGTCTCGAACAAGGCCCGTGTGGTCAAACTGTCCCGCGTTTGCGGATCGGATTCGCCATCGAGCATTTCGACGAGCAGGCTCAATGCCCCGATCGGCGTGCGCAGCTCGTGGCTCAGGTTGGCCACGAAATCTCGCCGGGTCTGGTCGAGTTGGTAGGTCTCGGTGATGTCATTGATGACCGCGACAGCACCGGCGGCGCTATCTCCGGACCAGACCGGCGAGGACTGCACGTGAAGACGTCGACTCGGCGGCCCTGTGACGTCGAGTTCGCGACGGGCCTCGGATCCATCGAGAGCCTGAGCAACCGCATCCGCAATGGTCACATTGAGCAATATCTGCTGATGAGCAAGGGTCGTCAGCTCGTCGGCCGATTGGCTGCGGAAGACCACATCGCCGTTTTGGTTCACAAATACGACCGCAGCCGCGACCGAGTTGAGTGACAGCCGAAGCTGGTCGGCGACAAGTTCTGCCTTTGCCGTTGTGGCGGCACTGGCTGCGAGCAGCCGTTGGTGCTCATGTACCGGGTCGTGCCCGGCTCGCCCACCGATCCGCGTATTGATCCGTCGGGTCGTCGTTCGCTTCGCCAGCCACACGGCGACCGGGCCGACGCACAGCGCCGTTGCCACGATGGCGATGAGCAGAGTCATGTCAGTCTGCGGCGATCAGCCCTGCCACCAACGCCGATGCGTCGGTGCCGCGAATGGCCTCGAGACTCGTCACCGTCGCGAACCCCTTTTCGATCATGTCGGTGTCTGTGCCATCGGGAACCACTGCGTCGGTGATCGAGTAGCTCATCGCGAGCACTCCCCCGTCGGTCGACTCGACTTTCGATGCGTACCGCGAACGGGGCGCGAGTGGTGCGGCCACGACACCGGCGAGGTCGTCGACCGCGCAGCAGGGAACGTTCAGGTTCAAGACCGTGTCAGAACCGGGAACAAGCTGGTCGAGTAGTTTGACCGCAAGGTCAGCGGCAGTATCGAACCGCAGCGGTCCGTCTTCGATCGAGTTGTATTCAGCGCTGACTGCGACGCCCGGAATATTCCAACGCTTCGCCGTCATGGCCGCCGACACGGTGCCGCTATGCATGACCGCAGGCCCGGTGTTCAGTCCGTAGTTCACGCCCGATGCCACGTAGTCAGGAAGCGCACCGAACGCTCCGCGCAACATGGCAAGAACGCACAGAGCGGGCGGTCCATCAAGCGCCCACGCTTCGACATCGGGGCTAGCCGGAAGCGTGCGACGTTCCATGCCAATCATCGGCGACGCACTGGCCATTCCCACAATCGAGGTTCCTGCCCCGCTGTATTCCGCGTTTGGCGCAACCACGATGGGGGCATAGCCGCCAGCCACCAGACTGGCCACGAGCACGTGCAGCCCCTCGCCGTCGATGCCGTCATCGTTGGTGACGAGTACTCGTCGTTTCGTCATCGTGGGGATCGACTCATTCCTGTTCGTCGGCCGGAGCCGCCGGTGTGGTCGACTGTTGGTTCATACGTGCCATGGCCCGCTGGGCTCCAGCCTGCTCTGGGGTCCACCCTTCGACGATGAAGCGGACCCACTCGCCGACGTTGACCGCATGGTCGCCGACGCGCTCGTAGAAACGGCCAAGTAGCGCCATCTGGATCGATGTCTGGGGATCGCGTTCGTGGGCTTTGTGGTCGCTCAGCACCGCAGCAACAAGGTCGTTCGCGTACTCGTCAAGACGGTCGTCGATGTCGTCGAGCGCAGCGCCAAGCGCGACGTCGCGTCCCTCATAGGCCTCGCCAGCGAGGCGGAACATACGTTGAGCTTCGACACTCATCTTGGTGATCAGTCCTCGGATATGAGGCTGATATTCGGTGCCGAACATTCGGCGAGTCGCCTTGGCGATATTGACGACAAGGTCACCTGAGCGTTCGATCTCGGGGTTCAATCGGATCGCTGCGACGATCTCGCGAAGGTCGGTGGCCATCGGCTGCTGCAGGGCAAGCAGCTGCGTACACATGGTGTCGAGGTTCACCGAGACTGCATCGAGAAGATCGTCTTCGTCGATGAGCTTTTGCGCCGCAGTGAGATCATTGTTGAGAAACGCATCGGTAGCCCGCGGGATCATCTCGGTGACCATGGCGCACATGTGGACGACCTCGGCCCGCACCGCGTCGAGGTCGCCATGGAAGTTGGTTCGCAGTGGTTCTGTCATGGATACCTCAGCCGAAACGGCCGGTGATGTAGTTCTCGGTGCGTTCGTCGGCGGGATTGGAAAAGATCGTCGTGGTCAGGTCGTATTCGACGAGAAGACCAGTTCGTTGGTCAGTATGGATGTCAACTTCGGCGGTGAAGAAGGCGGTGCGATCGCTGACACGCGCCGCCTGCTGCATGTTGTGCGTGACGATCATGATTGTGTAGTCGTTCTTCAGTTCGGCCATGAGATCCTCGATGCGGGCCGTCGCGATCGGGTCGAGCGCCGAACAAGGCTCATCCATCAACAGCACATCAGGACTGGACGCAATTGCCCGAGCGATGCACAGACGTTGCTGCTGCCCGCCAGACATGCCCGTCGCCGAGGCGCTCAAGCGGTCCTTAACCTCATCCCACAGTGCCGCCTTGTGCAGCGATGCCTCGACGATGTCGTTGAGTTCGCCCTTCTTGCGTATGCCGGCGATCCGAGGACCGTAGGCCACGTTGTCAAAGATCGATTTGGGAAACGGGTTGGGCTTCTGGAACACCATGCCGATGCGTCTGCGAACTTCGACCGGGTCGACCCTGTCGGCGTAGAGATCCACGCCCCGGTAGAGCAGCGTTCCGTCAACTCGAGCCGTCGGGATGAGATCGTTCATGCGATTGAATGACCGGAGCACCGTCGATTTACCGCAACCGGAGGGGCCGATGAGTGCAGTGATCTGGCGCTCTGGGATTGCGAGTTCGACGTCACGCACCGCTCGGAAGTCGCCGTAGTACACGCTGAGGTCGCGGGTTTGGAAGACCATGTCGTCAGACACTGGTCCGCTGTCTGGTGATAGTGCGTGTTCGGTAGTCAACGTCGACTCTTTCACTGCGATGGCGGTTGTCAGATCGGCCATGTCAGCCTCGCTTCTTCTCAAAGTAGTTACGCAGCAGTACTGCAATCGAGTTCATGATGATGACAAAGACGAGCAGGACCACAATCGCCGCGCCGGCAGCGGGCCCAAAGCCCTCGTCTCGACCCGAGTTTTGCACCCATCCAACAATCACGATCGGCATGGCGGTGAATCGGTCTGCGAACTGGCCAAAGAAGTCTTCGAGACCCGAGAACATTGAATCGCGCGGTGCGAGACGTCCGGTGATTGCACCGACGAGGATGAGCGGTGCCGCCTCGCCAACGGCGCGTGCGAGCGCTAAGAGCGTGCCGGTGAGAATGCCAGGAGCTGCGAATGGAAGCACTTGGCTCTTGATCACTTCCCACTTGGTGGCACCAACGCCATAGGCACCTTCGCGCAGCGATTGTGGCACTGCCCGAATCGCTTCGGCTGCGGTGATAATGACGATCGGCAGCACCAGCACAGCAAGGGTGACTCCGCCGGCAAACAGGGTGCTCTGGCCGAGCTCAATGAGGTCCTCGCCGTACCACGCATTCCATCGGTTGTTCACCCGGTCGACAAACCAGTTGGTGACCGCGGTGCCCTTCACGAACAAGAACAGACCAAGCAGGCCATAGACCACCGAAGGGACGCCGGCCAGATTGCGAACCACGATGTCGAGCACCGAAGTGAACCAGTTCCTGGGTGCGTATTCCTCGAGGTAGACGGCTGCGGCGATGCCGATGGGAAATGCCAGCACGGCCACGAAGACGGCGATCCAGAATGACCCGACAATGCCTTGGCTGATACCCAGGCTGTCGTCTGACGACCGCGACCGCAGCGTGCCACTCCAGAAATCACCGAGACGGTCGGTCAAGACTGGCCATCCGTCGGTGAGCACATCGACGAGCAGGATCACCAAAATCAATGTGCTGATACCGAGTGCGGCGAACAGAGCAAACCGGAAGCCGGTGCCGCGAACGTCGCGTCCTCGTCGCTGAATGGTCGCTTCGACCCGTGATGCGACGTCCTGGTCGCCAATCGTTCCTAGAGCCATCAGGCGCCTCCTAGTAACGCTCGCGCACTCGGGCGACGAAACGCCCGGCAACGATGTTGAGCAGCAGGGTCAGCAGAAACAGCACCAAACCAACGAAGTACAGGCTCTGAAATGTGAGCCCCTCGCCAACCACATTGTCGGTGCCGGTTGCGAGTGAGGCCATGCCCGCAGTCATGGTCAGGCCACCGTCGAAGGGCGATGACGTGAACTGTGCAGCGTCGGCAGCGCCGCCAGCCATGAACACCACCATGGTCTCGCCCAGCGCTCGTGAGATGCCGATGATGAAGGCTGCGACGATTCCTGAAACCGCAGCCGGAAGCACAACCTGCACCGTCGTGGTTGCCTGGCGGGCGCCCAACCCAGCGCTTGCTTCGCGCAATTCGCGAGGCACCGATGCCAGCGCATCTTCAGCGACCGATGCCACAAGCGGAATCGTCAGAATGCCCACGCCCACCGCAGCAGCCGCCAGCTGGCCGCTTCGCTTGACGGCAAAGGCGTCGGCCTCGCCGGCCACAGACAGCACCCACCAGGCCAGCAGCAGTCCACCGGCCACGAACACCGTCAGCCACACAACGCGCTTGATAATGACCGCTCGTGCCACCGTGGCTTCGGCGAACTGCCGGCGGGCCCATAGGGCAACAACGGCTGCGTAGGTCACGATGATCAGTGCGCCAATCAGTAGCCACGCATTACGCCCGATCCGCTCGATCAATTGCGGGCTGATAAAGAACAGGGCGAAGAATCCGAGCACCACCGAAGGAACTCCGGCGAGCACTTCAAGCACCGGCTTGAGAATCGAACGGGTCCGACGCGAGGCGTACTCAGATAGGTAGATCGCCGAGCCGAGCCCGAGCGGACCGGCGACGAGCATGGCAACAACAGTCACGATCACCGATGACACGAGCAGGGTCGGCATGTCGTACAAGCCGCGGCGAGGGAACCAGCCAGCCTCGCCCCAGGTGACCCCCCAGTCGACACCGGTGATAAACGTCCACGCTTCGCGGACCAGGCTGAACATGATCAGCACCGAAATAATGACCGACACGATCGCCGCGGCGAAGAACACCGCGCTGATGAGCCGTTCTTTGAGCCGACGCCGGCTCGGCCCAGCGAGCAGGTCAAGCGTGAGCGGCGGCGGCGGAATGCTGTCGTCGATGACGTCGGTCATGGGGAGAACCTACAGGTGGAGTGGTCTGGGTGAACGGGACCCACAAGACCCACGAAGCCGCGAGACCTTCACCAGAAATCGGTGACGGTCCTGCGACCCGTGGATTCGGGGAGAGCAGAAGGACAGAGGTCAGCCTTGCCAGGCAGCGATGACTTCAGCCTTTGCCGCGTCGGTCAGCTCGACGTACCCGACTTCAGAGACCGCTTCATCAAGGCCGGTTGTCACGTAGAAGTCAATGAATGCCCGAAGCGCTGGACTGTCGGCCGCATTCGTCTCGTTGACGTAGATGTATAGGTTCCGGCTGATTGGGTAGTCGTTGCTCGCAATGGTCTCGGCGGTTGCGGATACGCAGCCTTCGCCACCATCGACATCGAGCAGCTTTACGCCAGTTGCGTTGTCGGCAAACGCAAAGCCGACCCAACCAATGCTGGTGTCCGAACTCTGAATGCCTGACAAAATCACGTTGTCGTCAGCCGATGGACTGTAGGTCGACCGGGTTGCTGCGTCCTGTCCACGCTCCTCGGCGAGATCTTCGATCACGATCTCAACAAAGCTGTCGTAGGTTCCCGATTCTTCGCCAGGACCAAATATGTCCAGCGGAGCATCGGGCAAGTCGGTGCCGGTAATGGCATTGGCGTCAGCCCACGACTCGACGTCGTCAGACTCGGGGCCGACCAATCCGTAGAGGTCGCCGAACGTCACGCAGTCAATCGCGCTGTTGCGATCAGAGGTCATTACGCCGATGCCATCGATACCGACCAAAATTTCGGTGAACTCGATGCCAGCCGCTGCACATTCCTCGGCCTCAGAGGCTTTGATCTCACGCGATGCATTTGAGATATCAGTCTCGCCGGCGCAGAACTTCTTGAAGCCGTCGCCGGTGCCTGGACCTTCGACGTCAACAAAGACATCAGGAGCAACGTCTTCGAACAGCTCGGCGACGCGCACAGAAACTGGTTCGACAGTTGAGGATCCCGAGATGAATATCTGACCTTCAACATCGGACGTTTCGACCGAGGCATCGTTAGCGACGTCATCACTCGACGACGTTTCGTCGGCATCGGTGTCGGCCGAGTCAGTACCGCCACACGCGACGACAACGAGCGACATCGCGAGGACCGCCCACAAAAGTCGCCATTTCGACGATCGATCAGTCATGTCTCAATCTCCTTCAAGGAACCTCTGCCACGTAGCCCAAAATGCTTGTGGCACCGAATTGACTGTAAGGAGACGACCTGTCCCTAGACCTTCAAGCAAGTGAACAGCCGGTAAACAGGGCGCAAATTGTCAGGCTTTACCCTCAGTCTTTACGCTCGGCGGGCGGCCTTGCGGGCCCTTTTTTGATCGCGACGCAATGCCTTGATCGCGAGGTGCGCTTCGACCAAGAGCGCTTGATCGTGCACGTAGCTGAGCAGAGTCATCGCCTGTGACTTCTTGAGCCAGGTGACAGCATCAACTTCTTCGTTCGGCTCAAAGTCCCCACCGGTGGGCACCATCAACCAGTACCGCACCTTCTTCAGATTCATATTCGGGGTCTGGTATTGCGAGGCGCTCAGCTTGCAGATCGTTTCGCAGTCGAGGCCGGTCTCTTCTTTGACCTCGCGCACGGCTGCCTCACGGTGCTTCTCGCCCTTTTCGAGCTTTCCTTTCGGAAGACTCCAGTCGTCGTATCGCTCGCGGTGGATCAGCAGGTACCGCGGCTTGCTTCGGCTGAGGTCGACGACCACACCTCCGGCAGCTTCGATCACGCTCATAGGTGGCTCCTCCATGCATGCATTTCTACGTGCATTTCGTGTGATCCGGTCGGGTCAGGCGGCGACCAGGCGCCGGAACCTGCGAGGGTCCAAGCTCGCCGATCGTCGCGAAGGTTGGTTTCGAAATACTCGATCATCTGGGCTTGGCAATCCGGGTCGTATACGGGTGCCAATGCCTCGACCCGACGGTCAAGGTTGCGAGTCATCAGATCGGCGGAACCAATCAGAAACTGAGCCTCGTGTGCGTGGTCCCCATGCAAGAACCAAAAAGCTCGGGGATGCTCGAGATAGCGGCCGACGATGCTGCGAACGGTGATGTTTTCGCTCATTCCGGCAACGCCGGGACGCAGGCAACAAATGCCTCGCACGATCAGTTCAATGCGAACGCCGGCTGACGAAGCTGCGTAGAGCGCCTCGATCATTTCGGTATCGACGAGCGAGTTCATCTTCATCACGATGCGACCGTTTGAGCCGTGTTCGGCCTCGAGTTCGATTAGGCCGATCAAACGGCCACGTAAACCAGACGGAGCGACAAACAGCTGTTCATAGTCAACGGGCGCGTGCACGCCGGTTAGCGAGTTGAACAGCTGGCTGAGATCGGATCCGAACGATGGTTCAGCGGTGAAAAGTCCAATGTCGGTGTACAGGCCAGCCGTTCGGCTGTTGTAGTTGCCGGTGCCCATGTGGCAGTAGCTCCGAAGCTCACGCCCCTCGCGCCGCACGACCAGGCAGACCTTGGCATGCACCTTTAGCGCGACGAATCCGTACGACACGTGCACGCCCGCAGTCTCAAGCCGACGGGCCCAGCTGATGTTTGCAGCCTCGTCGAAGCGCGCTTTGAGCTCGACAACTACCACCACTTGTTTGCCGGATTCGGCCGCGCGAACCAAAGATTCGACGATCGCTCCGTCGCCACCGGTGCGGTAAAGCGTCATCTTGATTGCTTGCACCTCGGGGTCCGCGGCTGCGGCTTCGATAAAGGCTTCGACTGTTAAGTCGAACGAGTCATAGGGGTGGAAGACCAGCTGATCCTGTTCGCGCAGCCGAGCAAAGAGTTCATCGGGACCTGACACCTCACTGAACAGCGCCGGCGTCGCGGCCTGCAACGTCGGCAGCACAAATCCGGGTCGCCCCTCGACCAGCGGATCCAAGTCACAATACGACGCGAGGTCCACGGGCCCCGAGATCTCGTAGATGCTGTCCTCGTCGACGTCGAGCTCTTCGCGAAGAATCTGTCGGAGCGCCTCCGATGCGCCGGCTTCGATTTCAAGTCGGGTAACCGCGCCGAACCGACGCTGACGCAGACCCATTTCAACCGCAGACAGCAAGTCGTCGTCGAAGTCGTCGAGTAGGTCGATCGTGACATCAATATCGGCGTCGCGAGTCACGCGGAAAAACGCGACCTCAAGGACTTCGGTTACGGGGAACAACGTGGACAGGCTCGAGGCAATCAGTTGCTCGACCAGCACGTACCGGTTCGTGTCCGCTACCTGGATGTGACGGCCGATCAGGTCAGCAGGCACCTTCACCCTGGCAAACCGTTCGGCACGAGTTGCCGGGTCAACCAGGATCATGCCCAGGCTCAGCGACAGCGTGCTGATGTAGGGAAATGGTTGTCCAGCATCGACTGCGATTGGGGTGAGAACGGGAAAGACGTTGTCGCGGAAGTAGGTCCTCAACCAGCTTTGATCGTCGACAGAAAGCTCGTCGAACGCATGCAATTCGACTCCCTCGGCAGCGACATCTCGCCACAAGGTCGAAGCAATGTGTCGAGCTTCGAGACTTTGATGGGCAACGACTTCACGCAGCGCATCGAGCTGCTCGTGAGCGGTGTAGCCGTCGTCGACCACGTGCGTCCAGCCGCTTTCGGCTTCGTCTCGCAGCGAGGCAATCCGAACCTGATAGTACTCATCGAGATTTCGGGCCCAGATCGACACGAACCGCATGCGATCTGCGAACGGCAACGAGGTGTCTTCGGCGAGAGCCAAGACGCGCCGGTTAAACGCAAGCCATGACAGCTGCCGATTCAGCAGCCGTGGTTCGCCCATATGGGGTGCCGTATCGACACCCGCCATCTCAGCGATCGTCTTCTTCGTCGTAGCCGAGGTCCCACTCAAGCAAGATGTTCGAGCGCTCAGCGTCGCGGTTGACGCGCTCGCGATTACGGCGGAACTGCGGATCGTGTGGCGGAAGCAACAACAAACGGGCAGTCACCCGCATCTTGAAGGCTTCGACAAATCCGCTATCACCAAAGTCGCTGCGGAAGTCCCAGTGCGGCGCCGTTGGGCCGAGATACACGATCTTGACGTGTGCGGTCGGCGGCAGCTGCTCGCCGTTCTCGTCCACCATGACTTGGGTATCTGACATGAGGCACTCCCACGTGTCGACTGTGTCAGCTCACTTTGAGCGACTGACCAAGTGTAGGGACTCGACGCAGTTCCGATTCACCGGTCGCCAGCAGCGTCGGCTCGCGTGCCGAGAGACACGCTTGCATCTCGCTGCATGCCCTGACGTTCCCAGGTGAGTTCAATCGTGTCGCCGGGGTCAAGTGCTCGGATCGCACGGGCCACGTCTTCGGCTGACTGCACACTCGAACCGTTGATCGAGGTGATCACGTCTCCGCTTTCGAGCCCGGCTCGGTCGGCTGCGGATCCGTCGAAAACGTCGACGACGAAAGCACCACTCGATGTCGTTACGCCAGCGTCGTTGCGGTCGTCTTCGCTGACTCGCAGCACGGCGCGGGTCGAAGCTCCGAACCATGCCGTATCGGGCGTGAGGCGGGCGTCGCCCGACGCAAATGCATCGAGAAACGGCAGCACCGAGTCAACGGCAATGGCGAAGCCGACATTTTGTGAACCTTCGATAATTGCGGTGTTGATACCGATGACTTCGCCCGCGGCGTTGACCAACGGTCCCCCCGAGTTTCCAGGGTTGATTGCGGCATCGGTTTGGAGAAGATCTTCGAATGACAATCTGCCGGCATCGATCTCTCGGTTCTTTGCCGAGACGATGCCGAGTGTGACCGACGGATCCCCGCCTAAGCCGAGCGCGTTGCCAATCGCGAGAACCTGGTCGCCAACCAGGAGCTGCTCCGATGATCCAAGCGTGGCCGGAAGCGAATCGGAGATACCTGAGGTCTGGAGCAACGCAACATCATCAGCCACGATGCTCGAAACAACTCGCGCTGGTGCCCGCGTGCCGTCAAAGAAGACAACCTCGATGTCATCGGCGCCCTCGATCACATGCGCATTGGTCAGAATCAGCCCGTCCTCGCTGATGACAATGCCCGATCCGGCGCCGCCGAAGACGCCACGGAAGCTCGTCGTATTCGTCTCGATCGAAACGACCGACGGGGACACGACACCAAGCACGCCTTGTACATCGAGAGCGCCACCTCGCAGGTTGAGGTTCTCGCCGCCGACGATCGAGCTTCCACCGCCGAGAGACACCAGCTGCTCGGGTTCATCATCGAGCAGCACAAACGCCAGCACGACGCTCGCGGCGACGAGGAGCGCTATGGCCGCAGCAATCGCAGCTAACGGTCCGGGTTTTGCCCACCATGGTTCGGCAATCGCAACCGGCACGGCGACGGGTTGCGGCTCTGGCATCGGGGCAAACAGCCGCGTTGCCGGGTCATAGGTCGGTGGCGAAGCCGGCAGCGATCGCAACAAATCGTTCTGAAGCGTCGACTGCAGGTCGGTCGTTGGGGGGCTGGCCGGGCTCACAGCACCTCATCTTCGCCCATTGCGGGCGGTTTGCCTCCGCGGGCATTGCGGCGACGAATCGCAACCGCCGCAAGTCCAACGGCGGCCATCGCGGCGATACCGCCCAATACGACCCCCGACCGACTGCTGTTGGTCACCGCGTCAAGCGCCGCTCCAGCCGTCGGAACGTCGCTGCCAGGTGCTCCCGGGACTCTTTCGCCATCACCACCCGCACTTGCTGCGGTGCCGTCGGGATCTGTTGCACCTGCCGCGTCGAATGGCGTGGGTATGGCGGTTTCGGGCACTGCTGTTGCCGAGGTGGGTTCGGATGAATCCAGAGCGGCGCCTCGGACCGGCATGCCCGGTTGCGAAAGTGCCGCAGCAGCATCGATGCCCCGAAAGGGTCCCGTCACGGCGTAGGTCACGCCGCGCCCAGCCGGGCCTCCCCGTTGGGAACTGAAGTACAGCGTGTCGCCGCTCGGGTTGAAGACCGGTCCCGTGATTTCTGAACCCCGTTCATCAGGAAGGTGCAGAAAGGGAGCCACCTCGCCCGTTGCAGTAATGATCACCAGCTCCATGTTGCCGCCGTCCTCAGCCACGAACAGATCTCCCGTCCGGGCATCGACAGTGATGTTGTCCACACCGGTCAACTGGTCGCGTTCAGGGTCAGTTGCATCGCCCTGCCAAATAACGCGCAGCGCGTCGTCGACCACGTTGAGTTCCCAGACTCGCTGATCACCTTTGGTGGTAAAGAACACGTGATCATCGTGGTACCAGATTCCCTCGCCGCCGGCGAACCGATGCATGGTTTGGTCGAACTGGTAGCGCAGTGCGCGT